>JAVWUU010000052.1:0-17329 GCA_036666995.1 Thermomonas sp.
CGGTCTCGGCGATGATGCGGGTCTTCCCCATCCGGCTGGCGAGCAACGCCTGGCCGATGGTGTTGTTGATCTTGTGCGCGCCGGTGTGGTTCAGGTCTTCGCGCTTGAGCAGGATCTGCGCGCCGCCGGTTTCGCGGCTGAGGCGCTCCGCGTGGTAGATCGGGCTCGGCCGGCCAACGTAGTGCTTGAGGTCTTTCTCGAACGCGGCGATGAAGGCCGGATCGACGCGCGCGGCATCGTACGCGGCGGCCAGTTCCTCCAGCGGCCCGATCAGGGTCTCGGCGACGAAGCGGCCACCGTGGCGACCGAAATGCCCCTGCGCATCCGGATAGGCATTGAAGTCGAGGGGTTCAGCGGCCACAGGCATTGCACTCCTTCAGTTCATCGTTGTCGTCGAGGTCGACGCAGTCGGCGCGTCGCACTTCCTCCACGAAGCGGCGCATCAGCACGCCATCCTTGATTCCCGGTTCCACCTCGATGCCGCTGGCGACGTCCACGCCCCATGGCGATGCCGCACGCACCGCGGCGAACACATTGTCCGGGCCCAACCCGCCGGCCAGCACGAACGGTTTGCTCATGTCGTCCGGAATCGCGGCGATGTCGACGCGCTGGCCGCTGCCACCGGGCTCGCCCGCTCCATGGCCATCCAGCACGAAGCCGGCGGCATGCGGATAGCGTGCATGCAGCATGCGGCCGCTCAACCCACGCTCCGTGCCCTTCAGGCCGACGCCCTTCAGGTACGGCAGGCCGAAGCGACGGCAGAACGCGTCGTCTTCGCTGCCATGGAACTGCAGCAGGGTCGGTCGCGCATGCGCGATCGCGTCGCGCACTTCGCTTGCGCTGTTGTCCATGAACAACGCGACCACGTCGACCAGCGGGGCCAACGCCTCGCGCAAGCCGCGCGCGGATTCAGGTTCGAGCCGGCGCGGGCTGCGCCCGGCGAAGATCAACCCGATCGCATCCACCCCCAACTCCCCCGCCAGGCGCACGTCGCCCGCACGGGTCAGGCCGCAGAACTTGATGCGGGTGCGAAACAACGCGCGTTTCATCGACGGCCCTTCAGCAGGATGGTTCGTCGCCGCAAACGTCCTGCGGCAGTCCCCATTGTCGCGGATAACGCGGCCCGAGGAACAGCAGTCCCGCTGCCGGCGCAGTCGGGCCGGCCACGCTGCGGTCGCGGCCTTCGAGCAGCTCGGCGATCCACTCGACCGGACGCTCGCCACGCCCCACCACGATCAGCGAGCCGACGATGTTGCGGACCATGTGGTGCAGGAACGCATTGGCCTGGACTTCGACGATGACCTGGTCGTCGCGGCGCGTCACCACGATCTCGTGCAAGTTGCGCCGAGCATGCGCTGCCTGGCACTGGATGCTGCGGAATGCGGAGAAATCGCGTTCGCCTTGCAGGACCTGCGCAGCGGCGTGCATGGCATCCGCATCCAGCGGCATCCGCTCCCAACTCAGGTACTGGCGCTCCAATCCTGGTCGGGTCCCGCGGTTGAGCAGGCTGTAGCGATAGCGACGCGAACGCGCCGCGAACCGCGCGCTGAAATCGTCGGCCACCGGCACGCACCAGCGTGCCGCCATCGCGGCCGGCAGGTTGGCGGTGGTGCCAAGCACCCAGCCGCGCGCATCGCGCACGGCATCGGTATCGAAATGAACCACCTGGCAACGCGCATGCACGCCCGCATCGGTGCGGCCCGCGCAAACGGTATCGATGCGCGCATCGGCCACCTTCGACAGGGCCATCTCCAGCGCGGTCTGCAGGCTGCCGTCGGCGACCGGGGTGCCGGAAGGACTCAGCCGCTGCCAGCCGGAAAACCCGCTGCCGTCGTATTCGATCCCGAGCGCGAGACGCATCCGCTTGCCGGAGCGCCTCAGCCGAGTTCGCGCAGCAGGCGCCCGGCGTCGGTGCGGGCGACCGGATCGGGATCGTCCAGCAACTCGCGCAGCAACTGCTTCGCGGAATGGTCGTCGCCGATGTCGAGGAAGGCGCGCGCGAGCTTCAGGCGCTGCTCGGCACTGGCCTGCGGCACAGGCACCACGTCCTCCGGGAACTCGTCCTCGCTCGGCACGAAACTCGGAGCGGAAGCTGCGACCGGAGGTAGCGGCGTCACCGGCGGAACCGCGGCATCGGCCTTGACCCAACCGGAATGCCAGGTCGGCGCTTCCACCCGGGTTGCGGTAGGCGGTACGTCGGCCAGGTCGATGGTTGGCGCGGGCCGCGACACATCCACGACCGGGGGTCGGATCGGAGCCGGTCCCGGAACCGGCGCATCTCGCTCGATATCCACGACATCGTCGGCGTCCGTTTGCGGATCCGCGACGTACGCCGTTTCCGGCTCTACTGATGGGTGCACCAGGCTGGCAGCCAATGCCTCGCTGTCGAAGCTGCTGCGGCGCGGCGCAGGTGCCGGCTTGCGGCGACCGAACAGCAGCCAACCCAGCAACGCGATCGCGGCCAGGCCCAGCCCACCCCAGATGTAAGGCATCGGATTGGACGCATTGGCGGCAGCATCCTGGGTTGCCGGGACCTGCGCGCTGGCTTGCGGCGCGGCCTGCGCGGCAGCGGCGGGCTTGACCGCGGCCGCGGCCGCCGTGGCGGCGGCCTTGTTGGCATCCGCGAGGCGCTGCTGGGCAGCGGCCAATTCGCTGTCCTTGAGCGACAACAACTGCTGCTGGTCCTGCTTCAGCTTCTCGAGTTCGGCCACCCGCTCCTTGAGCTCGCCGATCTCGGCGGCCTTGGCGGCGATGTCTTCGTCTTTCTGCCGCAATTGTTGCTGGAGCATGCTGCCCTCGCCTCCGGCGGTGGTGCCGGATCGTGTACCTGTGGCCTTGCCCGGTGCGGCGGGCGGGATGATCTGCAAGCGCGCTTCCTGGCGACGCGCGGGCGCCGCCTGGCGAGTCGGCGTTGCCGGTTTCGGCTTGGCCGCGGCGACTGTCGCCTTGGGCGCGGGTGCCTCGGCGGCGGCGGCCGGAGCCGGCGCACGCGTGGCCGGCGCGGCATCGGCGGTGGCGACCTCGGGCTGGCGCACCGGGCGACGTGCCTGTCGCCATTGCTGCATCTGCTGGCGGACGACCTGGCCGGCTTCTTCGGCATTGACGCTGCCGAGCTCGGCACTGCCGGGAACCCGCAGCACCGAGCCGCGCCGCAGCCGGTTGATGTCGTCGCCGAGGAAGGCATCCGGATTGGCGCGCAGCAAAGCGAGCATGGTCTGGTCGAGGCTGAATCCGGACGGCAGGTCCAGCTTGCCGGCGATCTTCGAAAGTGTTTCGCCCTGCTTGATCGGGCCGTATTGCGCCTGTGCGGGTGCCGGGGCCACCGGAGCGGGCACGGGTGCAGCGGGTTGTGCCGGCGGCAGCGGCGCGATGGCGACAGCGGGCGGCGCAGGTTCGGGCCGATCTTCGACAACGGGCGGTGCTGCAGGCGTCGGGGCGGCGACCACCGGCGGCGGTGCGGGACGCTGGACCACGTTCGGGGCGGGCGCGACCGGCGCTTCGATTGCGGGCTGCAGTGGCGCACTGGCGGTGTTCGGCGCATCGACCAGGGCGGAATATTCGCGGACCAGCCGGCCCTGTCCCCAGTCGACCTCGACCAGGAAGTTGAGCACCGACTGCTCGACCGGACGGGTGGTGGTGACCCGGATCACCGGGCGACCACGCGCATCGCTGCCGAGGCTGAACTGCAGGTCGGCGGCCGCGCCACTGGGTGGGGCCAGCCCGACCCGCCGGAACGTGTCCGGCGAGGCCAGCCGTGCCTTCAGCGCTTCCAGCTCACCGGGGGTGGTGGAGATGATCGGGATTTCCGCGAGCAGCGGCTGGTTGCGCCGCGACTTGACCTCGATCTGGCCGAGGCCGAGCGCCCACGCATTTCCCGCCGCCAGTAGCAGCGCAGTGGCGATCGCCGCCGTTCGCAATGTCCTGATCACGCCTGCTCCCGCCCCCATCACCGCGACGACTCTAGCCGCGCTCAGCCTTCGGCGGCAACAAGTTCCGCGATTTGCACCGCATTCAACGCCGCACCCTTGCGGATGTTGTCGGACACGACCCACAGGTTGAGACCACGCGGATGCGACAAATCCTCGCGGATGCGGCCCACATAAACCGCGTCGGTGCCGGATGCATGGGTGACAGGCGTCGGATAGCCGCCGGCCACGCGATCGTCGACCACCACCACGCCCGGCGCGCGCTCGAGCAATTCGCGCGCCTGTTGCGCGGAAAGCTTGTCGCGGGTCTCCACGTTGACGGCCTCGGAATGCCCGTAGAACACCGGCACGCGCACCGCAGTGGGATTCACCTGGATCGCGTCGTCGCCTAGGATCTTGCGGGTTTCCCAGACCAGCTTCATCTCTTCCTTGGTGTAACCGTTGTCCAGGAATTCGTCGATGTGCGGAATCAGGTTGAAGGCGATCTGCGCCTGGAACTTCTTCGGCGCGATGTCCTGGAAATTGAGCAACTGACCGGTCTGCACGCCCAGTTCCTCCAGGCCGGAACGACCCGCGCCCGACACCGACTGGTAGGTGGCGACATTGATGCGCTCGATGCCGGCGGCATCGAAGATCGGCTTCAGCGCCACCATCAGCTGCATCGTCGAACAATTCGGGTTGGCGATGATGCCGCGCGGGCGGTTGCGCACCGCCGCGGGATTGACCTCGGACACCACCAGCGGCACGTCGTCGTCGTAGCGGAAGGTCGAGGAGTTGTCGATCACCACTGCGCCCGCCGCGGCGAACTTCGGCGCGTATTCCTTGCTGGTGCCGCCACCGGCCGAGAACAGCGCGATGTCCACGCCGGCCGGGTCGAACGTGGCCAGGTCCTGCACCACCAGGTCGCCGTTGCCGAACGCCACCGTGATGCCGGCGGAACGCTCGCTGGCCAGGGCGATCACTTCGCTGGCCGGGAACTCGCGCTCGGCCAGGATCGACAGCATCACCTCGCCCACCGCGCCGGTCGCGCCGACCACGGCCACCTTGAATTGCTTGCTCATCTGGAATGCCCTTTGTGTTCTTTCGCAGCGCGTCGTCGCAGCTGCCGGATGTCGAGGATATGTGCGGGTTGGATTGCGGGTTTCGCTGCGGCGCGTCGCTGCCCGTGGGGGCGTAGCCGGCGGCGCGCCGCTATCGTTTCGCGTCGGTGGTAATGGATTTCATCGCCGGAATGCGCGGCGAGACATCACCAACGTCGCCGCACTGCGCACGATGGCGCAGCGCCTGGTCCATCAGCACCAATGCCAGCATCGCCTCGCAAATGGGGGTGGCGCGGATGCCGACGCAGGGATCGTGGCGACCGGTGGTGACAATGTCGACCACGTTGCCGTCGGCATCCAGGCCTTCCACCGGCAGGCGCAGGCTGGAGGTCGGCTTGAACGCCACCGACACCACCACCTGCTGGCCGCTGGAAATGCCACCGAGGATGCCGCCCGCGTGATTGGACAGGAAGCCATCGGGCGTCATCACGTCGCGGTGTTCGCTGCCCTTCTGCGCAACGCTCGCGAAGCCGTCGCCGATCTCGACGCCCTTCACCGCGTTGATCGACATCATCGCGGCGGCGAGATCGCCGTCGAGCTTGCCGTACACCGGCTCGCCCCAACCGGGCGGGACGCCATCGGCGACCACGGTGACCCGCGCACCCACGGAATCGCCGGACTTGCGCAGCGCATCCATGTAGGTTTCGAGATCATCGACCTGCGCGGCGTGCGGCCAGAAGAACGGATTGGTTTCGATGACGGAGGCGTCGAAGCCTTTCGGCACGATATCGCCGAGCTGCGACAACCAGCCATAGACGCGCACACCATGCCGGTCCGCCAGCCACTTCTTGGCGATCACCGCCGCAGCGACGCGCATGGTGGTCTCGCGGGCGCTGCTGCGACCGCCACCGCGCGGATCGCGGATGCCGTACTTCTGCCAGTAGGTGTAGTCGGCGTGGCCGGGCCGGAATTGCTCGGCGATCTTGCTGTAGTCCTTGCTGCGTGCATCGGTATTGCGCACAAGCAGCGCAATCGGCGTGCCGGTGGTGACGCCCTGATACACACCGCTGAGGATTTCGACCTCGTCGGCCTCGTGCCGTGCCGATGTGTGCCGGCTCTTGCCGGTTGCGCGACGCGCCAGGTCATGCGCGAAGTCTTCCGCCGCGATCGAGATGCCCGGCGGGCAACCGTCGATCACGCAGCCGATCGCCGGCCCGTGGGACTCGCCGAAGGTGGTGACGCGCAGCAACTGGCCGAAGGTGTTCAACGTGGGCTAGAACAGGCTGGCCGCGCTTGCGGGCGAGGCCTCGCGCGCATTGGCGAGCTTCGCGATCCGGTCGTGATGGGCGATCAGGTCGGCGCATTCGGCCACGAAGATGCCCATCTGCCCGACCTTGAACTCGACCCATGCCAGCGGCAGTTCCGGCAGCAGCTTGACCAGCGCGTTCTCGGCTTCGCCGACTTCGCAGATCAGCAGGCCGTCGCGATCCAGGTGCAACGGCGCGTCGCGCATGATCCGCAGCGCCAGGTCCAGGCCGTCATCGCCGGCCCGCAGGCCGAGTTCCGGCTCGTGCGCGTATTCGCGCGGCAGCGCATCGGTTTCGTCATTGGTGACGTAAGGCGGATTGGTGACGATGAGGTCGTAGTGCTCGCCCGACAGCCCCGAGAACAGGTCCGACTTCACGAAGCGCACGTTCTGCACATGCAGGCGCTTCTCGTTTTCCGCGGACAGGGCGAGCGCGTCGTCGCTGATGTCGGCGCCATCCACATGCCAATCCGGATTGTGATGGGCCATCGCGATGGCGATGCAGCCGGAGCCGGTGCACAGGTCCAGTGCGCGGCGCACTTCGCGGTCGCCAAGCCAGGGCTGGAAGCCGGATTCGATCAGTTCGGCGATCGGCGAACGCGGCACCAGCGCGCGCGAATCCGACTTGAAGCTGAGGCCGGCGAACCACGCCTCGCCGGTCAGGTAGGCGGCCGGGATGCGTTCCTCGATGCGGCGCAGGAACAGCCCGAGCACGTCCTCCTTCTCCGCCTCGGTGACGCGGGCATTGCCATAGGCAGGCTGCAGGTCATGCGGCAGGTGCAGCGCATGCAGGGTCAGCTGGGTCGCTTCGTCCAGCGCGTTGTCGTAGCTGTGACCGAAGGTCAGGCCCGCCGCATTGAACCGGCTGGCGCCGTAGCGGATCAGGTCGATGATCGTCTGCAATTCCTGGGACATGTGCGGCCGCGCGCGTGCAAGGCCGTGAAGTATAGCGGCGGCGCCCCGCTATCATGGCGGATCGCCCTCATTCCGGACGCTCATGTCGAAACGCGCTGTCATCGTCCTGCTTGTCGTTTGCCTGGCCGCGGGTCTCGGCCTGTGGGCCTCGCAGCGCGTCCACGGCCCGGCCACGCCGGCACTGCCTGCGGTCAAGGCAGTCACCCTGCTGCCCAACCCGCGCACGCTGCCGGCATTCTCGCTGCAACAGTCGGATGGCACCGCACTCACCATCGACGACCTGAAAGGCCACTGGACCGTGGTGTTCCTCGGTTTCACCCATTGCCCGGACATCTGCCCGACCACGCTGGCGCAGCTGGCCGCGGCACAGAAGCAATGGGCAACCCTGCCTGCGACCACCCGACCGCGCGTGCTGTTCATCTCGACGGATCCGGAGCGCGACAGCCCCAAGGCCACCGGCGATTACGCGCATGCGTTCCATCCGGACACCTTGGCCGCCACCGCCCCGGTGCCGGTGCTGGAGGACTTCGCCCGATCGATCTCGCTGGTGTTCATGAAGGCTCCCGGACCCAGCGGCAATCCGGACGACTACAGCATCGACCACTCCGCCGCCTTCGTCCTGCTCGACCCGCAAGGTCGGATGGCCGGCGTGGCGCAACCGCCGTTCGACATCAGGGCGATCGCGGCCGACCTCGAGTTGCTGAGCACTGCTCCTGCAGTCATTCCCGCGAAGGCAGGAATCCAGTGACTTTCGTAAAACACCGATCAAAGACACTGGATCCCGGCCTTCGCCGGGATGACGAGCAAGAAAAATGAGCCCGTTGACCGCACTGACCTACGTCCTGCCGCACCGCTTGCTGTCCTCGATCGCGCGGTCGCTGGCGTATTCCACCCGCCCCGGCACCAAGCAATGGTTGATCGATACGGTCACCCACAAATTCGGCGTCGACCTGTCTGAAGCCGCCGAATCCGATCCCACCGCGTACCCCACCTTCAACGCATTTTTCACCCGCGCATTGAAGCCGGGTGCGCGCGTTGCCGATGCGGATCCGCGCGCGCTGGTGATGCCGGCCGACGGGCGCATCAGCCAGTGCGGCGACATCGTCGATGGCCGCATCTTCCAGGCCAAGGGCCAGTCCTTCACCGCCGCCGAATTGCTGGGCAGCGACGCCGATGCCGCGCCGTTCGTCGATGGCAGCTACGCCACGGTCTATCTCTCACCGCGCGACTACCACCGCGTGCACATGCCCTGGACCGGCACCCTGCGCGAGACCGTGCACGTGCCGGGCCGGTTGTTCTCGGTGGGTACCGATGCGGTGGCCAGCGTGCCGCGGCTGTTCGCCCGCAACGAGCGCCTGGTCTGCCACTTCGATACCGACTTCGGGCCGATGGCGTCGGTGATGGTCGGCGCGCTGCTGGTGTCCGGCGTGGAGACGGTGTGGAGCGGCGTGGAGATCCCCGCCTACGGCGACCGCATCACCCGCAAGGATTACCGCGGCAAGGGCATCACACTGGAACGCTTCGCCGAGATGGCGCGCTTCAACTACGGCAGCACCGTGATCGTGCTGCTGCCGAAGGGCGTGGCGGCGCTGGATCCGGCGCTGAAGGCGGAATCTCCGGTGCGGCTTGGGCAGCGGCTGGCGACGCGCACCTGAGCGAAGCCTCATCCCGGCATTCGCCGGGATGACGCAAGACATCAGGCCTTGCAGCCTGCCAGCGTCAGGCTCTGCCCCGGCTTGATCGCGTACTTCGGGGCCTTCAGCTTGTTCGCCTTGGCCAGGTCGCCGAGGTCGCAATCGAACTTGCGCACGATCGACGACAACGTCTCGCCGCGCTTGACCTTGTGGGTCTTCGCCTTTGCCGGCTTGGGCTTGGCCGGCGCTGCCTGCGCAGCGGGCGCACTTGGTGCATCGGCACTGGCGGTGTTTTCATCGCCGGTACTGGTCATCGGGCCGATCCGCACCAATGCCGATTGCACGTTGCTGGCCACCAATTGCTCCGCCAGCTGCAGGCGCTGGCCACGGGTGCAGTAGCGGCCGTACAGCGAGGCGATGCGGGTGGTGGCATTGAGCGTGGTGCCGACGGGCATCGTGCTGTCCACGTCCCAGCGCGGATTGAGGTTGCGCAGCGCGCGCATGTAGCCGTCGCGGGAGCCGTAGTTGCCCAGGCAGATGGTGAGCTCGTAGATCGACGCCGGTTGCACCAGCCGCACCAGCGCCGGCCGCGAATTCACCTTCGGCCAGCGGATGCCGTATTCCTTCGGATGCAGGAACAGCCACGCCGCGGCGACCACCATCGGCACGTAATCCTTGGTCTCGGCCGGGAACTGGCTGTACACGTCGTAATCCCAGAAGCTGCGTCCACCCTTGTCGCGGAACACGCGCAGCGCACGCCCCTCGCCGCCGTTGTAGCCGGCCAGCGACAGTTCGATGCTGTTGTTCAGCTGCCCCATGCGCTCGGTCAGGTACTGCGCGGCTGCATCGGCGGAGGCGGCCGCGTCATAGCGGGTGTCGAAGCCCGTGCCGTCGTTGCCCAGGCCGAAACGACGACCCGTGGCCGGCATGAACTGCAACGGCCCGACCGCACCCGCGCGCGAGCCGACATGCACCTTGCCGTTCGATTCCTTGGCCATGATCCCGAACAGCAGTGCTTCCGGCAGGCCGTGGCGCTTGAACGCCGGCGACATCAGGTGCTGCATGTAGCGGTAGTTCTCGTAGCTGTCCATCAACGACGGGCGCATGTCGGTCAGCCAGCGACGGATGCCGGCCTGCACCGCGGGATTGAACTGCACCATGCGCACGAAGCGCTGCCCTTCCTCGCTCAGCAGCGAGGCGGCATCGGCGGATTGCGGGACCGCGGCGGTGGCCAGGTCGCCTTCGTCGATCGGATCCTCGTCCTCGCTGTCCGGATCGCCCTCGCCGTCCTGCGGCGTGGCCTTCAGCAGGCGCTCGTAGGTGGCCAGCATCTTCGGCAGTTCGCAGCCCTTCTGCTTCGCACAGGCGGCGACCACCGCCTGCATTTCGGTCAGCGCCGCGGCGGGTGCATTGCCGTCGGATTCCTCGTCTTCGGCCAGCAAGGCATCGCGGTAGCGCTTCTCCGCGGCATCCATGCGCTGCTGCAGGACAGTGGCGGCGGCAACGTCGCGTTTCGATTGGGCGTGGGCGACGGGCGCGGCGGAAGCGGCGAACAGGACGATGGCGAAAGCGGCAAGCGCAGGCAGTGGACGAAAGGGCATCAGCAGTGGGGAACTCGCGTGGGGAACCGGCAGGGTAGCCGCCCGCGGAGCGGCCGGGCAACCTGCCGCAGGTCACGGGAACGTGTCCGGCATCGCATAGAATCGCGGTGCTCCGCATTCACCTTCGACCGGCGAATCATTCCCCAACAGGCAGGCGCATGGATCAGGTTTCCCCCCAGCAAATCCTCGTAGGCAAGGCCGTCACCACCGACACCAGCGGCAATGTCTTCCTGTTGCCGAAGTACGGCAATCGCCACGGCCTGGTCGCCGGCGCGACCGGTACCGGCAAGACGGTGACCCTGATGACTTTGGCGGAAGGCTTCAGCCGGATCGGCGTGCCGGTCTTCCTGGCCGACGTCAAGGGCGACGTGGCCGGCCTGGCGATGGCCGGAACGCCCAGCGAAAAACTGCAGCAGCGTGTCGACCTGATGGGCATCGGCGACTACCGCAACGAAGCGGCACCGGTGGTGTTCTGGGACCTGTGGGGCAAGTTGGGCCATCCGGTGCGCACCACCGTCAGCGAGGTCGGCCCAACCCTGCTCTCGCGCATCCTGGAGTTGAACGAAACCCAGTCGGGCGTGCTCGACATCGTGTTCAAGCTGGCCGACGACCGCGGCCTGCTGCTGCTCGACCTCGACGACCTGCGCGCGCTGCTCGGCCTGATCGCCGACGAGCGCAAGGACATCAGCACCTCCTACGGCCTGGTCAGCACGCCGTCGATCGGCGCGATCCAGCGTGCGTTGCTGCGACTGGAGCAGGAAGGCGCGGACATGTTCTTCGGCGAGCCCGCGCTGGAGCTGAGCGACCTGATGCGCACCACCACCGACGGCCGCGGCGTGGTCAACATCCTCGCTGCCAACCAGTTGATCCTGAAGCCCAAGCTGTATTCGAGCTTCCTGCTGTGGCTGCTGTCGGAACTGTTCGAGAACCTGCCGGAAGTCGGCGACCTCGACAAGCCGAAGCTGGTGTTCGTGTTCGACGAAGCGCACCTGCTGTTCGACGATGCGCCCGCATCCCTGCGCCAGCGCATCGAACAAGTGGTGCGCCTGATTCGTTCCAAGGGCGTCGGCGTGTACTTCTGCTCGCAATTCCCCGACGACGTGCCGGACGAGATCCTCGGCCAGATGGGCAACCGCTTCCAGCATGCGTTGCGCGCCTTCACCCCGCGCGACCAGAAGGCGGTGAAGACCGCGGCCGAAACCTTCGTCGCCAATCCGGCGCTCGACGTGGCGGTCACGATTTCCCAACTCGGCACCGGCGAGGCGCTGGTGTCGACGCTGCAGGACAAGGGTGTGCCGATGCCGGTGGAAAAGACCCTCATCGCCCCGCCACGCTGCCGGATGGGCGCGATCACCGACGCCGAACGCGCGCAGGTGCGCGCCGGCAGCCCGGTGGGCATGAAGTACGACAACCGCGTCGATCGCGAATCCGCCGCCGAGCTGCTGGCGAAGAAGGCCGAGGCCAAGGTCGCCCAGGCGGAAACGCCGCAGGCGAAGACGCGCGAGCAGGACGACGCGGAAGGCGGCGGCTTCGGCGGCGCGGTCAAGGACGCGGTGTTCGGCACCAAGCGCCGGCAGGGCATGATCGAGACCATGGCCAAGCAGACCACCCGCACCATCGGCACCAAGCTGGGCAACCAGATCGTGCGCGGCA
The DNA here is from genome assembly GCA_036666995.1 of Thermomonas sp. Classification (GTDB taxonomy): domain Bacteria; phylum Pseudomonadota; class Gammaproteobacteria; order Xanthomonadales; family Xanthomonadaceae; genus Thermomonas. The sequence goes on from JAVWUU010000052.1 coordinate 12,076, forward strand.
TCCTGGGCAGCATCTTCGGCGGCAAGCGCTGAGCGCCCGCACAACCCACATCTTCCGCAATGAGGCTCCACATGAATCGCAAGCTCCTCGCCATCGCGCTCGCCGCGACCATCGCCGCCACCGCCGGCTGCAAGCCGGACGAAGCCGCTGAAGCCGCAGCCGCGCCGGTTGCGCCCGCCGCGCCCGTCAACGCGGTGACCGATGTGGTCGACCACGCGTCGCCCGCCGGCAATGCAAAGGATTTCGACATCAAGGCCTTCGCCGGCACCTACGGCGGCATGCTGCCGTGCGCGGACTGCCCGGGCATCGACAGCACCATCGCGTTCACCCCGGAAGGCACGTACACGCTGAGCGAGACCTACCAGGACGCGGACAAGAGCAGCTTCCTGTCCAAGGGCACGTGGTCGGTGCGCGGCGACGGCAAGGCCGTGCTGCTGGATCCGGAAGACAAGGACGAGTACGACCGTTCTTTCAGCATCGTGTCGCCCACCGAGCTGCGTGCGCTCGACCAGCAGGGCAAGCCGCTCGATGGCTCGCAGGAATTCAGCCTCAAGCGCAAGTAAGCCATGGGGCGTTGGCGTCCGCCGGCCGCGGGCAGTACCGCGCTGGTCACCCGCGGCGGGCATGACCGGCTGAAGGCGGAACTGGACGATCTCTGGCGCGTGCGCCGGCCAGAGGTCGTCAAGGCCCTGGCCGCCGCCGCCGCCGAAGGCGACCGCTCCGAGAATGCCGAATACACCTATCGCAAGAAGCAGCTCGGCGAGATCGATCGCCGGGTGCGCTATCTCAGCAAGCGCCTGGAAGCGCTACGCGTGGTCGATGCCGCGCCATCGGATCGCGATGCGGTGTTCTTCGGCGCCGAGGTGACGCTGGAGAACATCGACGATGGTGCGCAGGTCGCCTATCGCATCGTCGGCCCCGACGAAACCGACGCGCAGCGCGGCTGGATCAGCATCGATGCGCCATTGGCGCGGGCGATGCTCAAGAAGCGCGTGGACGACGAATTCGATGCCGTGTTGCCCGGCGGCATCGTCCACTACGCGATCGTCGGGATCCGCTACGCCGATTGAGCGGGTGTCGCGCGTCAGTCGCGGCCGGCCACCGAGGCGCGCAGTTGGGCATCGATCAGCGCATCGGGCAGCGGCGTGCTGGCCATGGCCACCGGCAGTGACTCGCGCTGGCCGCGACGCGGGGTTCCATAGCGCGGAACGCCCTCCTCGCCGTCCGCGGAATCGACCAGTTCGCCGCGGGCGAACTCGTGCGCACCTGTTCGCAGGTTCCAGGCCAAGCGGACGGCCTCACGGCCTCGATAACGCTCGCTTTCGATCGAGACCAGGCGCATGCCCGCGACACCCGGCTCGCGCCGGAAGCGGTAGATCGTCCTGGTCTCGACATCGTCGCCGGTGGCGTCCAGCACCACCAACTCGCCCTTGTCCATATCGAGACTTGCGCCGGTGTTCGAATTGGGCGCACCCAACGGGGCCGACACCGGCGCTTCGTGCCCGCCTTGCATGCCGAACCACACCACCAGCCGGCGTTGCGCCGCGGTGCCGCCGAGGATCGCCGTATCCGCATGTCCATCGCCATCGATATCGATATCGGCGACCAGCGAGACCTCGAGGATCGCCTTGTCGGGCAGCGCCGCCAGCTGTTGCGCTTCCGTCAGGTAGGGCGGGTCCGTCTCCAGCGCAGGTGCACCACCGGCGGCCAGCCCGATCGCAAGCCATGCCACTGCAATGCCGCTTCTACGCCTCGTACTCCACTTCGCCATACAGGTCGTGCTCGTCGCTGCCCATGATCCGGACCAACGCGAAGTCCCCGGGGACAAGGCCAGCCTCGCGCCCATCCTGCACCTGCACCAGCCCGTCGATCTCCGGTGCATCGGCCATCGAGCGCGCGATCGCCAGTTCGCCGTCGATCGCGTCCACGATCACCTGCTGCACCGTGCCGACCTTTGCCGCCAGCCGTGCTTCGGAAATCGCCGCCTGCCGCTCCATGAAGCGGGCCAGGCGCTCCTGCTTCACGTCCTCATCGACCGGATCCGGCAGCGCGTTGGCCTTGGCGCCGTCGACCGGCGAATAGGCGAACGCGCCAACGCGATCGAGTTGTGCTTCATCGAGGAAATCCAGCAGTTCCTCGAACTCGGCCTCGGTCTCACCGGGAAAGCCGACGATGAAGGTGCTGCGAATCGTCAGCTCCGGGCAGATCGAGCGCCAGCGCTGCACGCGCTCCAGGGTCTTGTCGACCGCACCCGGCCGCTTCATCAGCTTGAGGATGCGTGGGCTCGCATGCTGGAACGGGATATCGAGGTACGGAAGGAGTTTGCCCTCCGCCATCAGCGGGATGATGTCGTCCACGTGCGGATACGGATACACGTAGTGCAGGCGGGTCCATGCATCGAGTTCGGACAGGCCTTCGCAGAGCGCCTTCATCCGCGTCTGGTACTGCTTGTCGCGCCAGGTGCGCTCGGCGTACTTCACGTCGACGCCGTAGGCGCTGGTGTCCTGCGAGACCACCAGCAGCTCGCGCACGCCACCACGCACGAGTTTCTCGGCTTCTCGCAGCACCTCGTCGACCGGCCGCGAAACAAGGTCGCCGCGCATCGACGGAATGATGCAAAAACTGCAGCGGTGGTTGCAGCCTTCGGAAATCTTCAGGTACGCGTAGTGCTTCGGCGTGAGCTTCAGGCCGTAATCGGGTAGCAAATCGATGAACGGGTCGTGCTTCGGCGGCAACGCGATGTGCACCGCGTCCATCACGCTCTGGTAGTCCTGCGGGCCACTGATCGACAGCACGCCGGGATGCGCTTCGCGGATCACCTCGGCGCGCTTGCCCAGGCAACCGGTGACGATGACCTTGCCGTTCTCGGCCATCGCCTCGCCGATCGCGTCCAGCGATTCCGCCACCGCGCTGTCGATGAAGCCGCAGGTGTTGACCACCACCACGTCGGCATCGTCGTAGGCCTGGACCAGGTCGTAACCCTCCACGCGGAGCTGGGTGAGGATGCGCTCGGAATCGACCAGCGCCTTGGGGCAGCCGAGGCTGACGAATCCGACCTTGGGTTGTTGCAACGACATCCTGGCAAACCTCGCTGGGGGCGCGAAGTATAAGCCGGGCGTAGGATGGCCACTGGAGGTGCCACATGGGCGAATGGATCCACCTCGACACCGCCGCCGGCCCGGTTCGTGCCTGGCTGGCCCGTCCGCAGCGGCCACCGCGCGGGGCGGTGATCGTGCTGCAGGAGATCTTCGGGGTGAACCCGCATATCCGCGCCGTCACCGATGGCTTCACGGAGGACGGCTTCGTCGCGATGGCGCCCGCGCTGTTCGACCCGGTCCAGCCGGACGTCGAGCTGGGCTATGGCGATGCCGGCTTCGTCCGCGGCCGCGAACTGGTGTCCGAACTCGGCAGCGAGACCGCCGTGAAGGTCATTGCTGGCGCGGCCCGCTGGCTGCGCGAGGCCGGCCACCATCCTGGCGTGATCGGCTATTGCTGGGGCGGCTCGATGGCCTTCCTCGCCAACACCCGGCTCGGCCTGCCGGCGGTCAGCTACTACGGCGCGCGGACGATGCCGTTCATCGCCGAGCCCGCGAGAGCGCCGCTGATGTTCCATTTCGGCGGGCACGATGCCAGCACGCCACCCGAAGACATCACCCGCCACCGCGAACTGCAACCGCAGGCACGGGTCTTCGTCTATCCCGATGCCGGCCACGCCTTCAACCGCGACGTGGATGCACGCCATTTCCATGCGGCCAGCGCGACGCTGGCGCGCGAACGCAGCCTCGCCTTCCTCAGGGAGCACACCACATGAACCGCTGGCACCTGCACCCGCAACTGGCCGACGACACCGCGCCGGTCATCGAATTGCCCTTGTGCGAAGTCCGGCTGATGGACGATGCCAACCATCCGTGGCTGGTGCTCGTCCCGCGGGTCGCCGACATGGTCGAGATCATCGATCTCGATGCGGCGCAGCGCATGCAACTGACCGGCGAAATCGATGCCACCTGCCGCGCGCTGAAGGCGCTGTTCAAGCCCGACAAACTCAACGTGGCCGCGCTGGGCAACCTGGTCCCGCAGCTGCATGTGCACGTGATCGCCCGCTACCGCGACGACATCGCCTGGCCGCGGCCGGTCTGGGGCAATGCGACAGCGCGCCCGTATGCGCCGGAGCAGTTGATCGAGCGGGTCAATGCATTGCGCGGGGCGCTGGCCTGACGGCGCGCCCCGCGCAAGCAAGCCGCATTACTTCGCCTTGACCACCTGCGTCCCGGCGATCAGGTCATGCCCGCAACGGCGATCGGCACGGAAGATCAGCAGCACGTTGACGATGGCGAGCACCGGGCCCACGAACGGCACGTTGCCCACCAACTGCATGGGCAGGTAGCGCGCACCCAACAGGCGGCCGATCGGCGGCTTGGCGCCTGCGAGGTCGACGATCTTGATGCCAAGGATCTTCTTGCCCCACGTCTGCCCGGTCGCGTTCAACGGCACGAACTGCACAGCCACGAACACCGCGAAGCCGATGGCCGCCCACATCAGCGTGGTGCCCAGGCCGACCTGTTCGCCTCGCTCGGCCGCCGCCATTGCCCCGCTCCAGTAACCACCGAAGAACATCAGCGGACCGAGTATCACCAGCAGGATCAGGGTATCCAGGATCGCCGCGCCGAGGCGGCTGCCGCGATCGGCCAGCCCGCCATCGGAGATCTCCGCGACAACGGCATCGGGACTGCGGTACGGGTTCTGTTCGTCCATCGTGGTTCCCTCCCCGGGATGTGGTGGATGTGTCGAAACTCAGGTCTTCGGCAAGGTCACGCCGGTCTGCCCCTGGTACTTGCCGCCGCGATCCTTGTACGAAGTCTCGCAGATGTCGTCCGCGTCCGCCTGGAAGAACAGCATCTGCGCCACGCCTTCGTTGGCGTAGATGCGCGCCGGCAGCGGCGTGGTATTGGAAAACTCGAGGGTCACGTGACCCTCCCACTCCGGCTCCAGCGGGGTCACGTTGACGATGATCCCGCAGCGCGCGTACGTGCTCTTGCCGAGGCAGACGACGAGGGTGTCGCGCGGGATGCGGAAGTATTCGACCGTGCGCGCCAGCGCGAACGAATTCGGCGGGATGATGCACTCGTCCGCCACCACGTCGACGAAGCTCTTGGGGTCGAAGTGCTTGGGATCGACGATGGTCGAATTGATGTTGGTGAACACCTTGAACTCGCGCGAACAGCGCACGTCGTAACCGTAGCTGGAGGTGCCGTAG
>JAVWUU010000053.1:0-17115 GCA_036666995.1 Thermomonas sp.
CGGCGCACCTGGCCCCGCTCGGGCCAGGTGCGATCCGGTGTCACTTGGCGATGAACTTCAACGGGCCGCTGTAGTTCGGCCAGGCGATCGACGTCGGGATGCGCTTGTTGAGCGCGGTTTCCGCGCCGGGTTCGGTGCCGGCGGCCACGCTGGCCAGCAGCGTCGGCATCCAGAAATTCACCGCGAAGGTCGCGTCCTTGTAGATGACCGGCTTGATGGTGAGCGTGGTGGTCTGGCCCGGCTCGATGCGGAAGGACATCACGTCCTCGTTCACGAAGGCGCCCTTGTCCAGGATCTTCTGCACGCTGAAGCCCGTGGTCATCTCCAGGCCGATACCGGTGATCCGGTAGTCGCCCGCGGGCAAGGCGAGCGTCTCGGACTGCCCGTAGCGGGTCATGTGGTTGATCGGGTAGTCGATGAATTGCTTGGCGACCATGGTGAACACCAGCAGGCCGTCCTTGACGCCCCATTCCAGGCCGCCGCTGCGCAGCTGCTTGTCGACCTTCTTCGGTAGTTGCTTCTCGCTGGTGAAGGGCGCGACATTCACCACGAGGGTGCCGGTCTCCTGTTGCGCCCAGGCGTTGCCACAGAACATCGATGCGAGCGCCAGCAGGGCGCCCGTCCAGAACTTCGTCATGCATGTCCCCGTTTGTTGGATGCGCGTTTCGCGCGGCGCGGATCATAGCAATGCCATCGGCCCCGGTCCGGGTCAGGCAGGCGTCGCCTCGACCCGCGCCGGGCGGTAGGGCGTCGTTGCCATGAGCATGTCGACCAGCGAGTAGGCAAGTTCGCGTTCGGCCAGGACCGCGGCGTCGGCGCCATGGGCAAGCAGGTGCTTCACCTCGGCGTCGCTGTGCGCGCGTGCCAGCACGCTGATGCCGGGGTGCAGCGCCTTCAGCCGGGCGATGATCTCGCCGGCCTCCAATGCCTGCGGCATCGCCAGGATCGCCAGCTGCGCGGCCTCGGGCCTCGCCGCCTTCAGCACCTTCTCCGACGCCGCGTTGCCGCGCACCGTCACCAGGCCGTTCTTGCGCGCGGCCTCGACCCGGTCCGGATCGCTTTCGACCAGGACCAGCGGAATGCCGCGATCCTGCAGCAGGCGGGTGAGCTCGCGGCCGACCCGGCCGTAGCCGACCACGATCGCGTGGTTGCCGATGTCCTCGGGGACTTCAGACAGCGGCTGGGTAACGGTGGTGACGGCGGTGCCCGGTTGCTGGCGACGCTGCCAGGCATCCAGCCACGCGAACAGGAACGGATTGATGATGATCGACAGCAGTGCGCCGGCCAGGATCAGGTCGTGCGCTTCCTGCGGCAGCAGCTTCTGCGACAGGCCCAAGCCGGCGAGGATGAAGGAGAACTCACCGATCTGCGACAGGCTGGCGGAGATGGTCAGGCCGGTCAGCTTGGGCAGGCCGAGCAGGCGCACGATCAGGTAGCCGACCATCGCGTTGCCCAGCACGATGATGCCGACCGTCGCCAGCACCCACATCGGCTGTTCGAGCATGATCGACGGGTTGAACAGCATCCCGACCGAGACGAAGAACAGCACCGCGAAGGCATCGCGCATCGGCAGCGAATCGGCCGCCGCCTTGTGGCTGAGTTCGGACTCGTTGAGCAGCATGCCGGCGAAGAACGCGCCCAGCGCGAAGCTCACGTCGAACAGATAGGCGGCACCGAATGCGACGCCCAGCGCGATCGCCAGCACGCTCAAGGTGAACAGTTCGCGCGAGCCGAGTCCGGCCACGTGTTCCAGGATCCACGGGATCGCGCGTTTGCCGACCACCAGCATCACCGCGACGAAGGCGCTGACCTTGACCAGCGTCCAAGCCAGCGCGCCGAGGATCCCGGCTGCGCCGACTTTTTCGCCTGCGCCCAGCGCGCCGGCCACCGCCGGCAGCAACACCAGCGCCAGGACCATCGCCAGGTCCTCGACCACCAGCCAGCCGATCGCGATGCGCCCGCGCCTGGTGTCCAGCAGCCGGCGTTCCTCCAGCGCGCGCATCACCACCACCGTGCTGGCCACCGACAACGCCAGCCCGAACACCACCGCACCGGTCGTGTCCCAGCCATGCCACAGGCCGAAGCCGGTGCCGATCGCGGTGACGAAGGCGATCTGGCCGAGCGCGCCAGGGATCGCGATCCCCTTCACGTCCAGCAGGTCGCGCAGCGAGAAATGCAGGCCGACCCCGAACATCAGCAGGATCACGCCGATCTCCGCCAACTGCGAGGCCAGGCCCTGGTCGGCGACGAAGCCCGGGGTGAACGGGCCGACGATGATGCCGGCCAGCAGGTAGCCGACCAGCGGCGAAAGTTTCAGCCGTTGGGCCAGCAGGCCGAACACGAAGGCCGAGACGAAACCGACGCTGAGCAGGGCGATGAGCGAGGTGTGATGCGGCATGCAGACTCCATCGAAGCGATGCCCGATCATCGCACGTGGCGTGCGAGCCCCGTTCATCGCCAGGAATGGAAACGCCCCGCAGACGGGGCGTTTCGTCATCCAGCGCGATGGATCACGTCACCACTTGTAGGCCACGCGCGCATAGACGTAGCGCCCATTGAAACCGAACGGCGAATACAGGCTGTAGGGAATCAGTCCGGAGGTCGAGTTGGCGAAGATCGCCTCCTCCGGATATTCGTCCAGCAGGTTGTCCGCGCCCACGGTCACGGTCCAGCGCTGGCCCGGATGGAAGTTGACCGAGGCGTCCAGCGTCCACTTCGGATCGAAGGTCTGGTCCTGCGCGGGAATGCTGGCGTGGCGGGTGGTGAACGTGCCGTAGCGGGTGGCGCCTGCCGCCAGATCCCAGTGGGCCAGCTTCCAGTTGGCGTTCAACGCGAATTTGTCGCGCGGGAAGCCTTCCTCGACCCGGCCGCGCTCATCGCGACCGATGCGTTCCAGGTTGGCACCGAGGGCGGTCAGGGCGGCGGGGTTCGGCGCGATCCGGGTGACATCCGTCTTGTTGTAGTTGTAGCTGGCGGTCAGGTCGAGGTTGGAGGCCGCCAGCGGCAGCGACCACGTGCCGACCACGTCGATGCCGCGGGTGCGGGTGTCGATGGCGTTGTTGAAATAGCGCGCCGCGGTCACGCCGGTGATGCCCAGGTTGGCCAGCAACGCCTGCGCGGCCGCGTTGCTGGTGATGTTGAGGTTGGACGACAGCACGATGCGGTCGTCGATGGCGATCTGGTATGCATCGACCGTCACGTACACGCGTTCGGCGGGCTGCAACACCAGTCCCAGGCTGTAGGACAGCGAGGTCTCGGCCTTCAGCGGCTCTCCGCCCAGCGCCTGCGCGGCCGCGCCGGTCACCGGGAAGGTGCCGGTTTCGGTGACGATGCTGTTGGCGATGTTGGTGGTCACCGCCTGGTAGTTCTGCTGCGCCAGCGAAGGCGCGCGGAAGCCGCTCGCGATGGTGGCGCGCAGGGCCACGGCGTCGCTGACGGCGTAGCGCGCCGACAGCTTGCCCGAGACCTGGCTGCCGAAGTCCGAATAGTCCTCGTAGCGGCCAGCGATGCCGGCGGAAAACTTGTCGCCCAGGTCCGCTTCCAGTCCTGCGTACACGGCGTAGCTGTCGCGCTCGTAGTGACCGGCGTTGCGCGGTGTGAAGCCGCCGAACCCTTGCGACCCCGAGCCGGTGTAAGACGCTGGTTCGCCGGCGGACTGCTCCCACTCTTCCTGGCGATGCTCCGCGCCCAGCGACAGGGTGGCGGGATAGGCCAGGCCGATGTCGATCGGCTTGGAAAGATCCGCATTGATCACGTCCTGCCGATAGCGAAGCGTGCCGGCGTGGAAGCGGCGCGGACTGCCGGCGCCCAGGCTGTAGTTGATGGTGTTCTGGGTGTGGAAGTCGAGGTCGTTCTCGCCGAAGTCGTAGCTGATGTCCCAGTTCCAGCCTGCATCGGTGGTGCCTTTGGCACCGAGCACCACGCTGCGGTCGCGCGCATCCTGGTTGATCTCCGGCACGTAGCCGTTCGGGTAGACCTGCGCCAGCAACGCGCCTTGGCCGCTGTGGTTCTTCGAGCGGTAGAACGCGAACGAGGTGATGTCGCGATCGCTGCCGATCACCGTCGCGTACAGGTGGGCGTTGTCGGTGATGTGCAGGTTTGCGTTGAGCGAGACCGCGAACTGGTCGACATCGGGATCGCCCAGCTTGAAGGCCTGTTCGCCCACGCCCGGGAAATTGCCGGTGTTCGGCGCCGTGCCCTGGTAGGTGCCGGAGCGGTTGGTCGGGTCCTGGTGGCCGACTTGCGCGGCCACGTGGATCTCGCCGGCCCCGCCGCCCAAGGTGACGCCGGCATCGCCAGACAGCTGCCACTGCGTGCCGTCGCCTTCGGAATACTGGCCGCCGCCGATGGCCAGGCTGCCGCCCTTGCCCGCGCCCTTCAGCACGATGTTGACCACGCCTGCGATCGCGTCGGAACCGTACTGGGCCGAAGCGCCGTCGCGCAGCACTTCCACGCGCTCGATCGCCGCGACCGGAATGGCATTGAGGTCCACCGCCGACGAGCCGCGACCGATGGTGCCGTTGACGTTGACCAGCGCCGAGACATGGCGGCGCTTGCCGTTGACCAGGATCAGCACCTGGTCGGGCGACAGGCCGCGCAACTGTGCCGGGCGCACGCCGCTGGTGCCGTCGGCCATGGCCGGGCGCGGGAAATTCAGTGAAGGCAGCGCGCGCGCCAGTGCGGTCGCCAATTCGGTCGTGCCGGTGGCCTGCAGGATCTCGGGCGTGATGATGTCGATCGGCGACTGCGATTCCGCCACGGTGCGGTCGGCAACGCGGGTGCCGGTGACGATCAGGGTGTCGAGGGTGCGCGCGTCCTTGTCGGGCGACGCGTCCTGCGCCAGTACGGGGCTGCTGGCCAGCAATGAGGCCAGCGCGAGTGCGAGGGGAGTGGGGCGGGGCATCACAATTCCTATTCGAGTTGTAGGGATGAGGGTGGGCCCCGCGCCCCGCGCCCGCCACTTGCCAGTCGGCATTCCCATATGCCAAATCCGCCTCGCCACCCCACCGGGGGCGTTGAACCCGCCCGGCCAGCTACAATTCCGCGGATGATTTCCTTCCGCAATTTCTCGCTGCGCCGCGGCGAACGCCTGCTGCTGTCCGACGTCGACCTCACCCTGCATGCGGGATGGCGGGTCGGCGTGATCGGCCGCAACGGTGCCGGCAAGACCTCCCTGTTCGCCGCATTGATGGGTGAGGTGGAGCCCGACAAGGGCGACCTCGACCTGCCCGGCAAGGCGCGCGTGGCCAGCGTGGCCCAGGAAACCCCGCACCTGCCGGATCCCGCGCTCGACTTCGTCCTGTCCGGCGATGCCGAGGTCCACGCGGCGGTGCAGGCCGAGGCCAACGCCTTCGCCAGCGAGGACTGGGAAGCGGTCGCCGAGGCGCATCACCGGCTGGAGGAACTCAACGGCTACGACGCCTCCGCGCGCGCCGGGCGTCTGCTGCATGGCCTGGGCTTCCCCGCGGAAACGCACGGCAAGGCGGTCTCGGACTTCTCCGGCGGCTGGCGGGTGCGCCTGAACGTGGCACGCGCGCTGATGACTCCCAGCGACCTGCTGCTGCTCGACGAACCGACCAACCACCTCGACCTCGACGCGGTGGTCTGGATGGAGGAGTGGCTGAAGCGCTACGCCGGCACGCTGCTGGTGATCTCGCACGATCGCGAGTTCCTGGACAACGTCACTACCCACATCCTGCACCTGCACGATGGCCGGGCGAAGCTGTACGTCGGCAACTACACCGACTTCGAGCGTCAGCGCGCCGAACACCTGCGCCTGCAGCAGATCACCCACCTGAAGGAGCAGGCGGAGCGCGCCCACCTGCAATCCTTCATCGATCGCTTCAAGGCCAAGGCCAGCAAGGCGAAGCAGGCGCAAAGCCGCATGAAGCGGCTGGCCAAGCTGGCCGGCACCGAGGCCGTGCGCGCCGAGCGTTCCCTGCACATCACCTTGCCGGAGCCGCTGCGGCTGCCGAACTCGCTGCTGTCGTTGCACGATGTCGATGCCGGCTATGGCGCGGATGCACGGATCCTGGCCGACGTGAACTTCGGCCTGGAAGCCGGCGACCGCATCGGCCTGCTCGGTCCGAACGGCGCCGGCAAGTCGACCCTGGTGAAGACCCTGGTCGGCGAGCTCGCGCCGATGACCGGCGAGCGCAAGGCGCATCCGGACCTGCGAATCGGCTACTTCGCCCAGCACACGGTGGAGTCGCTGGTGTTCGGCACCACGCCGCTCGACCACCTGCGCAAGCTCGCCCCCGATGTGGCCACCCAGGAATTGCGCGACTTCCTCGGTCGCTGGAATTTCCCCGGCGACCGCGCGTTCGAGGTGATCGACACCTTCAGCGGTGGCGAGAAGGCGCGCCTGGCGCTGTCCTTGCTCGCGTATCGCCGGCCGAACGTACTGCTGCTCGACGAACCCACCAACCACCTCGACCTCGACATGCGCGAGGCGCTCGCAGAGGCGCTATCCGACTTCGATGGCGCCATCGTCATGGTCAGCCACGACCGCCACCTGATCGGCCTGGTCTGCGATACCTACTGGCGCGTCGCCGCCGGCAAGGTCGAGCCATTCGATGGCGACCTCGACGAATACGCGGCGTGGCTGCGTTCACGCCCCGGCAGCGACAACCCGAAGACCCCGGCACCCAAGGCGCAACCGGCGATCGCCGCGGCGCCGGCCAAGCTGGTCTCGAAGGTCAATCCGCACAAGCTGCAGAAGGCCGAGGCGCTGGTCGCCGAGCTGGAAGGCAAGCTGGCCGGCATCGACAGCCAACTCGCCGATCCGAAGGTCTACGGCAACGCCGGCCGCGTGGCCGAACTCGGGCGCGAACAGGCAACCTTGCGGACGGAGCTGGAAACCGCAGAAGCCGATTTGCTCGCCCTATACGACTGAGGCCGTCGACTTGAAAGTCTGTGCAACAGCCCCAGAATCCGCGCTCGGTTCCAGGAACTAGCCCCATGCCTATTTACGCCTTTGCCTGCGACGCTTGCGGGCACGCCTTCGACCGGTTGCAGAAACTGTCCGATGCCGATCCGGTCGAGTGCCCGGCCTGCGGTGCCAGTGGGCAGGTGCGCCGCCAGCTGACTGCGCCCCAATTTCGCCTGGCCGGTGGTGGCTGGTACGAAACCGACTTCAAGAAAGACGGCGACAGGAAGCGCAACCTGGCGGGTGAGGGCGGCGAAGGTGCGAAGCCCGCCGCAGAAACCAAACCCGACGCGAAACCCGCACCGGCCCCGGCGCCCAAGCCGGAACCGGCCAAGCCGGCCGGGGGCAATGCCCCGGCCAGCTGAGTCGAACTCAGGCCGTCAGCGGTTGCCGAAGCGTGCCCGGCAACCGTGGTTCACCCACAAGCCGGTGCGTGCCGCATAACCCCAGGAATGGCCTTCGCGGCAGGTGTCCTTGGACAGCTGCTGGATCAACCGTGGCGCGCCATAACGGGCATCCCAAGCGCAGGTCGTGTAGCGGTCGCGGTCGCTGGAACAGGTCACGGTGTAGTTGCCGGGCTGGCCGCCGCCGTTGCTGGTCCGGGCCAGGAACACGCCGCGGCAACCTCCGTTCACCCACACGCTGCCGTTGCGCAGGCCGAAGTTGGCATTTTCGATGCAGCGCTGGTTGGAGATCTGGCGCTGCAACTGGGCGCGGCCGACCAGGTTGCTGCCGCAGGTGCGCAGGCGGCCGTCGCTGCTTTCGCATTGGATGCTCACCTGCTGGCCGCCGGGACCACCGTGACCCGGGCCGCCAGGTCCACCGGCGCCGGGCCCGAATTCCGCGCGGCAGCCGCTGTTGACGGTGACCCGCCCAGAGGTCGTGAACCAGGTCTGGCCAGCCGTGCAGCGCGCGCTTGACAGCTGGCGGACCAGGCGTGACTGGCCCCGCCATGGGGTAGGGCAGGTCCGGCTGCGGCCATCGCTACTCTCGCAGCGGATCGTCTGGGCACCGGGATCCGGGCCGGGGCCTGGGCCGGGATTCCAGCCGCCGTTGTTGCCCAGCGACTTGGCGATGTCCTGCTTGACCTTGCTGAAGGTCCAGCGCGACTGGCGCACCTGGTCCAGGTAGAAGCGCAACTGGTCGTTGGGAATGTTCCTGCCGCTGGACTGTTCGCGGTATTCGAGGGAAATGACCCGGGTCTGGTCCGCCGTGTTCAAGGTCCACAGGTCTTCGGGTGCGTAAGCCCGGGTGCTTACCTGCGCCTGGACGGTGAGGGGAAGCGCCGAAAGGCCGCCAACCAAGCCGAGGGACAGCAGCGATGCGAGCAGCAGGCGGTGCGACGACGGATTGGGCATGGTATTCCCCGTGGCGATGGTCATTGGATGGATGCCGGGCCGATCTGCCCGGTCGCCGGCACAGTAGCGCTTCCCACCGTTAAAATGGCGTTTTCGCGGCACGCTCCAGCATTGCCGCCCGAGTCACCTCCGGAGTTCCCATGCGTACCCATTTCTGCGGCCTCGTCGACGAGTCCCTGGTCGGCCAGACCGTCACCCTCTGCGGCTGGGCCGACGTCGCCCGCGACCTCGGCGGCCTGTGCTTCATCGACCTGCGCGACCACGAGGGCATCGTCCAGGTCGTGGCCGAGCCCTCCGACGCAGCCGGCAACGCGAACGTGATCGCCGCCGCATCGAAGGTGGGCTACGAGGACTGCCTGCGCATCACCGGCACCGTGCGCGTGCGCCATTCGGTGAACGACAAGATCCGCACCGGCAAGGTCGAAGTGGTGGCCGAGAAGATCGAGTTGCTCAACAAGGCGGAGCCGCTGCCGTTCCACCATCACGAGAACCCGGGCGAGGACGTGCGCCTGAAGTACCGCTACCTCGACCTGCGCAGCCCGGCGATGCAGCGCAAGATGCGCACCCGCACGAAGCTGGTCAGCGCGCTGCGTCATTACCTCGACGCCCGCAATTTCCAGGACATCGAAACCCCGATCCTGACCAAGGCCACGCCGGAAGGTGCGCGCGACTTCCTGGTCCCGGCGCGCATGCATCCGGGCGAGTTCTACGCGTTGCCGCAGAGCCCCCAGCTGTTCAAGCAGATCCTGATGATGGCCGGCTTCGACCGCTACTACCAGATCGCGCGCTGCTTCCGCGACGAGGCCCTGCGCGCCGATCGCCAGCTCGAGTTCACCCAGCTGGACATGGAGTTCGCCTGGGTCGGCGAGCGCGATGTGCAGGACCTGACCGAGGACATGATCCGCCACGTCTTCCGCGAGGTGATGGACGTCGAGCTGGCCGCCGAATTCCCGCGCATGACCTATGCCGAGGCGATGCGCCGCTACGGTTCCGACAAGCCGGACCTGCGCATCGCGCTGGAGTTCGTGGACGTGGCCGAGCAAGTGAAGGGCTGCGAGTTCGCGGTGTTCACCGCCCCCGCCAACGATGCCGATGGCCGCGTGGTCGCGTTGCGCATTCCCGGCGGTGCGTCGCTGTCGCGCAAGCAGATCGACGAGTACGCCGCGCATGCCGCCAAGTTCGGCGCCAAGGGCTTGGCCTACGCCAAGATCGACGAGGCCGGTGCGGTCAATTCGCCGGTCGCCAAGTTCTTCGCCGAGGGCACGTTCGATGCACTGTTGAAGCACATCGGCGCGGGCAACGGCGACATCGTGTTCTTCGGCGCCGGCGCCTACAACAAGACCAGCGACTTCATGGGCGCGGTGCGGCTCAAGGCTGGCAAGGACTTCAACCTCATCGCCGATAGCTGGGCGCCGTTGTGGATCACTGACTTCCCGATGTTCGAGTGGGACGACGAAGAGAGCCGCTACGTCGCCCTGCACCATCCGTTCACCGCGCCGTCGGTCGACTCGATCGATGATCTGCGCGCGAACGCCAAGACCGCGGTGTCGCGCGGCTACGACATGGTGCTCAACGGCAACGAGATCGGCGGCGGTTCGATCCGCATCCACAACTCGGCGATGCAGTCGGCGGTGTTCGAGCTGCTCGGTATCGGCGCGGAGGAAGCGGAGGGCAAGTTCGGCTTCCTGCTCGACGCGCTCAAGTTCGGCGCGCCACCGCACGGCGGCATCGCCTTCGGCATCGACCGCATCGCCGCGTTGATGGCCGGCAGCGACTCGATCCGCGACGTGATCGCGTTCCCGAAGACGACCACGGCGCAGTGCCTGATGACCGGCGCGCCGAGTGCGGTGCCGGACAAGCAGTTGGCCGAAGTGCATGTGTCGGTACGCGCCCGCGAGAAAGCTTGATGAGCGATGTGGCGTCACTGTGAGGAAAAGGGGTCAGAGTGAATTTCCTGCCCTGACTGTCTGGCCTTGCAATATTCCTGGTCAGGAAACTTCACTCTGACCCCTTTTCCGGAAGCTGGATCCCGGCATTCGCCGGGATGACGATTTCGAGGTTGCATGAACACACGCATCCGCCGTGCCACTCCGGAAGACGCCGCCGCCCTAGCCGAGCTCGGCGCGGCGACCTTCATCGAGAGCTTCGGGCAGTTGTACGTGCCGGAAGACCTGCAGGCCTTCCTCGACGAAAGCCATTCGATCGCCGCCTACGCGAAGGTGTTGGCGAATCCGGACTACGCGTTGTGGATCGCGGAGAAAAACGGCTGCGCGATCGGCTACGCGCAGGCCGGTCCCTGCGGGTTGCCGCACGCGGACGCGCAAGCGGCCGATGGCGAACTGAAGCGCCTGTACCTGCTCAAGGGCGAGCAGAACGGCGGTGTCGGCCGCGCGCTGTTCGACCAGGCGCTGGCTTGGCTGGAACGCGAGGGCCCGCGGCCGCTGTGGATCAGCGTGTGGTCGGAGAACCACGGCGCGCAGCGCTTCTATGGTCGATACGGCTTCGAGTTTGCCGGCGAGTACGACTTCATCGTCGGCGAGCAGCGCGACCGCGAATTCATGTTCCGGCGCCTGCCCCACGCCAGCTGAGTCCCAACGAAAACGGCCACCTCGCGGTGGCCGTTCTGCATTGAGCGTTGCCGCGTTGCGTGCTCAGTCGGCAACGACCAGGGTCACGTCGATGTTGCCGCGGGTGGCGTTCGAGTACGGGCAGACGATGTGGGCGGCATCGACCAGCGCCTGCAGGGTGTCGCGCGGCACGCCCGGTGCCTTGATGGTGAGTTCCGCTTCGATGCCGAAGCCGGTCGGGATCGCGCCAATGCCGACCTTGCCGGTGACGGTGGTGTCGGCGGGCAGCGCAACCTTCTGCTTGCCGGCCACGTGCTTCAGCGCGCCGAGGAAACACGCGGAATAACCGGCGGCGAACAGTTGCTCCGGATTGGTACCCGGATTGCCGGCGCCGCCCAGACCCTTGGGCACGGTCAGGGCGACATCGAGCACGCCATCGGACGACACGGCGCGGCCATCGCGGCCCCCGGTGGCGGTGGCGGTGGCGGAATAGAGGACGGTTTCGATCGACATGGCGGGGGTTCCTGGGGCGGGTCGGGTGCCAAGCGTACTATCCGGGCCATCAACGGAGCGCCGCCATGCAGGAAACCGCCAGTGGGTGAGCGCAAGCCGCGGGTCGTGCTGGTGCATGGCCTGCTCAACGCGGACTGGTGGTTGCGGCCGCTGGCCGCGCGGTTGCGCGCCGAAGGCTTCGAGACCGCGCTGTTCGGCTATTCCAGCGTGTTCGACGGGCCCGAGCGCGCGGTGCCGCGGCTGCTGGAGCGGCTGCGGAGCGAGCCCGCCGATGCGCTGGTCGGCCACAGCCTGGGCGGTCTGATCGCGCTGGAATCGCTTCGCCAGGCGCCGGAGCTTGGCGTGTCGCGGGTGGTCTGCCTGGGGTCGCCGCTGCGGGGCAGCCAGACCGCGCGCAACGTGGCGGCCCATTCGTGGACGCGTCCCTTGCTCGGTCGCAGCGCGCCGATGCTGGCGGACGGGATCACCTGCTGGGAAGGTCAGGCGCAGGTGGGCATGGTCGCTGGCGACGTGGCGCGTGGCCTCGGTCGCCTGTTCGCGCGTTTCGACAGCGGCTCCGATGGCACGGTGGGCCTGGAGGAGACCCGCCTGGAAGGCCTGGCCGATCACTGCACCGTCCACAGCAGCCATACCGGGCTGGTGTTTTCGCCGGCGGCGGTGCGCCAGGCCGCGCATTTCCTCCGCCACGGCCGCTTCGAGCACGCTGGCGAAGCGCCCGCCGTATAATCCGCGCCCTCTGGTTTCCGCTGGATGCTGCAATGGGACGTGGTCCTTCCATCGAAGGTCGCAAGAACGCGGTCGACGCCAAGCGCGGCAAGATCTTCACCAAGGTGATCCGCGAGATCTCCGTGGCCGCGCGCGCCGGGGGCGGCGATCCGGCCGGCAACCCGCGCCTGCGCACCGCGATCGACAAGGGCCTTGCGGTCAACATGTCCAAGGACGTGATCGAGCGAGCGGTCAAGAAGGCCACCGGCGAACTGGAAGGCGTCGAATACGAGGAAATCCGCTACGAGGGCTACGCGCCCGGCGGCGTCGCGGTGATCGTCGACAGCCTGACCGACAACCGCGTGCGCACGGTGGCCGATGTCCGCCATGCGTTCGGCAAGTTCGGCGGCAACATGGGCACCGAGGGCTCGGTCGCCTTCATGTTCAAGAAGGTCGGCGTACTCAGCTACGACACCGGCGCCGACGAGGACGCGATCACCGAGGCCGCGATCGAAGCGGGTGCCGACGACGTCACCGTCTACGACGACGGCGCGATCGACGTGATCACCGCGCCCGATGCCTTCGGCGACGTGAAGGCGGCGATGGATGCCGCGGGCCTCGCGCCCGGCTTCGCCGAAATCACCCTGCGCGCCGACAACGACATCGCGGTGGAAGGCGACACCGCCGAGCAGGTGAAGAAGCTGCTGGCGTGGCTGGAAGACATGGACGACGTGCAGAACGTCTACTCCAACGCCGACCTCGGCGACGCTGCGTAAGACGCCAGTCGCCCGCGAATCCCGACGTGACACGCATTCTCGGCATCGACCCCGGTTCGCAGCGGACCGGCGTGGGCATCATCGACGTGGATGCGGCGGGGAAAGTCACGCATGTGCACCATCAGCCAATCAAGTTGCTGGATGCCGAATCCTTCCCGCTGCGCCTGCGCGTCCTGCTGGACGGGCTGTGGGCGCTGATCGAGCAATTCGCTCCGGACGAGGTCGCGGTGGAGCAGGTCTTCCTGTCCAACAACGCGATGTCCGCACTGAAACTGGGCCAGGCGCGCGGCGCCGCGATCGCCGCCTGCGTGGCGCGCGACCTGCCGGTCAGCGAATACGCGGCCAAGGAAATCAAGCTGGGCCTGGTCGGCAGCGGTGGCGCCGACAAAACCCAGGTGCAGCACATGGTCGGCATCATGCTGGGCCTGCAAGGCAAGCTGCAGGCGGATGCCGCCGATGCGCTGGCCGTGGCGATCACCCACGCGCACGTCCGCGCCACCGCAAAACGACTGGGTGTGGCGACGCGCACCGCGTGGAGAAAACGATGATGCGCTGCATCGCTTTAGCCCGTCATTCCTGCGAAGGCAGGAATCCAGTGTCTTTCAGCCAGGATCAAAGTCGCTGGATCCCTGCCTTCGCAGGGATGACGTTGGAGAGAGCCTCGTGATCGGCCGGCTGAAAGGCATCCTCATCCACAAGGCACCGCCGTGGCTGGTGGTCGACGTGCAAGGCGTTGGCTACGAACTCGAAGCCCCGATGAGCACGTTTTACGACCTGCCCGAGGTCGGGCGCGAGGTGTTCCTGTTCGTCCACCACGCGCAGAAGGAAGACAGCGTGTCGCTGTACGGATTCCTGCGCGAATCCGAACGACGCCTGTTCCGCGACGTGCAGAAAGTGTCCGGCATCGGCGCGAAGATCGCGCTGGCGGTCCTGTCCGGCGTCTCGGTCGACGAATTCGCCCGCCTGCTGCAGGCCAGCGATGTCACCGCGCTGACCCGCATCCCCGGCATCGGCAAGAAGACCGCCGAGCGCATGGTGGTCGAATTGCGCGACCGCGCCGCCGGCATGGCCTCCGGCCTGCCCGCAGGGGCGGCCACGTTGCCGAACGATCCCCTGTCCGAAGCCATCACCGCCCTGCAGTCGCTGGGCTACAAGCCGGCCGATGCCGACCGCATGGCCCGCAAGGCCGCCGCGGACGGCGACGATGCCGCCACCATCATCCGCAAGGCGCTACAGTCCGCGCTGCGATGAGCCACGGAACCGACATGGCCTCGAATCCTCCCCACGCCACCCCGGGCGGGCATTCCCGGCTTGGCCTGGCGACCCTGGTCGTGGCCGCGGTCGGCGTCGTCTTCGGCGACATCGGCACCAGCCCGCTGTACACGATCAAGGAAATGTTCAACCCGCACTTCGGGCTGGTCCCGGATGCGCGCACGGTCAAGGGCCTGCTCTCGCTGGGCTTCTGGTCGCTGATCATGGTCGTGACCCTGAAGTACGTGCTGGTGATCATGCGCGCCGACAACGAAGGCGAGGGCGGGATCATGGCGTTGACCGCGCTGGCCCAACGCAGCCTGAAACCGGGTTCGCGGCTCAGTTACCTGGTCGGCATCCTGGGCATCTTCGGCGCGTCGCTGTTCTTCGGCGACGGCATGATCACCCCGCCGATCACCGTGCTCGGCGCGGTCGAGGGCCTGGCGGTGATC
The DNA here is from genome assembly GCA_036666995.1 of Thermomonas sp. Classification (GTDB taxonomy): domain Bacteria; phylum Pseudomonadota; class Gammaproteobacteria; order Xanthomonadales; family Xanthomonadaceae; genus Thermomonas. Next base: position 14,551 of record JAVWUU010000053.1, read on the forward strand.
TCACCGCGGCTGGCGAACTGGGTGGTGCCGATCAGCCTGCTGATCCTGTTCGGCCTGTTCGCCGGCCAGCGCTTCGGCACCGCCAAGGTGGGCAAGGTGTTCGGCCCGGTCATGGTGACCTGGTTCGTGGTGCTGGCGGCGCTGGGCATCTACAACATCCTCGACAATCCGATCGTCCTGCGTGCGCTGAGCCCGATGTGGGCGATCCACTTCTTCGCCGAACATGGCTGGCATGCGGTGCTGGTGCTCGGTGCGGTGGTGCTGACCGTCACCGGCGGCGAAGCGCTGTACGCGGACATGGGCCATTTCGGCGTCAAGCCGATCCGCTGGGGCTGGTTCGGCTTCGTGCTGCCGGCACTGGTGCTGAATTACTTCGGGCAGGGCGCGGTGCTGCTGGACGACCCGCGCGCGGTGGCCAACCCGTTCTACATGTCGGCGCCGGACTGGGCGCAGGTGCCGTTGCTGGTGCTGGCCACCACCGCCGCGGCGATCGCGTCGCAGGCGGTCATCACCGGCGCGTTCTCGGTCACCCGCCAGGCGATCCAGCTCGGTTACCTGCCGCGCCTGCAGATCCGCCACACCAGCCGCGACACCATCGGCCAGATCTACGTGCCGTCGATCAACTGGATGCTGTTCGCCGCGGTGATCGTGCTGGTGCTGGCATTCCGCAGTTCGACCAACCTGGCCACGGCGTATGGCCTGTCGGTGACCGGCACGATGCTGATCGACACCCTGTTGCTGGCGGTGGTGGCGTACACGCGCTGGCCGGATGCGCGCAAATGGGTGCTGCCGCTTTGCGCGCTGTTCCTGGTGATCGACCTGGCCTTCCTGATCGCCAACGGCGAGAAGCTGCTCACCGGCATCGGCGCATGGGTGCCGCTGTTCATCGGCATCGGCGCCTTCACCATGATGCGCACCTGGCGCCGCGGCCGTGAACTGCTGCGCGAGGAAATCCGCAAGGACGGCATCCAGCTCGACACCTTCCTGCCCGGCCTGATGCTGGCGCCGCCGGTGCGGGTGCCGGGCACTGCGGTGTTCCTCACCGCCGACCCGACCGTGGTGCCGCACGCATTGATGCACAACCTCAAGCACAACAAGGTGCTGCACGAGCACAACGTGTTCCTGACCGTGGATACGCTGAATGTCCCGTATGCGCCCAAGGACAAGCGGCTCAAGATCGAATCGATCAGCGGCGAGGATTTCCACCGCGTGCTGATCCGCTACGGCTTCATGGAAACGCCGGACGTGCCGCTGGCGTTGATGCGCAGCTGCGACCAGTGCGACCTCAGCTTCAATCCGATGGACACCACCTATTTCGCCAGCCGCGAGACCATCGTCGCCGGCCATCACCGCGGCATGCCGATCTGGCGCGACAAGCTGTTCGCGCTGATGCATCGCAACGCCGCACCGGCCACCGGGTTCTTCCGCATCCCGGGTAATCGGTTGGTCGAATTGGGCGCGCAAGTCGAAATCTGATGGCGCGCCGCGAGGGTTGATTCCGGCGCGCAACGCCTGCATCTCATCGGCATGACGACCATCCCGTTCTCCCTGCTCGACCTTGCCCCGGTCTGCGAAGGCAGTACGCCGACGCAGGCGTTCGCCAACACGCTGGACCTTGCGCGCCACGCGGAGGCGCTCGGCTACAAGCGCTACTGGCTGGCCGAGCACCACAACATGCCGGGCATCGCCAGTGCGGCGACGGCGGTGCTGATCGGGCACGTCGCCGGCGGCACCTCGCGGATCCGCGTCGGCGCGGGCGGGGTGATGCTGCCCAACCACGCGCCGCTGCAGGTGGCGGAGCAGTTCGGCACGCTGGCGTCGCTGTATCCGGGGCGCATCGACCTCGGGATGGGGCGCGCGCCGGGCACCGACCACGCGACTGCCAAGGCGCTGCGCCGCTACTACGACAGCGCGGATGCCTTCCCGCAGGACGTGCGCGAGGTGCTGCATTACTTCGATCCCGTGCAACCGGGCCAAGCCGTGCAGGCGGTGCCGGGCAGCGGCCTGGACGTGCCGGTTTGGATCCTCGGCTCCAGCCTGTTCGGCGCGCGTCTCGCCGCTGCGCTGGGTTTGCCGTATGCATTCGCCTCGCATTTCGCGCCGGGCGCGATGGACGAGGCGCTGGCGATCTACCACCGCGACTTCCAGCCTTCAGCACGCCTGCGCCAGCCCTACGCGATGCTGGCGCTCAATGTCATCGGTGCCGACACCCGCGCCGAGGCGAAGCGCCTGTTCACCACCCAGCAGCAGAGTTTCGTGCGCCTGCGCCGCGGGCACCTGGGCCTGGTGCCGCCGCCGATCGACGACATCGAGGCATTCTGGACGCCGGCCGAGAAGTCGATGGTGGCCGAGGCGCTGGCTTGCAACGTGGTCGGCGACGCCGCCGACCTGCGCGAGGGGATTGCCGCCTTCGTCGAGCGGCACCGTCCGGACGAACTGATGCTGACCGGCAATGTGTTCGACCACGACGCGCGCAAGCATTCGTTCGCGCTGGCTAGCCAGGCCTTCATCGATACGCGGCTGGCCTGACCCCGCGCGGGTCTCCGTCCTGTCGCCTTTGCCCGC
>JAVWUU010000054.1:0-16980 GCA_036666995.1 Thermomonas sp.
ACTTCGGCTTTCGGGCATTCCAGCCCGATTTCCTTCATCGCCACCCGAAACAGCTCGCGATCCTCGGCCATCATGATGGCCTCGCGCTTGGCACCGATCAATTCGACGCCGTATTTCTCGAGCACACCGTTGTCGGCCAGATCCAGCGCGCAATTCAGCGCGGTCTGCCCACCCATGGTCGGCAGCAGCGCGTCCGGGCGTTCCTTGGCGATGATCTTCTCGACCATCTGCCAGTTGATCGGCTCGATGTAGACGGCATCCGCCATCTCCGGGTCGGTCATGATCGTCGCCGGGTTGCTGTTGACCAGCACCACCCGGTAGCCCTCGTCGCGCAATGCCTTGCAGGCCTGCGCGCCGGAGTAATCGAACTCGCAGGCCTGGCCGATGACGATCGGGCCCGCGCCGATGATGAGGATGGTCTTGAGGTCTGTGCGCTTTGGCATGCTGATCAGCTCTTGCTCGAATGGGTTGACACACACTGGCGGACCAGGATCGGCGTGATCTCCGCCTTGCGCTTATCGAGCACCTGCCTTGCGTTGATGAACGCGATGCCCGCTTCGGTCCTTGAGAATCGTTCGGTCTGCAACTCGTCTTCGCGGGTCATCTTGGGCATCGCGGACTTCGGCGCTGTCGTCATGCCCGAAAGCGTATCGCTGCCGTCCATGGAATCCACGACGGTTCGAATCAGCTTCCTGCCCGTCGCGGACTCAAGGAAGACGATGGCGTCCTCCTGCATCTGCACGGTCGGGAATACCTCGAGGTAGCTCGCGCGCATCTCATTGCGCAACCGATCTCCGGTGATCATCCCCAGCAAACACCCTCTCGCGGGCTCCGGTATCTGGTTGACGGCTGGATCTTGGCGGGCGACCTCCAGGGTCTGCTGCATGACTTCGTCGAACGCCATCAAGCGCATCAGCCTATCTATGTTCTCCGAGGGGCTTCCCCCCTCCGCTGCAGCCCGCCAAGAGAGGAGTGCAAGCAGTAGCGAAAGCCCAAGCGCGATGCCGTGGCGCACGCTCATGCCCGCGCCTCCATGAGCGCCACGAATCGGTCGAACAGCGGTGCGACATCACGCGGGCCTGGCGACGCTTCCGGATGTCCCTGGAAGCTGAAAGCAGGTGCATCGGTCAGTTCGATGCCCTGGTTGGTGCCATCGAACAGCGAGCGATGGATGACCCGCACGTTGGCCGGCAGGCTGGCCTCGTCCACCGCGAAGCCATGGTTCTGCGATGTGATCATCACCCGGCCCGTGTCGAGGTCCTGCACCGGATGATTCGCGCCATGGTGGCCGTGCGACATCTTCAGTGTTTGCGCGCCGGCAGCGAGCGCCAGCAACTGGTGGCCCAGGCAGATGCCGAAGGTCGGGACCTTCGCTGCGATGAATTCGCGGATCGCGGCGATCGCGTAGTCGCAGGGCGCGGGATCGCCCGGGCCGTTGGACAGGAATACGCCATCCGGCTGCATCGCCAGTACATCGCTGGCCGGGGTCTGTGCCGGGATCACGGTCACGTCGCAGCCGCGCTCGGCGAGCATGCGCAGGATGTTGCGCTTCACCCCGAAGTCGTAGGCCACGACCTTGTACTTGCGCTCCGCGTGCACGAACGCGTTGCTGTCGAGGTCGAGCTGGCCTTCATTCCACTGGTACGAAGACGTGGTTGACACGACCTTGGCCAGGTCCATGCCCTTCAGGCCCGGGAACTTGCGCGCGGCTTCCACGGCCCTGTCGACATCGAGTTGCTCGTCGGGTGCCGCGCCGGCCATCAGCGCGCCGTTCTGCGAACCGCGATCGCGCAGGATGCGGGTCAGCTTGCGGGTGTCGATGCCGGAAATCGCTTTGATGCCGCGCGCGCGCAGCCATTCCGGGAGTGCGACTTCGTTGCGCCAGCTGCTCGCTCGGCGCGGCACGTCGCGCACGATCAGGCCGGAGGCCCAGACCTGGTCGGCTTCGTCGTCCTGCGCGGTGCAGCCGGTGTTGCCGATGTGCGGATAGGTCAGTGTCACCAACTGCCGCGCGTAGGACGGGTCGGTGAGGATTTCCTGGTAGCCGGTCATGGCGGTGTTGAACACCACTTCGCCCACGGACAGGCCGGCGGCTCCCACGGAAATGCCCTCGAAGACCGTTCCGTCTTCAAGCACGAGGATTGCGGGTATGTTCAAGAGTGTCGCCCTGCGAGAGGTTGCAGAAAAGCGCCGAAGCGGCGTCTGCCGGTTCGGAGCGGAGGGGTTCAGGCGAGCGAGAATTGTACCGGCAAGTGCCGGCACTCGCCAGCAGCAGGATTCACCCGGATGCAACCGGATTCACGACGATCCGACCCGATCGCGCTGGACGTCAGAGCAGATCGGCAACCCGGTAGCGGCCTGCGCGCCGGCCCTTGAGCCGCGCAGCCACGTGCAGTGCACCGCGCGCGAAGATGTCGCGGTTGGTCGCGCGATGGACCAGCTCGATGCGCTCGCCGGCGGTGGTGAACTGCACGAGGTGCTCGCCGACGATGTCGCCGGCACGGATCGAGGCGTAATGCGGAGTGGCACCGCCCTGCCCAGCCGAAGCGCCCAGCGTCAGCGCGGTGCCCGACGGCGCGTCCAGCTTGCGGATGTGGTGCGCTTCGACGATGTCGCAATCCCAACCCGGCAACGCCCGCGCTGCGCGCTCGACCAGGTCGTGCAGCACCGCAACGCCGAGGCTGAAATTGCTCGCCCACGTCAGCGGGATGTGCAAAGAGGCTTCGGCGAGTGCGGCTTCCTGCGCGTCCGACAAACCCGTGGTGCCGGAGACCAGGGCAGCGCCACGTGCCTTGCACAAGGAGAGGATGGCGTCGAAGCCCTCGGGCAGGCTGAAATCCACCGCAACGTCGAAATCGGGCACGCCGGCAAGCTCGCTGGACGCGAACTGCGGGATGCCGTCGACGACACGCGTGCCGACCTTGCGCGACACCGAGGCGACCACGATGCAGCCGCTGGCTTCGTCGCGGCACAGGCGTTGCAGGCTCTGGCCCATGCGGCCATTGGCACCATGGAGCAACAATCGAACGGGAGTGGTCATGCCCGCAGGCTAGCGGCCGCGCCGCGCCGCGACAAGCTCGGCGACGATCGGCTCAGAGCTGGTTCGCGGCGTTCTTGAGGCGATCGGCGACCTGATGCATGGCGTTGTCGAACACGCTTTCGCCCTCGCGCAGGCTGACCTTGCCGAGCTTGGCCATCGCCGCAAGCTCCTCGGCAGACGCCACCAGCACGCGGATGCCGCGGCGGTTGACCAGCAGCAGGCGCGAGGAAATCGGGCTGATCCACGACACCTTGGCCGGCTCGACGCGATCCGCCGACGTCGCCAGTTGCAGCCAGCTGCCGACCTGCAACTTGCGCATCCGGTCGAGCATCGCCGCGTCGTAATCCAGATGATCGTTGCCGGCGACGATCTCGAGTTGCGGCTCGGGTTCGACCGCCTTCGGCTCCGGCAGGATGACCTGCTCCGGCATGTGCGTCGGGTTGTCCGCCGCACGTTCGCCTGCGGCCAGGCGCACCAACGCATCCTGCAGGGAATCGACCGCAACCTTCGCGGAATCCCCGGTGCAGCCGGAGCTCGACAGGATCGCCTCGAACTGCGCGCGCGGCAGCGAAGGCAGTTCCTCGAGCGGGCTGCGCACTTCGGCGTAGTCGAATGCGAGCAGCAGGCGGTCCACCGCCTGGATCGCCTGTTCGTGGCGCGGCGATCCGTGGCCATCGCGCAGCATCACCTGGGTCAGGTGATGGGCGACGTGGCGGCCGAGGAATTCGTCCATGACCGGCGGCAACTCGCGCTCGCCGCGATGCTGCATCAGTTCCGCGGCAACCGCGCTGCGGGCCAGGTCGAGGCGTTCGCGCCCGCGCTGCGCCTCAGTGGCGCGCTTTTCGGCAAGCTCGAAGCGCTTCCGGTGCTGCGCCATGTACGAGCGCAGTTCCTGCTCCAAAGCCTCGAAGATCGCGACGTCCTCGTTGAACTCGGCGACCAGCCGGTCGATGGTGTAGTCGACCCGGTTGAGCAGCGCCTGCTCCTGCGGAGCCTCGCCGTGGTTGCCTTCGCAGGCTTCGGCGACGGTATTGAGCAGGCGGCGCGCGGGGTGTTCCTTGAACAGGAACATGCGCCGATCCTTCACGGCCACCTTCACGTACGGCACCAGCATGCGGCCGATCTTGCGGCGGATGTTGGCATCGAACTGCGGGCCGTCGAGCAGCACGTCGAACAGCAGCGCGACCAGGTCGACCGCATCTTCGTCGAGGCCATCCAGGTGCAGGTTGTCGCCAGCCACGCCGAGCTTGCGCGCGTTCTGCGCCACTTCCTGGCGCAACTGGTCGGCGAGCGAGCGATGCGTTTCGCCAGCCTGCCGCTGCGCGATCGGATTGTTCGGCATGTCCTGCTGCATCAGCGACAGGATCGACATCAATTCACTGGAACCGAGTTTGGTGACCGGCGCCTGGCTGTCAGCACCATGCGACTGCATCAAACCGGACTGTTCGTCCGCAGCGGCTCCACCCATCGCCGTACGCCAGCCCTGCAGCAGGCCCAGCAGGTTGCCGAACATGGCCTGGTCGGCCGCGGTCACCTGGGTCGGCAGTTGCACCTGGCCCTGCTGGACGTGCGTCGCGTGCGGATCTTGCGGGGTTGCCACCGGAGGCGCGTGACCTGCGGGCTGCGCTTGTGCCTTGACCGTACTGCGCAGCTCGGGCAGGACACCGGCCGCAATCATCAGGGTGTTGGCGCGTTCATAGGCGGCACCAAGGACCGCGCCGAGTTCGCGTTCGAAGAACTTGAACACCACGATGCGCACGCCCGCGATCAATTCCGACTGCTCCAGCGCGGTACGCAGCGCCGTGGCCAGGAACGCCGGTGCGAGCGGATTGTCCTGCGCCTGCAACTCCTCGCGCCCGGAAATGTGCGCGACACGCTTGCTCGCCATCTCCACACCGGGACCGTGCAAGCGCACAAGGGAATCGGCCAGTTGCTCGACGGCGAGCTGTTCCTCCAGCTCCTCCTCGGACAACAGGCTCAGGTCCGACCGCGCTGAAACCGGGAACCACTCGCTTGCGCCACGCAGGTTGCGGAAACCGCCCTGCAGGACTTCTTCGTAGCGGCGGCTGATGTGACCACGCTGGCGACGCAGTTCGCGCAGCGCTAGCAGGCCGAATTCTTCATCGCCCTGCTGGCTGCGGTCGAACAGATAGTCGTCGACCTTGCCCAGCGCACGGTCGAGCGCCGGCAACACCCGTTCCAGCATCTGCTTCTGCAGGCTGTCGAGGAGCCGGCCCCGGTCTGGCGGGGGCGTTTGATTGGGGATTTCCGTGGGGGTACGGAACGACATGGGGCCCTGAATGGGGGAATGAGCCATTTGTCAGGCTACGCCGGTTTATACCGCATGTCCCCGTCACAACACCGTTTTGACGATTGCGCCACAGTTTTTCCGACGGCGGGCATGTTTCAGGACACCATGCGGTCCCAGAAGCCCTTCACGCCATCCAGGAACGTGCTGGATTTCGGAGAGTGACGGCGCGCGTTCTCGCCGACGAAGGTCGCCTCGAACTGCTCCAGCAACTCGCGCTGCTCATTGGTGAGGTTGACCGGAGTCTCGACCACGACCTTGCAGTACAGATCGCCGGGATGCCGGCTGCGCACCGACTTCACGCCCTTGTCGCGCAGTCGGAACACCTTCCCGGTCTGGGTCTCCACCGGGATGCGCAACTCGACCTCGCCACCAAGTGTTGGCACCCGGACGGCATCGCCCAACGCGGCCTGTGAAATCCGGATCGGCACCTCGCAATGCAGGTCGTCGCCATCGCGGGCGAAGATGGCGTGCGGGCGCACGCGCACCTCCACGTAGAGGTCGCCGGATGACGCACCGGCAGGACCGGCTTCGCCCTCGCCCGCCAGGCGGATGCGATCGCCGTTGTCCACGCCGGCCGGGATCTTCACCGACAGCGTCTTTTCTTCCTCCACCCGCCCGTTGCCATCGCATTGCGGGCATGGATTGGGGATGGTCTTGCCGGTGCCACTGCAATGCGGGCACGGTGCCTGCATCTGGAAGGGGCCACGCTGCATCCGCACCTGGCCACGGCCATGGCAGGTGGCGCAGGTCTCGACCTTGCCGTCCGCCGAGCCACTACCCTTGCAGGGTTCGCAATTGGCCAGCGTGGGAATTTCGATGCGCTTCTCGACGCCGGCAACGGCCTCCTCGAGGTCCAGCTCCATCATGTAGCCGATGTCGGCACCGCGACGAGGGCCCTGCTGGCGCGCACCGCCGCCACCGAAAATGTTGCCGAAGATGTCGCCGAAGATGTCGCCCATGTCGGCGCCACCGAAGCCCGGCCCGGCATTACCGCCGCCCATGCCGTGCTCGAACGCCGAATGGCCGTGCTGGTCGTACATGCGGCGCTTGCCGCCGTCGCTCAGCACTTCATAGGCTTCCTTGCACTCCTTGAACGCGGCCTCGGCGCTTGCGTCGCCGGGGTTGCGGTCGGGATGGTGCTTCATCGCGCTGCGGCGATAGGCCTTCTTCAACTCCTCGTCGGAGGCGTTGCGGGCCACGCCCAGTACTTCGTAGTAGTCGCGCTTGCTCATCGGATCTATCGATTCCTCTCACCGAGACGGGCAGGCCTGTGGCCTGCCCGTCGGAGTTGCTGCCTGGGGGCGACGGGGGGCGGATCAGGCCCTGCTCTCAACGAGCCTTGTCGTCGTCCTTGACCTCGGTGAACTCGGCGTCGACCACGTCGTCGCCGGCAGCCGGAGCCGGGCCGCCATCACCGCCCGCCGCACCGGGCTGGGTCGATGCTGCTGCGGCGGCGAACAAGGCCTGGCCGGCTTCTTCCAGCGCCTTCGCCTTGGCGTCGATCTGGCCCTTGTCGTCGCCCTTCATCGCGGTCTCGAGTTCGGCGATCGCGCCTTCCGCGCGGCCGATCACGTCGCCCGGCACCTTGTCGCCGTTGTCCTTGATCGCGGTGCGCGTCGCGTGGATCAGGCCATCGGCCTGGTTACGCGCGGTGACCAGGTCGTGGAAGCGCTTGTCTTCCTCGCGATTGGCCTCGGCGTCCTGGACCATCCGCTGGATCTCGTCGTCCGACAGGCCGGAACCGGCCTTGATCTCGACCTTCTGCTCCTTGCCGGTCTTCTTGTCCTTGGCGTTGACGTGGAGGATGCCGTTGGCGTCGATGTCGAAGCTCACTTCCACCTGCGGCATGCCGCGCGGCGCGGCGTCGATACCGGTGAGGTCGAACTTGGCCAGCGACTTGTTGTAACGGGCCTGCTCGCGCTCGCCCTGCAGCACGTGCACCGTCACCGCGGACTGGTTGTCCTCGGCAGTGCTGAAGGTCTGCGACGCCTTGGTCGGGATGGTGGTGTTCTTCTCGATGATCTTGGTGAACACGCCACCCAGGGTCTCGATGCCCAACGACAGCGGGGTCACGTCGAGCAGCAGCACGTCCTTGACGTCGCCCTGCAGCACGCCGCCCTGGATCGCGGCACCAATGGCCACCGCCTCGTCCGGGTTGACGTCCTTCTTCGGCTCCTTGCCGAAGAACTCGGTCACCGCCTGCTGCACGCGCGGCATGCGGGTCTGGCCTCCGACCAGGATCACCTCGCCGATGTCGCTGGCGCGCAGGCCGGCATCGTTAAGCGCGATGCGGCAGGGCTCGATGGTCTTCTTCACCAGGTCATCGACCAGCGCTTCCAGCTTGGAGCGGGTCAGCTTGATGTTGAGATGCTTCGGACCGGTCGCGTCGGCGGTGACGTACGGCAGGTTGACGTCGGTCTGCTGCGAGCTGGACAGCTCGATCTTGGCGCGCTCGGCCGCATCCTTCAGGCGCTGCAGGGCCAGCGGATCCTTGCGCAGGTCGATGCCCTGCTCCTTCTGGAATTCCTCGACCAGGTAATCGATGACGCGCTTGTCGAAGTCCTCGCCGCCGAGGAAGGTGTCGCCATTGGTGGCCAGCACTTCGAACTGCTTCTCGCCGTCGACGTTGGCGATCTCGATGATCGACACGTCGAAGGTGCCGCCGCCGAGGTCGTACACGGCGATCTTGCGGTCGCTCTTGTCGCCCTTGTCCATGCCGTAGGCCAGCGCGGCCGCGGTCGGCTCGTTGATGATGCGCTTGACGTCCAGGCCGGCGATGCGACCGGCGTCCTTGGTCGCCTGGCGCTGCGAATCGTTGAAGTAGGCCGGCACGGTGATCACGGCTTCGGTGACCGGCTCGCCCAGGTAGGCCTCGGCGGTCTTCTTCATCTTCTCCAGCACCTTGGCGGAGACTTCCTGCGGCGCCAGCTTCTTGCCGTCGACCAGCGACACCCAGGCATCGCCGTTCTCGTGCGCGGCGATGCCGTACGGCACGAGGCCCAGGTCCTTCTGCACTTCGGCATCGCTGAACTTGCGGCCGATCAGGCGCTTCACCGCATAGAAGGTGTTCTTCGGGTTGGTGACCGCCTGGCGCTTGGCAGACGCGCCGACCAGCACTTCATTGTCCTTCGACCACGCCACCACCGACGGAGTGGTGCGGTCGCCCTCGCTGTTCTCGATGACCTTGGCCTTGCCGCCTTCCATGATGGCGACGCAGGAGTTGGTGGTGCCCAGGTCGATGCCGATGATCTTGCCCATTGTCTTTCCTCTTGGATCTGGATGTCGGGGGCGCGTTGCGCCGATGCGAGCGATGTGGGGTTGCAGCGGGCGGCTTCAAGGGCCGCGCGCGCGCCGATTCAGGACGCGACCACCACCAGGGCGGGTCGCAGCAGTCGACCGTTGAGCAGGTAGCCCTTCTGGAAGACCTGGGCCACGTTGTCCGCCGCCACGCCCTCCGCCTGCACCTGGCTGATCGCCTGGTGATGCTCGGGATTGAACGGCTCGCCGGTCGGGTCAAGCACGGTCAGGCCGTTCTCGCCGGCGACCTTCAGGAGCTGCTTGTAGGTCAGGTCCAGGCCGTCGCGGAGCGGGCTGGCATCGGCACCGGCCGCGACCAGGCCGGCGTCCAGGCTGTCGAAGACCGGCAGCAGGTCGCCGAGCAGGCGTTCATTCGCGAAGCGGCGCGCATTGTCGATCTCGCGTGCAATGCGCTTGCGCTGGTTGTCGAGATCGGCACGTTCCAGCAGCGACTGCGCCTTCAGTTGTTCCAGCTCGCCGCGCAAGGCTTCGAGCTCATCGTCCTGCGGCAGGTCGTGCGCCGCCTCGTTGGTGTCCTGGATCGGATCCTGCATGTTCGTCATCCGTGCTTGATGTGCGGCCACCTGCCGCGCCCGGCTTGGCTATGGGGTTTCGCCGGAGGGGATTCAAGGCGCGGGCCCGGAAGGCGCGCGAAGGTTCGACTCAGGGAGGGGCGTCGAGCGCGGCCCCGAGGATGGCCGCGGTCGCTTCCACCACCGGGATCACCCGCTCGTAGGCCATCCGGCTCGGCCCGATCACGCCCAGCACCCCGAGCACATGGCCCTCACGCCCATACGGCGCGGTCACCAGCGACATGCCTTCCAGCGGCGCAATGCCGGTTTCCTCGCCGATGAACACGCGCATGCCCGGCGCCTTCGCGGTGCGCTCGAGCAATTGCAGCAGCTCACGCTTCTCGGCGAAGGCCTCGAACAGCGCACGCAGGCGTTCAAGGTCATTCAGATCCTGCAAGCCCATCAGCTTGGTCTGCCCGGCCATCAGCATGCCGTCGAAGGCGGCATCCTCGCGTGCCGGCGCGAACGCCTGTTCGGCGAGGTCGAGGGAACTGGCCAGCAGGCGCTCCATCTCGCTGCGCGCATCGCGCAGGTCGCGCATCAGCACTGCGCGGATCTGCGCCAGCGACTGCCCGGCAAACTGCGCGTTGAGATAGTTCGCGGCCTGTTCGAGCTCGGCCGGATCGAAGGCGCGGCGCACCTGGACCACCCGGTTCTGCACCTCGCCATCGGCGAACACCACGATCGCCAGCACCCGTTGCGGATCCAGTGCGACGAATTCGATCTGGCGGAAGGCGAAGCCCTCGCGCCGGGGCACGCTGACCATGCCGGCGAAATGGGTCATCGCCGACAGCAATTCCGATGTACTTCCCAGCAAGGCCTGGGTACCGGCGCCAACCGGCAATTCGCTGCGCAGGCGCTGCAAGTCCGCGTCGCCCAGCGGCTTGACCTGCAGCAAGGAATCGACGAACAACCGGTACCCCTGCGCGGTGGGAATGCGCCCAGCGGAGCTATGCGGCGCCGCGAGCAGGCCGGCCTCTTCCATCGAAGCCAGGATGTTGCGGATGGTCGCCGGGCTGACATCCAGCCCCGAGTGGCGGGCCAGGGTCTGCGAACCCACCGGCTCGCCATCGCGCACATGCCGCGCCACCAGCGTGCGCAGCAGCTGGCGCGCGCGCGGGTCGCGGGCGATGTCGGCGGGATGACGGCTCATGGACGGGTTGTATGCGCCGCGCCGCCCGCATGCAAGCTCTACCGGATCGCCCCCGCGGGCAGGCACAATGCGCGCCGATGCTGAGCCGCCTGTCCATCCGCGATTTCGCCGTGGTCGCCCATGCCGAGCTGGCGTTCGGGCGCGGCCTGACTGTCGTGTCCGGCGAGACCGGCGCAGGCAAGTCGCTGCTGGTCGATGCACTGGGCTTCCTCGCCGGTGCGCGTGCGGATGCGGGCTCGGTCCGCCACGGTGCGCAGCGCGCGGAACTGGCTGCGGAATTCGCCCTGGAGGATTGCCCCGCCGCCGCAAACTGGCTGCGCGAGGCCGAGCTCGACGACGAAGATGCCTGCCAGTTGCGCCGCACCCTGCGCGCGGACGGCGGCTCTCGCTCGTGGATCAACGGACGCCCGGTGCCGGTGTCGCAACTTGCCGAACTGGCCGCGCTGCTGGTCGAGATCCATGGCCAGCACGAGCAGCAGGCCCTGCTCTCGCGCCAGCACCAGACCCGCCTGCTCGATGCGCATGCGCGCCACCCGGCCTTGCTGGACACGGTGCGCACGACAGCGCTGCAGTGGAAAACGCTGCAGGAGGAGCGCCGCGCGCTGCTGGCCCGCGGCGATGTCGCCGAACGACAGGCGTGGCTGCGCCATCAACTGGAAGAACTGGATGCCGAGGCCCTCACGCCTGCGGCCTTGGCCGAGCTCGACGCCAGCCATCGCCGGCATGCGCATGCTGCCTCGTTGATTGCGGCCTGCGAACAGACCCTGGAAGGATTGGGTGGCGAGGCTGCGATCGGCGTGCAACTGCACCGCTTGCGGAGTGGCCTGCAACGCGAAGCCACGCACGAGCCGCGCCTGTCGGAGGTGGACGTGCTGCTGGACTCGGCGGCGATCCAGCTCGACGAAGCGCTGGTCCTGCTCGAGCGGATCCGCGACGACCTCGACCTGGATCCGGATGCGCTGGCCGACATCGAACGACGCCTCGCCCGCGTGCAGGACCTGGCACGCAAGCACCGCATCGCACCGGACGCGCTGGCCACCCATCGCGATGCGCTGGCACGCGAACTGGAATCGCTTGCGGATGCCGACGAGCGCCTGCAGCGGATCCAGCGCGACATCGCCCAAGTCCATGCGCAATGGACCGACGCCGCTGCCGCACTGAGCGCATCGCGCCGCCAGGCCGGTGAGGCACTCGGTCAGTCGGTAGCGACCTTGATCGCGGAACTCGGCATGGCCGGCGGCCGCTTCGAGGTGGCGTTGGAACCCGGCGATGGCGACACCCCAGACCCGCACGGCGCAGAACGCGTGGAGTTCCTGGTCTCCGCCAACGCGGGCCAGCCACCGCGCGCGCTCCGCAAAGTCGCCTCGGGCGGCGAGCTCTCGCGCATTTCGCTGGCGATCGAAGTCGCCACGCTGGGCCTGGACGCGGTGCCGACCATGGTGTTCGACGAAGTGGATTCCGGCATCGGCGGTGCGGTCGCCGCGGCGGTGGGCGCCAAGCTGCGTGCGCTGGGTGCGCCACGCCAGGTGCTGTGCGTTACCCACCAGCCACAAGTCGCCGCATCCGGCCATGCGCAATATCGCGTGAGCAAGGCTGCCGCTGATGGCATGACCCAGTCATCGGTCGTGTTGCTGGATGCCGAAGGCCGCATCGGCGAAATCGCCCGGATGCTGGGCGGCGCCGAGGTCACCGACGAGGCGCGCGCCGCGGCGAAGCGGCTGCTCGACGGGGTCTAGCGCTTCTTCCTGACGTACAGGACCAGCGCGTGGTCCTCGATCTCGTAGCCGTGCGCGGCGGCGATCTGTCGCTGCAATTCCTCGATCTCGTCGCTGTGGAATTCGACCACCTTGCCGGTGTCCACGTCGACCATGTGATCGTGGTGCTCGCCACGGTCGAGTTCGTAGACGGCATGGCCGCCCTCGAAGTTGTGCTTGAGCACCAGCCCGGCCGATTCGAACTGGGTCAGCACGCGGTAGATCGTGGCCAGCCCGATTTCCTCGCCATCGCCCAGCAGTTGCCGATAGATGTCCTCGGCCGTCATGTGACGCGGCTTGGTCTGCTCCAGCAACTCGAGGATCCGCATGCGCGGGTGGGTGACCTTGAGGCCAGCCTTGCGTAGATCCTGCGATTCCATCGGCACTCCCTTGCACTCCGCGGATTGGTTGCGAGATCGGCAACGGCGCGTGAATGCAGCGCCCCTGCAGCTGTTCCGCGCGCGGCCACCGAGGCCGTCGCAGCGGGCTTTGAGTGTATCATCGGCGCTTCCGCCGCTGCCCCCGTCCAGTCGATGCGCAAGTTGCTCGCCCTTCTCCTTGTCGTCATGTTCGCCAGCGGTTGCGGCGTCCTGTACCGGCAGCCGATCTTCCAGGGCAACCTGCTCGACAAGACCGGGGTAGACCAGTTGCAGACCGGCATGGACAAGCGACAGGTGATGACCCTGCTGGGTACGCCTTCGATCCGTGATCCGTTCCACCACGATCGCTGGGATTACGTCGCCAGCCAGCGCATCGGGCGCACCGGTGCTCCTGTAGTGAAGAACATGACGCTGTACTTCGAAAACGAAGTTCTTGCGCGCTGGGACGGCGAATACTTCCCGGAACAGGATTCGGACCTGGCCAAGAACGCGACCCGCTACTTCGGTCAAAACCTGGCGAAGGACAAGAAGAAGGATCGCTAACGCAGGGTCTTGAGCGGATGTCGCTCGGCCCGCAGGCGTCGTGCCTGCTTCGGATCCACCTGCAGGGCACGCAGCAACTCGACGCGATCGCCTTCGTTCAACGTGGTCTCTTCGCTTGCGGCGACGCCAAAAACGGCCAGCCCGGTGAACTCGGCATCCCGTGCCCAACCTGCCGCCGCCAATGCTGCGGCAACAGTCGCACCCTCCCGAAGGTTGATCTCACGCGACTCGTGGCGATGCAGCCATGCTCGGATGACCTCTACGCGCATCAGCCCGCGCCCCTGCCTGCCTCGCGGACGAAGTCATCGACCATGCGGTCGGCCAGGCCCTGCATGCCCAATGAAAGCGCAGGCGCCAACAAGCGGTTCTGCGGTTCGAATTCCATGCGCAGGCTGACCTTGCAGGCGGACTCGTCCAGCGCGTGGAACTGCCAACGCCCGGCGAGACTGCGAAAAGGGCCATCGCGCAGGATCATGTCGATGTGGTGTGGCGGCGACAGCGCGTTCTCGGTGGTGAACCACGTGTGGAAGCCGCCGATGCCCAGGTCCAGGCGCGCGACCAGGCGATCCTCGCCCTGCTCCAGCACCTGCGCCTCGCGGCACCACTCGAAACGCCGCGGATAGGCGGCCACGTCGTTGACCAGCGCGAACATGCGCGCGGCGGAATGCTCGACCAGGGCACTGCGCAGGATGACCGGCATCGCGACTCCAATGGGGCCGAACACGCCGCGACACGACCGGATCGGCGAGAATGGCGGGATGAGCAAGAAGACCGGCAAGGATAAGGCAAACGGCGGCGGCACCATCGCGCTGAACAAGCGCGCGCGCCACGAATACCACTTCGAGCAGACCTACGAGGCGGGCCTGTCGCTGCAAGGCTGGGAACTGAAGTCGATCCGCGCCGGCCGCGCCAACCTGACCGATGGCTATGCGGTGGTGCTGCAGGGCGAGTTGTTCCTGGTCGGCGCGCAGATCACGCCGTTGATCCAGGCGTCGACCCATGTGGTCGCCAACGACCGGCGCTCGCGCAAATTATTGCTGCATCGTCACGAGATCGATGAATTGATCGGCAAGGTGCAGCGCGACGGCTACACCCTGGTGCCCACCGCGCTGTACTGGAAGGCCAACAAGGTGAAGATGGAACTGGCGCTGGCGCGCGGCAAGCAGAACCACGACAAGCGCGAAGTCAGCAGGGAACGCGACTGGAATCGCGAGAAACAGCGCGTGATGAGGCAGCACAACAAGGATGCGTGACGTTTCCGGCATCGCCGGAAACGTCCCCATGATTCGCTGGCGAATCATGGGCCCCACTGCATGCTCCCAACCCCTATTCGCGCTTCCAGCGCGAATCGCCCCCGACTCGGGGGCTTAGCTGGTTTCGTCGAGATCCTCACCTGCAGAAGTGCCGAGCGTGAAGCGGAACGTCGCACCTTTGCCGGGACTTCCTTCCGCCTCGATCTCGCCGCCGTGGCGTTCGACGATGCGCTTCACCGACGCCAGGCCGATACCGTGCCCGGGGAATTCTTCCTGGCTGTGCAGGCGCTGGAACGGCTTGAACAACTTGCTCGCATAGTCCGGGTCGAAACCGGCACCGTTGTCACGCACCACGAACCACTCGCGACCTTCGGCTGCGACCTGGCGGGTGAATTCGATTCTTGCATCGTCGCGACCGCGGGTGAACTTCCACGCGTTGCCCAGCAGGTTCTCGAGCAGGTTCTGCAGCAAGGTGCGGTCACCCTGTGCATGCATGCCCGGCTGGATGGCGACTCCGACGACCCGCCCGGGTTCGGCATCGGCAAGCCCGGCCACCACTTCCGCTGCAAGCGCCGACAGATCGACATCGACGATGCCGGGCTCGGCGCGACCGATGCGCGCGAGCTTCAGCAGCGCGTCGATCAACTCGCCCATCCGCGCCGTGCCCTTGCGGACGCGGTCCAGGTAATCGCGACCGGTCGCGTCCAGGCCCTCGGCATGGCGCTCGCCGAGCATGCGACTGAACCCCTCGATACCGCGCAACGGCGCGCGCAGGTCGTGCGAGACGCTGTAGGCGAAGGACTCGAGTTCACGGTTGGCTTCGCTCAGCTCGCGGGTGCGTGCTGCAACGCGTGCCTCCAGGGTTTTGTTGAGCGCCTGCACCGCCGCTTCCGCGCGCACGCGCTCCGTCACGTCCTCGACCTGCACCAGCCGCGAGACATCGATTCCCGGCTCGTTCGGGACCGGCGCGAAGGTCAGGTGCACATGGCGCACCTCGTCGTCGCCGCGGCGCAGGCTGCGGGTCAGGCGGATCACTCCGCCGGACTCGTCGAAGGCCTCCATCTGCGACGTCACCAGCGGCTGGGTGTCGCCGTCATCGAGGAATTCGTTGAGCGAACGACCGGCGAGCGCGTCATCGGCACGGCCGAAGATGCGGCCGAACGCCGGGTTGTTCTCGACGATCGCGCCGTTCGAGTCGAGCAGTGCCTTGCCGATCGCCGAGTACTGCATGGCGTTGCGGAAGCGCTGTTCGCTGCGTCGGTAGCTCTGGGTCATGTCCGCCGCGATGCGTCGCGCACGCGCTTCGGTGGAGGCCAGCATCCAGGCGAGCGCGAACAACAGCAACGAACCGGCGATCCCCGCCAGCAACAACTTGTCGATCGCTGCAAGTTGCGGTGCCGCGGTCTCGATCGGCCCGGAGAAGAAATCGAACCGCCAGCGTCGCCCGTAGAAGCCCATCGTCAGGCTGTGGGTGAAGGTGTGCGGCCCGTCGATGCCGGCGTCCTGGTGGAGCACGTCATGGGCGGCATTGGTGGTGTCGACCACACGCAGCTGCATCTTTCCGCGTGCCGGCGAAAGCGCCGTCCGCAACATGTCCTCCATCCGGAACGGCGCGAATACCCAGCCGCGGAGGGCATCCCGGCGCGTGGACTGCGAACCGGCTTCCATCGATTGCCCGTAGACCGGTGCGAACAACACCAGTGCCGGCGACGGTTGCGCAGCATCCCGGCCCAACGTGATCCTGCCACTGAGTTGCGACTGGCCGCTGTCCATCGCCATCCGCATCGCACGCTGGCGCACCGCCTCCGAATACAGGTCGAAGCCGATCGCATTCCGGTTCAGGTCGGTATGCGGCTCCAGGTACAGGATCGGCGCATACAAATCGCGGCGACCGCGAGGCCGCAACTCGAACAGGCCGCGCCCTTCATCCCGCCACGATTCCTGCAGCCGCACCAGCCGGTATTCATCCAGCGATGCCGCATACCCGACTCCGACAAGTGAAGGAAAGGTCGCCTGCAGGCGCAATGCATCCACGTAACCACGCCATTGCTCCGGAGTGGGCCGATCGAGTGCGGCGAACAACGATGCGCCACCACGCAGGGTCATCTCGACGCTGTTGAGGTGCAGTTGCACCAGTGATGCCTGTTGGCCGGCGATACCGCGGAACTGTTCCGCGGCCAGCTTCATTTCGCGCTGGCGTGCGTGATCCCAGGCGATGGCGACCAGCAGCAACGACACCACCAGCACCAGCAGCGCGAACGGGTAGCCATAGCGCACGCGGCGCGACGCCGGGGATTCATCGCTGGATTGCGGGACATGCGTCGATGTCATCGCCCCAGCATACCGGCTCGACCAAGTCGGGCGTGTAGACAAACAAACAGATCGGGCCGCTTGCGCGGCCCGATCTGTTTGTGGTGGGCTCTATCCAACGAACCGCTACAGGCTAGCAACTGCGCGAACTTCGGTAATTCACTGCCGCGAGTTACCGTCAAAGTTACCGTCACGAGCGCATTGCTTGGGCTGTTCTCCGAACGCGCCCGTTGGTTGGGACGCCGGGCACGGCCATGACGTTGCCCAACCCCCAAAAGTTACGGTTTTAGATCACGCGAGGATCGGTAGCGGCTTGCGTCGTGATGGCCGCGACTTTTGAGCCACCCCCCTCGCGCGCACGCGCGAC
>JAVWUU010000055.1:0-16477 GCA_036666995.1 Thermomonas sp.
CACCGGAGGTCGTGTGGGTCACTTCCGGGTGGAACTGCACGCCGTACCAGCGGCGGGCCTCGTCGGCCATGGCGATGATCGGCACGCCAGCGGTGCGGGCGATCACGCTGAAGCCTTCCGGCACCGCGGTGACGCGGTCACCGTGGCTCATCCACACGTCCAGCCTCGCGGGGGTGCCCGGCTTGTCCTTCAGTCCGTCGAGCAAGGCACTGGTCGCGGTGACTTCCACTTCAGCGTAACCGAACTCGCGGTGGTGGCCGCCCTCGACCATGCCGCCGTGCTGCATCGCCATGGTCTGCATGCCGTAGCAGATGCCGAGCAGCGGCACGCCGGCATCGAACACCTGCTGCGGTGCGCGTGGACTATCCGCTTCAGTGGTCGATTCCGGGCCGCCCGACAGGATGATGCCCTTCGCACCGAATGCCGCGATTTCCGCCGGGTCATGGTCCCAGGCCCAGATCTCGCAGTAGACGCCGATCTCGCGGATGCGGCGGGCGATCAGTTGCGTGTACTGCGCGCCGAAATCCAGGATCAGGATCTTGTCGCCGTGGATGTCGTTGCGCTGCAGGTCGGTCATGTTCTGCTTTTTGTAGGAGCGGCTTAAGCCGCGAGCTTTATGGCGATGATCGCCGTTGCAGGAAAACACTCGCGGCTGAAGCCGCTCCTACAAAAGCGGCGGACTGGCATCAGGACGCGCGGTAGTTCGGCGGTTCCTTGGTGATCTGCACGTCGTGGACGTGGCTCTCGCGCTGGCCGGCGCCGGTGACCTGCACGAAGGACGGCTTCTTGCGCATCTCCTCGATGGTCGCGCAGCCCACATAACCCATCGTGGCGCGCAGGCCGCCGACGAGTTGATGCACCACGCCGCTCAGCGGGCCGCGGTACGGCACCCGGCCTTCGATGCCTTCCGGCACCAGCTTGTCGGCGTCGCTGGCGTCCTGGAAATAGCGATCCTTGCTGCCCTTCTCCATCGCGCCGAGCGAGCCCATGCCGCGGTAGCTCTTGTAGCTGCGGCCCTGGAACAGTTCGGTCTCGCCAGGGCTTTCCTCGGTGCCGGCGAACAGGCCGCCGATCATCACGCTGGACGCACCGGCGACGATCGCCTTGCCGATATCGCCGGAATAACGGATGCCGCCGTCGGCGATCAGCGGGATGCGATCCTGCAGCGCTTCGGCGACCATCGACACGGCGGTGACCTGCGGCACGCCGACACCGGCGACGATGCGCGTCGTGCAGATCGAACCCGGGCCGACGCCGACCTTCACCGCATCCGCGCCGGCATCCATCAGCGCCAGCGCGGCGTCGCCGGTGACGATGTTGCCGCCGACGACCTGCAGCGACGGGAAGCGCTTCTTCGCCCATGCCACGCGGTCGATCACGCCCTGCGAATGGCCATGCGCGGTGTCGACGATGACCACGTCCACGCCCGCCGCCACCAGCGCTTCGAAGCGCTGCTCGGTATCGCCACCGACGCCGACCGCAGCGCCGACCAGCAGGCGTTCGCGGCTGTCGTAGGCGGCATTCGGGTTGTCGGATTTCTTCTGGATGTCCTTGACCGTGATCAGGCCGCGCAGTGCGAACTCGTCGCTGACCACCAGCACCTTCTCGATGCGGTGCTTGTGCAGCAGGCCGATCACCTCGTCGTCCGACGCGCCTTCGCGCACGGTGACCAGGCGATCCTTCTTGGTCATGATGTGGTGGACCGGATCGTCGAGCTTCTTCTCGAAGCGCATGTCGCGGCCGGTAACGATGCCGACCAGTTGCCCGCCATCGTCGACCACTGGAACGCCGGAGATATTGCGTGCACGGGTCAGGCGCAGAACTTCACCGATGGTGGTGTCGGGACCGACAGTGAACGGGTCGCGGATGACGCCTGCTTCGAAATTCTTCACCCGCGAGACCTGTGCCGCCTGCGCTTCGGCGCTCATGTTCTTGTGGATGATGCTGATGCCGCCGAGCTGGGCCAGGGCAATGGCGAGGCGCGATTCGCTGACGGTGTCCATCGCCGCGGAAACGATCGGCAGGCGCAACGAGAGGCCTTTGGTCAGGCGGGTGGTCAGGGTGACGTCCTTGGGCAGGATCGTCGAATGCGCGGGGACGAGCGAGACGTCGTCGTAGGTGAGCGCTTCAGCCTGGATGCGGAGCATGCGGGGTCCGGTGGCTTGTGAAGCGCGCCATTCTAACCGGTTTGGAGCTGCCTCCGCGACGCGCTTGTCTCCTCCCCTTGCGAAGCAGGGGGAGGCCGGGAGGGGGTCGGCCTTTGCGGCAAGGGCACCCCACCCCAACCCGTCCGGCCAGCCAGCGCAGCCGGCTGGCGTTCGTCAGGCCGCAGACCGATGGTCTGCAAGCGGCCTTCCTCACCCCCTGCTTTCGCAAGGGAGGGAGCAGGCCCTCACGCGTCCGCGAGTTCCGCCGCTTCCAGCGTGTTCTGCATCAGCGTTGCCACGGTCATCGGCCCCACCCCACCCGGCACCGGGGTGATCCAGCTCGCGCGGGTGGCGGCCTCGGTGAAACCGACATCGCCGACCAGGCGGCCATCGTCCAGCCGGTTGATGCCGACATCGATCACCACCGCGCCGGGCTTGACCCAGTCGCCGGGGATCAGGTCGGGCCTGCCCACCGCGACAACGAGGATGTCGGCCTCGCCCACGTGCCGCTTGAGCACATCGAGCGGGGTGAACTTGTGGCAGCTGGTCACCGTGCAACCGGCGATCAGCAGTTCCATCGCCATCGGCCGGCCGACGTGATTCGACACCCCGACAATCGTCGCGCTCTGCCCGCGCACCGGCCTGTCGGTGTAGGCCAGCAAGGTGGTGATGCCGCGCGGCGTGCACGGGCGCAGGCCGAACTGGCGCAGCGCCAGATGGCCGACGTTCTGCGGGTGGAAGCCGTCGACGTCCTTGTCCGGGTGGATGCGCTCGATCAGCGCGGTGGCGTCGCGGATGCCGGGCAAGGGAAGCTGGATGAGGATGCCGTGCACCTTCGGGTCGGCATTGAGGCGATCGACCAGGGCCAGGAGTTCGGCCTCGGTGGTGCCCGCCGGCAGGTCGAAATCCAGTGCCTCGATGCCCACCTTCTCGGCCGCGCGGCGCTTGTTGCGCACATACGACTGGCTGGCGGGATCCTGGCCGACCAGCACCACCGCCAGCCCGGGCCTCGACTTGCCGGCGGCGACGCGCGCGTCCACCTGCGCCTTGAGGGTGTGCAGGAGGTCGTCGGCGATGCGCTTTCCGTCGAGGATCTTGGCGGGCATGCGATGGGCGTTGCGCTACAGTCGGGCGCGCATTATCGCCCACGCAGGCACGACCATGACCGACATCGACACCACCGCACTCGAGGCCGCCGCGTTCCGCCGCCTGCGCGAGCACCTGATGGTCCAACGCCCGGACGTGCAGAACATCGACCTGATGATCCTGGCCGGGTTCTGCCGCAACTGCCTGGCAGACTGGTACCGCGAAGCGGCCGAAGAACGGGGCCAGTCGATGACCCGCGACGAAGCGCGGGAAGCGGTGTACGGTATGCCCTTCGCTGAGTTCAAGGCGCGGCACCAGGCCGAAGCCACGCCGGAGCAGCTGGCCGCCTTCCAGGCGAGCACGCGCTCTTCCTGAGACCGCCAGCGGCCGGCAGCAACCGAACAGGGGGCCACATGGCGATGATCCAGGGCGAATGTCCCAAGTGCGGCAAGCGCGTCTTGCACGTCAACATCGAGAACGTCATCGGCGTTGCCGATGGCACGACCAACGCGCGCTGCCTCAGCTACAGCTGCATTCACTGCCACGTGGTGCTGGGCGTGCAGGTCGACCATCGCGCCAAGCCGCGATCGCGCGCCAAGCCGGCCGCGACCACGTCCTGAGCGATCACTCGGAGCCCTGCAGCTGTCCCTCCGCTTGCGGCTGCAGGGGCGGCTGGCCGGGTGCCGGGCAACGCGGCACGCCGGAACCGACCACGCAGTTCACGCAGCACTGCTGGGGCACCACCTGGTTGGGCAGGTAGCTGGGCGGCTGCACGGGGCCGATCAGCGCCAGTTCCGCCTGCGACTTGAGCTTGAGCAGCACTGCCCAGTCCTGGCGGTTGAAATTGCAGGCGCCCTGCGTGTCCGGCGAACATTCGACGTCGCCCTCGGTGCGTTGCGGCACGCCCCACAGCTGGCCATTGGCGTTGAGGTTGAACAAGCGCATGGTCACCGCCTGCTGCACGTTGCCGCCGATCGCGTAGGCCTTGCCATCACCGCCCGGGTTGGCCGCGACCACCGCATCGCAATGCATGGCCAATCCGCTGGCACCGCCGTCGATGGTGTCCGACAAGCCGCGGAACCCGTACACGCGATTGGTGCGGACATAACAGAGCAGGTCGCCGACCGCGGGCGTCGCGGCCATCGGGTCGACGAAGCGATACGGACTGCGCTCGGGATCGACGCGCGCAGCGCGCACGTAATCGAAGTGGCTGGCCGAGCTGCGGAAGCCCGGCACGCCAGCCCGCTGCATCACCCACGAGATGAACGCCGCCGACCAGGGGTTGTCGACCACGAAGCCGCGGCAGCCCAGCCCCGGGTAGCTGCTGTTGATCGCGTAGTTGCAATCGGTGGCGCCGGACTTTGCGGCCATCGGCGACAGCAGGCCTGCGGACTGCCAGTAGAACGCGACCCGGCGCCATGGCGAGCCGCCATCCTGCAGGCCGCGGCTTTCGGCTTCGTAGACGGCGCTGCTGGCCAACCGGCCATCAGTGTCGATGAAGGGCCGGTTCCAGCGCAGGTGTTCGTCGCAGGCGATCGCGGCGATGCGGGTGGCGACTTCGGCATCTCCCTGCCGGCCGCGCAAGGCGGGGCACTGGTCGGCGGCCATCGCCCATCCGGAACAGAGCAGCAGGCCTAGCCCGGCCAACCGCATGCACCAGGGCGACCGCTTGCCTGCCCGCTTCGTCTCCACCGCCATCAAACCTCGCCTCCAGCGCAGAACGCCGCGTAATCGACATAACCAGGGAAAGCGCGATCCGGCGCGCAGACCGGACATTGCGGATCAGGCGACAGGCGCGTCTCGCGGAACCGCATCGCCAATGCATCGAACTGCAGCAGGCGACCGCGCAGGGGTTCGCCGATGCCGAGCAGCAACTTGATCGCCTCGGTGGCCTGCAGCAGGCCGATCACCCCGGGCAGCACGCCGAGCACGCCGGCTTCGGCGCAATTCGGCGCGGACTCCGGCGGCGGCGGCTCGGGGAACAGGCAGCGATAGCACGGCGCGACGCCGCGCTGGCGACCGGCATCGAACACGCTGGCCTGGCCCTCGAACCGATGCACCGCGCCATACACCAGCGGCTTGCCCAGCTTCACGCAGGCATCGTTGAGCAGGTAGCGCGCGGGAAAATTGTCCGCGCCGTCGACCACCACGTCGATGCCGTCGAGGATGCGTTCGACATTCTCCGACGTGATCCGCTCGCGGACGGCCTCGATGCGGGTGCGCGGATTCAGCGCGGACAATGCGAGCGCGGCGGACTCGACCTTGTCCATGCCGATGCGCGCATCCGTATGCAGGATCTGCCGCTGCAGGTTGCTGCGATCGACCACGTCGTCGTCGGCGATGCGCAGCGTGCCGATGCCGGCGGCGGCCAGGTAATACGCCGCCGGCGAACCCAGCCCGCCAGCGCCCACCATCAACACCCTCGCGGCTTCCAGTGTCTTCTGCCCTGCGAGTCCGACATCCGGCAGGCGCAGGTGGCGCGAATAGCGCTCGCTGAAGTCGGCATCGACATCGGCGCGCTGCATCGGCAAGCCGGCGGCATCCCAGGCGTCGGTGCCGCCTTCGACAGACGACAGATTCCGATAGCCGCGTGTTTCCAGGAACTGTGCGACCTGCAGCGAACGCGCGCCACGCTGGCAGACCAGCAGCACCTCTGCGTCGAGGTCGGGAAGATGCGTGGCGGGATCGGCCTGCAGGTCCTCGCGCACGATGCCCAGCGCGCCTTCGGCCATGCCCAGCGCGCGCTCATGGCCGGCGCGTACATCGATCAACAGCGCGCCGGCTTGCTGGCGTGCGTGCGCTTCGGTTGGACTCAGGCGGCGGATCGGCATGCATCCATTATCGCCGATCAAAACGTGAGCACCTCGACGGGATCGCCATGCGCCAGCGATTGCGCACCTTCTGGCAGCACCAGGAGCGCATTGGCGTCCGCGGCAGCACGCAGGCGATGCGATCCGGTCGCGTCGTTCGGCGTGATCCATTGCGTGCCGGATTCGTCGCACTCCAGCGTTCCGCGCATGAATTCGCGACGCGGATGCGACTTCTCGATGGACATGTGCAGGCGGGCGAAACGATGCGGTCGCTCGGCCCGCCCCTGCAGTCCGTCGATCAACACCCGGCCCAGCGTGAGGAAGGTCGCCAGTACCGACACCGGGTTGCCCGGCAGGCCGAGGAACTGCGCGCGTCCCAGCATGCCCGCCAGCAGGGGCATCCCGGGCTTCATCCGCACCTTCCAGAAATGGACAGTGCCGTGCGCCTGCAACATCGCCGGGATATGGTCTTTCTCGCCCGCCGACACCGCCCCGCAGGTGATCACGACGTCGAAGCTTGATGCGGCGTCCTGCAACATCGACGCGAGCCGTTCCGGGTCGTCGGGTAGTGTCGGCCACGCGACCGGCTCCAGCCCTTCCGCTCGCAGCAGGCCCATCAGCAGCTCGCGGTTGCTGTTGTAGATCTCGCCGGGCTGCAGCGGCATGCCGGGTTCGACCAGCTCATCGCCGGTGGTGAAGACCGCGACCGTCGGCCTGGCGGACACCGGCAAGCGCTCGATGCCGAGCGATGCCGCCAGCGACACCTGCACCGCATTGAGCGAGGTGCCCGCGCACAACACCGCATCGCCGGGCTGTGCGTCCTCGCCCGCCCTGCGCACGTGCGCGCCGATGCGCATGCCGGGCGACATCGTGACCGCATCGCCGTCGACGCGCGTGTCCTCGCGGATGACCACGGTGTCCGCGCCTGCCGGCATCGGCGCGCCGGTGGTGATGCGCACGCATTCGCCCTCGCCCACCATCAGGCCCAGCGCACGCCCCGCGAATTGTTCGCCGACCAGTTTCAGCGATACCGCCTTGTGATCGTGCAGGTCGGCATGGCGGCAGGCGTAGCCGTCCATCGCGCTGTTGTCGAAGGGCTGCAAGGCGATCGGCGCGACGATGTCCTCCGCCAGCACGCGGCCATGGCATCGCGCCAGCGCCAGGTGCTCGACAGGCAGGCGATGCGAGGCCGCGACATCGCGCAGGATCGCGCGCGCCTGGTCGAACAGGATCGAAGTCGGAACGTCAGTCATCGGTATAGCCTGCCAGATGAAGTTCATCGGGCGTGTTGAGGTTGCCGAAGCGCAGGCCATCGAAGCGCACGCGCAGCAGTTGCATGCGTGCCTGCATGGCCTGCACGGAGAAGTCGTTCGCCGATATCGCCACTACCAGTGCATCGTGCAGCGGTGCGACGCGATACAGCGCGATCAGTGGTTGCAGGCCGTCGTCGTCCTCGGCCACCGCGCCATTGGCGTTCGCATTTGCCAACGTGCGCAGCAGGCAATCGTTGGTATCGATGATGTCCACGGGGATCGTCAGCAGCCATGGCGTCACGCAGGCGGACGCCAGTGCATCGATGCCGCCAATCGGACCGCAATCGGGGATGCGATCTTCGACCGCGACGAGCCCGTGTTGCGCGTAGCGCGGCAAGTCGCGATTTGCGCTGACCAGCGTCGCAGCGCACTCCGCTTGAAAGCGCCTCGCAATTCGCAGCACCTGCGGCACGCCATCGCGTTGCAGCCATGCCTTGTCGCGACCACCCAGCCGGGTTCCGCGTCCGCCGGCGAGGATGCCCAGCGTCACGTCGCCTGGCGCGATCATCGCGTGCCTATTTCGCGCGCTTCACGCGGCGGATCAGTCGCTGCTTCTTGGCGACCTGGCTCTTGGTCAGCACGTTCTTCTTGTCCTTGTACGGGTTCTCGCCTTCCCGGAACAGGAAGCGGATCGGCGTGCCGACCAGCTTGAAGCGCTTGCGGAAGAAATTCTCGAGGTAGCGCTGGTACGTGTTGGACAGCGACTTCAGCCGCGTGCCATGCACGATGAAGGTCGGCGGGCTCTCCGCGCCCGGGTGGGCAAAGCGCATCTTCGGCACGTGCCCGCGCACCACCGGCGGCGGATTGGCTTCATACGCCGCTTCGATCGCGCGGGTGACATCGGCGGTGCTGAACACCTTGGTCGCCGAGGCGTGCGCGCGGTGGATCGCGCGGAACAGCTCACGCAGGCCGGAGCCGTGCAACGCGGAGATGCGCACGTTCTCCGCCCACTCGACGAAACTCAGCTTGCGCGACACCAGCGTTTCCGTCTGCTGGCGTTCGTAATCGGTGCGGCCATCCCACTTGTTGATCGCGATGACCAGTGCCTTGCCTGCATCCAGCACTGCGCCCAGCACGGTCGCATCCTGATCGGTGACGCCTTCGCTCGCATCCAGCATCAGCACCGCGACCTGGCACTGTTCGATCGCCGCCAAGGTCTTGAACACCGAGAACTTCTCGACCGCTTCCTCCACCTTCGAGCGACGGCGCAGGCCTGCGGTGTCGATCAGCCGGTACTTGCGGCCATCGCGTTCCAGGTCGACGGCGATCGAATCGCGGGTGGTGCCCGGCACCTCCGAGGCGATCATCCGCTCCTCGCCAAGGATGCGGTTCACCAGGGTCGACTTGCCCACGTTCGGGCGGCCGACGAAGGCGATACGCACGCGGGTCGGATCGGTGTCGAGGGTTTCCGTCGTGCCTTCTTCCGGCAACAGGCTCAGCGCCTTCGCCAACACCTCGTCGATGCCGGTGCGATGCGCCGAGGAGGTCGGCAAGGCATCGCCGAAACCGTAACGGGCGAACTCCGACATCGCCGACTGCAGGTCGATGCCGTCGGACTTGTTGACGATCAGCAGGGTCGGCTTGGACAGCTTGCGCAGCCAGCGCAGGATCTCGTCGTCCAGCGCCGATGCGCCTTCGCGGCCATCGACGATGAACAGGACCAGGTCGGCTTCCTCGGCGGCGGCGCGCGACTGGCGTGCGGTGGCCCCGGCCAGGCCTTCGTCCTCGCCGGCGATGCCGCCGGTGTCGACCAGCACGAACGGGCGGCCCTCGGCCAGCCGGCACACACCGTAGTTGCGGTCGCGGGTGACGCCGGGCTCGTCGTGCACCAGCGCGTCGCGAGTGCGGGTCAACGCATTGAACAGCGTGGACTTGCCGACGTTGGGGCGCCCGACCAGGGCGACGAGGGGAAGCATGGATCAACCTTTGCGCGGTTCGCGCGGATGCGTGTCACGTGGAACGTGCGTGCGAAACATGTCGACTTGGAAAACGCGACGGCCCCGGCAGGGTAGCCGGGGCCGCGGGTGCATGCCAGCCCGGGGGGCGGCCGATGGCCTTACTGCAGCGCGAACGCGGCGAGCTGGCCTTCGGTGGTCTGCACGACCAGGATGCCATCGGCGACGACCGGCTTGCCGGTGATCGCACCGCCGACGCTGGAACGGGCAGCGAAGGCACCGTCACTCAGCCGCAGCCAGTGCATCACGCCCTCCAGATCACCGACCGCCGCGTAGTCGCCGTGGATCGCGGGCGCACTCACGTTGCGGTAGGCGAGACCCGACTGCTGCCAGAGTGCGCCGCCGGTGTTCTTGTCCAGGCCGAAGACGTTGCCGATCGGGTCGGTCACCAGCACCGCCGAATTGCTGACACCAACGCCACGGGCACCGCCATTGCCGCGATCCCACATGATCTGGCCGCTGGGCCCGTCGATCGCCACGGTGTGGTTCTTGTGGCTGGTCGCATACAGCGTGGTGTTGTCCAGCACGGCCTCGCCATCGACATCGGCCATGCGGTCGAGTTCGCTGCGGCCTTCGGGCTCGGCAACCGGCGTCGTCCACACCACCTGGCCATCGGTCATCGACAGGGCGACCAGCGTGCCGTTGTCGTTGCCGACGAACAGGATGCCGGGGCCGACGGTCATGCTGCCGTTACCGCGCACGGTAAGGGCCGGGACGTCGGCGCTGTAGAACCAGCGGCGTTCGCCGGTTGCCGCGTCGAGCGCGGTCACCCGACCATCATTGGAATGCACGAACACCAGGCCGCTGCCGACTGCCGGCGCCGCGATGACTTCGTTGGACACCTTCGACTTCCATTTCTCGGTACCCGTCGCAGCGTCCAGGGCGATCACGTCGCCTTCCAGGCTGCCGACCGCAACCAGCCCGTCGCCGGCACCGGGGCCGCCACTCAATGGCAGTTCGGATGCGTAGCGCCACAGCGATTGGCCGGTGCGCAGGTCGAACGCCGACACTCCGCCCTCGAGCGCGGCCGCATACACGCGCCCATCGACGATGGCGGGATGCTGGCCGATGCCGAGCTTGTCCTCGCCCTTGCCGAGCGAAGCGCTCCAGACCTTGCTCACTGTCACGAGCGGGGTGATCTGGACCAACTTGGTAGGCTCGGTGGACTTGTCCTTGCCACGACCATCGAAGACGTTCTTGATGGTGGTGCAACCGGACAGCACGGCGATTGCCAGGGTGGCGGCAGCCAGCAAACGCAGCGGGCGTCGTGAAGCATGGATCATCAGGTCTTGTCCTCGGTATGCGGCGGCGTGCCGCCCGCTTCGATGAGCTTCAAGGTGAGCATTCGATGTTGCGGGTCGCCCACGTCGACCAGCGCCAGTGCCTGCAGATAGTCCTTTTGCGCCTGGGCGCGCTCGCCCAGAGCGAACCGCGCGTCGCCGCGCACGTCCAGCATCGCCGGGTTCTTGTCGTCGTCGAGCAGTGGCAGGGCATCCTTGGCTTTGCCGGCATCGATCAGCAGCCGCGCGAGTCGCTCGCGCACGATCGGGCGGAGGTCGGCATCGACATCACGCAGATTGCGCAGGGTGGCGATGGCATCGTCGCGCTTGCCCGATTCCGCCTGGGTCTTGGCCAGTTGCAGGGCAGCCAGGGTGCCGAGGGTCGGATTGCCCTTGCCAAGGCCGGCAATCAACTCGCGCCCCTTGTCCGCCGGCACCACGCCCGCATCGAGGGATTCGACCGCCTCCGCGTAGCGGGCATTCACGCCCATCTGCGCATGCGTGCGTTGGCCCTGCCACCACTGCCAACCGAAGATGGCGCCGAGGCCGAGGCCAACGCCCCCGACGATGCCGATTGCGTTGCTGCGGATCCAGCCGCGGACACGCTCACTCTGTTCATGCTCGTTGAGCAGGTCGTCGATCGCCATGCTGCCTCTCGCCCACCGTCTTCCGGCGGGACATTTCAACTAGTGGGGAGTGCCCGCGAGGATCGATCGGACGATCAATCGGCTGCGACGAGCGAACCATCGGAGGATACCGCAAAGCGTGCAACGTTCGCGCGGGCGAACGGTGCCAGGTCCACGGCGCGACCGCGGTGTTCGAGCTGCGCCGCGGACGCATTGCCGATGGTCAGACGTCCCACCTGAGCGGCGGCGTAACGACGTTCACTACCAGCGGGCAGCAGGCCCTTCTCTAACGCCACTCCATCGGGAGCAACCACTTCAAGCCAGCTCTCGGCGCTTGTGCGAAGCACGAAATCGCCGACCGGAACCGCTTGCGCCACCGGTGCGGCCACAGGTGCCATCGATGCCACCACGGTCCGCGGGCTGGTCGCCGCATCGGGCGCCGGCACCATGCTCGAGGACGGATTCGCGGGCGTATCCAGCGGCGCCGTGCTTTCGTTGCCTCCGGAAAGATGCTGGCGGGTCGCGACCCAGGCCGGCACCGCGAGCGAGAGGGTCAGGATGATGTAAACCAGCCGGCGACCGATCTGCTCGGCCCACCACTGCGCCTTCGGGGTATGCGTGCGGCTTACGAGGCGCGATGGCTCGACCGGACCCACGTCGAGCGCTTCCATCATCGGCGCCGTCATCAACCCCAGCAGGCGCGAGTAGCTGCGAACCTGACCACGCACGAACACCGGCGCGCCGAGCCGCGACCAATCTTCCGCCTCGAGCGATTTCACCACGCGTGCCGGCATGTGCAGGCGGGCGGCCACATCATCCACGCTGAGCCCCGCCGCCTCGCGTGCCGAGCGCAAGCGCTCCCCGCACCCGGCTAGGGCGTCGTGGGTCTGGTCGCTGGCGTAGTTGGAGGTCATTGCGTGCGCGGAGCCGGGCCGGAACCGGAGGGGATCGCCTGCAAACGCGAAAGATAGCGCGAAGCGGCCGCATTGTCGCCAAGTTTCTGCTCGACCTGGACCGCAAGGCCCAGGCCCTGCGCATCAGCGGGGGCAATCGCCAGCCAGCGCTCGGTGAAGGCGCGTGCGTCGAGGTATCGGCCACGCGCAAATTGCAGGGACGCCATGCCGGACAGTGCAGGCACATTGCCGGAATCAAGCGCCAGCGCCTGTCGCCAGCTCGCCTCGGCGCGATCCGGCTGCCCGGCTTGCTGCGCGCAGCTCCCTGCGTTGGCCAAGGCGATGCCGCGGGTGGGATAGGCGGGATCGGCGACGGCGATATCGAACCAGGCCAGCGATTCCGCCGCACGGCCGTTTGCGCACAGCCACTGGCCATAGTTGTTGGCATAGATGCCGGTGGCGGGCGCGATCTGCGTTGCCTTCGCGTAGTGCACGCCGGCAACCCGGCCATCGCCGCGGGCATCAGCGACGGCACCCAGCACCGTGTGCGCATCCCCGGAGCGCGGGTCGGCCTTCAGTGCGCGCTCGGCCAGCACCTGCGCCTGCACGAAATCGCCCTGCTGGTAGAGATCGCTGGCCGACATCAGCAACTGGGTGGTGTCGGTGGTGCGTGACCGCCCCGCCTTGCCGCTGACATCGTAGGTCGGCGCGGTCTGGGTGTATTCCCGGCGTTCCGCCGACGGCCGGACGATGGCGAGTCGTTCCAGCTTGCTGCAGCCGGAAACCAGCACGCAGCTCCCCACCAGCACGACGAGCGCGCTACGCAGCATCGGAGACCCCGGACGCGAGCAGGTGCTTGCGATGTTCGGCGGAACGCCTGGTGCGATCCAGCACCTGCCCCTTCAGCTGGCCGCAGGCGGCATCGATATCGTCGCCGCGGGTGCGGCGCACCGGTGCGATCATTCCCGCATTGTTCAATTGCTTCTGGAAGGCGCGGATCGCTTCGTCCGACGGTCGCGCGAAACGAGTGCCCGGGAACGGGTTGAACGGGATCAGGTTGACCTTGGCGGCATCCTTCATCTGCACGCGGCGGTCGAACTCGCGCAGCAGCCTGACCAGACCACGCGCGTGCTCCGGCTGGTCGTTGACGTCCTTCATCAGCGTGTATTCGAACGTCACCGAGGTGCCACGCTTGCGCAAGGCATAGCGCACGCAGGCATCCATCAGGTCGGCGATCGGGTACTTCTTGTTCAAGGGCACCAGTTCGCTGCGCAAGTCATCGAACGGCGCATGCAGCGAAACCGCCAGCGACACGTCGCTGACCTCGCCCAGCTTGTCGATCATCGGCACCATGCCGGCGGTCGACAAGGTAACGCGCTTGTTGGCCAGTCCATAGCCGAGATCGTCGCGCATGATGCTCATCGCGCGGACGACGTTGTCGAAATTGGCGAGCGGCTCGCCCATGCCCATCATCACCACGTTGGTGAGCTTGCGCTGCTGGTGCGGCACATTGCCCAGGTGGCGCGCGGCCACCCAGACCTGGCCGATGATCTCGGCCGTGGAAAGATTGCGGTTGAACCCCTGGGTCGCGGTCGAGCAGAACTGGCAGTTCAGTGCGCAGCCCACCTGACTGGACACGCACAGCGTGCCGCGGCCCTTGTCCGGGATGTAGACGGTCTCGATGGCGTTCTTCGGATCCATGCCGAGCAGCCACTTGTGGGTGCCGTCCTCGGAGGCCTTGTCCAGCACCACCTGCGGCGCATGCACGATCGCGCGTTCTTCAAGCTTGGCGCGGAGCGGCTTGCCGAGGTCGGTCATGCCGCCGAAATCGGTCACGTAGCGATGATGGATCCACTTCATCACCTGCTGCGCGCGGAATTTCTTTTCGCCCAGTTCTTCCTCGAAGAAGCGCTCGAGCGAGGCGCGGTCTAAATCGAAGATATTGGTCAGGCCGGCGGCCGGAGCCGCCGCCCTGGGTGCGCGCACGGCGACATCGCCGATCAGGGCGATGTCGATGTCCGGAGTGCGCGTATCGCTCATCGGTCGATCAGCGCGTGTAGACGTCGGTCGACGGGAAGAAGTAGGCGATCTCGATCGCCGCGTTCTCCAGCGAATCCGAACCGTGCACCGCGTTGGCGTCGATGCTGTCGGCGAAGTCGGCGCGGATCGTGCCCGGCGCGGCATCCTTCGGATTGGTGGCGCCCATCAGGTCGCGGTGCTTGAGCACGGCGTTGTCGCCTTCCAGCGCCTGCACCATGACCGGGCCGGAGATCATGAAGTTGACCAGCGCGTTGAAGAACGGGCGCTCGCGGTGGACGGCGTAGAAGCCTTCCGCTTCCTGCTTGGACAGGTGCTTCATCTTGGCGGCCACGACCTTCAGGCCGGCCTTCTCGAAGCGGGAATAGATTTCGCCGATGACGTTCTTGGCGACGGCATCGGGCTTGATGATCGAAAGGGTGCGCTCCAGCGCCATGGGATTCTCCAGTGAGGCGGGCCGCAAACCGACTGTTCGCAAGCCCGAAGATAACAGAAAAACCCGCGTACTGGCGCGGGTTTGGCCGATATGGCTGGCGTGGATTCTAGCTGATTCTGCCGCCCTCCGACACCCTTTCGGTTGTTCGAGATTGACGCATCCGGCATTCCCGCCGTAGCATCAAACAAGCGTTTGATTCGACGAGGTGACCGAATGACCCTGCCGCATTTCTCGACCAAGGACCGGATCCTGTACGCCGCGGAGGAGCTGTTCGCCCAGCAGGGCTTCGCCTCCACGTCCCTGCGCCAGGTCACCAGTCGCGCCGACGTCAATATCGCGGCGGTGAACTACCACTTTGGCAGCAAGGAAAACCTCGTCAACGAGGTCTTCCGCCGGCGCATGGACGACATGAGCCGCGAGCGCCTGGCCGCCCTGCAGCGCGCGATCCAGGCGCACCCGGGCGAACTGGAACCGATCCTTGCCGCGTTCGTCGAGCCCGCCCTGGCGATGGCCCAGGACCGCCATGGCGGCGGCGCCTTCATCAGGGTGATCGCCCGCGCCTACGCCGAAAGCAACGACAGCCTGCGCAAGTTCCTGTCCGACCAGTACGGCCACGTGCTCCGCGAGTTCGCCAAGGCGTTGGCGGGCTGCGTACCGGGACTGGGCAAGGAGGCGCTGTACTGGCGGCTGGACTTCCTGTCCGGCGCCCTGACCTACGCGATGGCCGACTTCGGCCTGATCAAGCGCCCGGCGGGCGTGTCCGAGGGCACCCATCGCCAACGCGCTGCGAAGGCGCTCATCCGTTTTGCTGCGGCCGGCTTCCAGGCCGACGCCAGCTGATCTCTATTATTCGATTTTTCAAGGAGATACCCCACATGCCTCAGAAACTACTCGTACGACGTGCAGCCGTGCTCGGTGCAGGCGTGATGGGTGCGCAGATCGCCGCGCACCTAGTCAATGCCGGCGTGGATACCGTGCTGTTCGACCTGCCGGCGAAGGACGGCGATCCGAATGGCGTGGTCACCAAGGCGATTGCAGGCCTGGCCAAACTCAGCCCGGCGCCGCTGGGCAGCAAGTCGCTGGCCGAAGCGATCATCCCGGCCAACTACGAGAGCGGTCTCGACCAGCTCCGTGACTGCGACCTGGTGATCGAGGCCATCGCCGAGCGGATGGACTGGAAGCAGGATCTCTACAAGAAGATAGCCCCATTCATTCCCGCGCATACGGTGCTTGCAAGCAACACATCCGGCTTGGGAATCAACAAGTTGGCAGAAGTTCTTCCTGAAGAACTTCGACATCGGTTCAGCGGCGTGCACTTCTTCAATCCACCGCGCTACATGCATCTGGCCGAACTGATCCCGGCCAAGACCACCGAGCCGGATGTGCTCGAAGGGCTCGAAACCTTCCTGACCAGCACCCTCGGCAAGGGCGTGGTCTACGCCAAGGACACCCCGAACTTCATCGGCAACCGGATCGGCGTGTTCTCGATCCTGGCCGCGATCCACCATACCGGCGCGTTCAAGCTCGGCTTCGACGAAGTCGATGCGATCAGCGGCCCGCTGGTCGGCCGCCCGAAGTCGGCGACCTACCGCACCTCGGACGTGGTCGGCCTGGACACCATGGCCCACGTGATCAAGACCATGGGCGACACCCTGCCGGACGACCCGTGGCACGCCTATTTCCAGTCGCCGGCGTGGCTGCAGGCCCTCATCGCCAAGGGCGCGCTGGGCCAGAAGACCGGGGCCGGCATCTTCCGCAAGGTCGGCAAGGACATCGTGGTAGTCGATGTCGAGAAGCACGACTACCGCCCGGCCGACCGTACCGCCGCGCCTGAAGTGGTCGAGATCCTGAAGATCAGGAACCCGGCCGAGAAGTTTGCCAAGCTGCGCGAAAG
>JAVWUU010000056.1:0-16384 GCA_036666995.1 Thermomonas sp.
CTGGGACTGCACGCTGGACGCGCTGACCTTCCCGGGCATGAAAGGCCCGGAACTGGTCGTCGATGACGGCGGCGACGTCACCCTGCTGATCCACAAGGGCTACGAGCTGGAGAACGGCTCGAAGTGGGTCGACGAACCCGCGTCCTCGCACGAGGAAGGCGTGATCAAGGCGCTGCTGAAGCGCGTCGCCGTCGAGCGCCCGGGCTTCTGGCACACCGTGGTCAAGGACTGGAAGGGCGTCTCCGAAGAAACCACGACCGGCGTCCACCGCCTGTACCAGATGGTCGAAGCCAAGTCCCTGCTGGTCCCCGCGATCAACGTCAACGACTCGGTCACCAAGTCGAAGTTCGACAACCTGTACGGCTGCCGCGAGTCGCTGGCCGATGGCCTGAAGCGCGCGATGGACGTGATGCTGGCCGGCAAGGTCGCCGTGGTCTGCGGCTACGGCGACGTCGGCAAGGGCTGCGCCGCGTCGCTGCGTGCCTACGGCGCGCGCGTCGTGGTCACCGAGATCGACCCGATCTGCGCCCTGCAGGCAGCGATGGAAGGCTTCGAGGTCAACACCATCGAGTCGACCCTGGGCCGTGCCGACCTGTACGTCACCACCACCGGCAACAAGGACATCATCCGCATCGAGCACCTGAGCGCGATGAAGGACCAGGCCATCGTCTGCAACATCGGCCACTTCGACAACGAGATCCAGGTCGATGCGCTGAACGCCTTCCCGGGCGTGGCCAAGCTCAACATCAAGCCGCAGGTCGACAAGTACACCTTCGCCGACGGCCGCGCGATCTTCCTGCTGGCCGAAGGCCGCCTGGTCAACCTGGGCTGCGCCACCGGCCACCCGAGCTTCGTGATGTCGAACTCGTTCTCGAACCAGACGCTGGCGCAGATCGACCTGTGGGCGAACAAGGATGCCTACGAGCCGAAGGTCTACATCCTGCCGAAGAAGCTCGACGAGGAAGTGGCGCGCCTGCACCTGGAGAAGATCGGCGTGAAGCTGACCACGCTGACCGCTGACCAGGCCGCCTACCTCGGCGTGGACGTGGACGGCCCGTACAAGCCGGAGCACTACCGCTACTGAGCATCGCGCTACACATACGATGCAGGACGGGCGCCGCAAGGCGCCCGTTTTCGTTTGGCTTGTCTCGCCATGCCGGATGCGGTCTGCGCGTTGGAGCGCCGTCAGTCCTTGCGCTTGCGCGGTGCGCGCGCGCGTTTCGCCGCCGGCTTCCTGCCCGAGATCGGCAATACCGGATCGGCCACGGCGACCGGGCCGAACAGATGTTCGAGTTCGGACAGCACATCGACAAAGCCGATGAAGTGTTCCAGATACCCGGGCGACGCCTCGCCCATGCGCAGCAGCATGCGGTTGACCAGTTGCGCGGAGTTGAGCGGCCCGGTGTCTTCGTGCGGCTTCTGCAGGGATTGCCGCAACTGGTGCTCGGTTCGCACCGCCTTCCACAGTTGTCGCGCCGGCTGCAATGCCGGGAGCTGCGGTTGTTCGATGGCGGGCGCGGACGTGCCGGCATGCTTGCTGTCGACATCGATGCTGTTGCCACGCCGCGCATCGCATTCCGCCACCAACGCCGCCAGCGGACGCGCGCGGTCGATTGCGGAAGACGATACCGCCGTCTTGCGCGCGATCGCTGCCGCATGCGCCTCGGCGAGCGCGTCGATGCGCGATTGCAGCAACGCCTGCATGGACACATCCGCGGATGCGCAGCGTCGCGCCAGCGCTTCAAGGCGATGGAAGCCGACCGGATCGACGCGATCCGTGCCCGCGGCGCGCCAGGCATCGAGTCGCGCGTGCAGCGTGGCGATCTCAGCCGCCACGGCCGTTCCCGCCTGCAGCGCGGTTGCGCGGCAACGGCGCCATCTCGACCCGACGATTGCGCGCCCGGCCTTCGCCGTCTTCGTTGGACGCCACCGGTTGTTCGGCACCGAAGGCCGCCGCGAACACCGAGGACGGCGGGATGCCGGCCTCGATCAGCGCGCGCGTCACCGTCAGCGCACGCTGCGCGGACAACTCCCAGTTGTCGGCGAAATGCAGGTTGTCGCCATGGATGCCGCGGTCGTCGGTGAAGCCGCTGATCATCAGGATCTCGTCGCGCGCGCGCAGGTATTCGCCGAGCGGGCCGGCCAGCGTGCCCAGCACCTTGCGGCCCTCCGGTTGCAGTTGATCGGAGTTCAACGCGAACAGCACGCTGCCGCGGATGCCGATGCGGCCATCGACCAGGGTGATGCGGCCCTCGGCCAGCGGCGCGGCCAATGCCTGCTCCAGTGCCTTGCGTCGCTGCTCGGCGACTTCACGCTGGTGGATCTCGTCGCGCAGCCGGGTTTCCATGTGCAACTGCACGCCGATCACGCCGACCAGGATCAGCACGAACACGCCCAGCAGCACCGCCATCAGGTCGCCGAACGCGGCCCAGATCGGCGTGGATTCGCCCTCGCTTCCGATGTCGGACTCGACCTGCATGCTCAGGCCGCCTGCGACTGGTCGGTGCTGCCTTGCGCCTGGCGCAGGTCATCGACGATCTGCTTCTGCGCCAGCAGGCTGAGGTCGATCACTTCGCGCGCCTGGGCGACGTAATAGGCCAACTGGTCATCGCTGCGGGCCAGCGATTTCTCCAGCGCGCCTTCGATGCGTTCCAGTCGTTGGGCCAGGCGTTCGTTGACGTCGCCAAATGCCTGCACGGCGGCGCCGAAGGCCTCGCTCAGGCTGGCCACCTCGACCGCACCGACCGACAAGCGGGTGGCCATGCCATCGAGCTTGCCGGCTTCCGCCTCGACATGCTCGCTGAAGCGATGGCCCACGCGTTCCAGCAATTCCGCAGAGGTGCCGACCAGCGCATCGATCGCCGCCTTCTGCTCGGTCGATGCGTGGTTGACCGCCTGCAGCAGGGTGCCCAGCGTGGCCAGCAACTGGTTGCGTTCTTCGAGCATCGCGGTGTCCCGCACCATGCTGTCGGACAGCGACTGGCGCAGTTCGCCGACGACTTCCGCAGCGACGCGCGGCGCTTCGGACGCCGACTGCATCAACTTCGCGACCTCGCTGATCGTCGCGCCGGCATGCGCGCGCGACTGTTCGCCGATGTCGCTGGACGCCTGCGCCAGCGCATCGAAGATCGCCTGCTGGCGCACCGCCGCGGCATCGCTCACCTGCGTCCACTCTTCGCGCAGCGCAGCGCCGAGTTCGGCCAGCGATGCATTCCACGTGGCCAGCCGCTCGCGATCCTGCGCGGCCAGTGCGGCCTGCAGGTCGCGATGGGAGACATCTACCGCGCGCAGCAGCGATTCGGACTGCGTCGCGAAATCCGCGGTCGCCGCGACCATGGCATCGCGATGGCCGCTGCTGAGCGCATCGTGAGTCGACTGCTGGCGCGTCAATGCGTCCTGCCAGGTTGCGGCGATGGCGGCCACACCGGCGTCGAGTCTCGCCGACACGCCATCGAGCAAGCCCGACGAACGTTGTTCGAAGCGTGCGTCGAGGCGATCCAGCGCAGCGGACAGGTCGGTGACCTGCGCCTGCCCGGCCTCGCGCTGCGCGTCCAATGCCTGCGTCCACAAGCCGGCAATGGCCTGGGTGGAGGACTGCAGGCCAGCGGCCGTGTCCTGCAGGTGGCGCTGCACGGCATCGATCAAGGTCTGCTGCAGGGCGCGGGTGCCATTGGCGATCTCCGCCATCGTCGCTTGCATCACCGGCTGCAGTGCACCGCTGGCCGCTTCCGCACCCAGCGCGATGCTGTCGTGCAAGGACTGCTGCACGGAGGCAGCGAGCGTTGCGTGGATGGCCTCGGTGCGTGCATGGAACGCCGCCTGGCTGGCGACCTGGCGTTCGTGGACGGCGCTGCCTTCGCGTTCGATGGTGGTCGCCATGGCGTGCAGGCGTTCGCCCTGGGCCACATCGTTTTTCTCGAGCGTGTCGGCCAGCGCCTGCATGCGCTCGACCTGCGCAGCGCCGTTCTGCTCCAGCGTCGTCGCCAGCAGTTGCAGGCGATCCACCAGCGTCGGCATCAGCGCTGCCTGCTGCTGCATCAGGCCGAAGGCCTCGTCACGTCGATGCGCGGGGGTGAGGCTGCGCATCGGCCCGGCGATGGCGGCATCCAGCGCGCGACCCGCCGCACCGCGTTCGCGCCTGCAGAGAGCGGCCAACAGGCCGAGTGCCGCAGCGGTGGCGATGCCGGCGATCGAGGTGCCGAAGGCGAAGCCCAGGCCCTTGACCGGTGCCGCCAGCGAATCGCGGATGGCCTGCAGGTCGCTGGCGGTTTCCAGCGCAATGCCGGTGCCGCGCAGCGTGGCCATCATGCCCAGCAGGGTGCCGAGCATGCCCAGCAGCACCAGCAGGCCGGCGAGGAAGCCGGACAGGGCCGGTGCCGGCAAGGCCGCACGCTCGCCATCGATGCGCAGGCGCACGGCACCGCGCAGGGAAGGATCGATGCTGGCCAGCCATGCGCCGAGGTCGGCCGGTGCTTCGGCCAGACCATTCGTCGCGGCATCGAGCGTCGCGGTCGCCCTCCGGTAGCGATCCAGTTCCAGCGCACCGGCCACGTAGGCGGCCCCGATCAACAAGGTGACCAGCAGCACCCACGGGTTGGCCGCGGCATGGACCACCGCGATCCACGCGACCACGGCCACGCCGAGCAGGAACAGGAGGAGATGCAGGGGATGTCGTTTCATGGGGTCCAGGTCAATGTGCGCGGAGCGCCGCCAGCAAGCCGTCGATCGGCATGAAGCGGACGTCGAGTTCGGCCAGCAGCAGGGCCTGCATGTCCTGGCGCAGGACGTGCGGCCATGCGTCAGCGGCGGGTGCAGCCTGCGCAAGCAGGTCGGGGGCATCGCGATCGGCGATGGCCTGGCGATGCAGATGGAGATGGCGGTCGACGAGCAGGCCCGGCACCGCGCCAAGCAGGCGGTGTTCGCGCGGGCTGGCCACCAGCTCCATCACCGCGTCGAGTTCGGCCAGCCGTGCCTGCGCCGGCCCGCCCTGGGCCAGGCGGTCGCGCAGGCCACCACGCAGGCGGCCGGTGGCGGCCTGCATGGCGTGCTGGATCGCGACATAGCGCTTGCGCGGTTCGGCGAAACCAGCCTCCGTATCGACGCCGGCATGCTGCATCGCCCGATCCCAGGCCTCGCGGTCTCCGATCTGCAATTCCAGCGCGCGCCGCGCCTGCGCGACCTCGTCGGCAGGATCATGGGCGCGCAGTGCCATCGGCGGCGCATCCAGCGGACGATCCAGCGCACGCGACAGGGTGACCGCCCGCGTCCAGTCGATCCATTGCCCCAGCCGTTGCGATGGCGCCAACCCGGAAGGCTGACCATCGACCTCGACGATGCGGGCCAGCAGGCGGATGAAGGTCGGGCCCGCCACGGGCGCCCGGGTTGCGATATCCAAAAATCGGGCTGCCTGCAGGGAGCCGGCCATTTTACAGGCTGCGTGGAACCCATGCTTCCCGCGATGTTCCACGGCGCCGCGATGCCGCCTCAGCGCCAGTTGGCGTGGGCCTCCCAGAACGCCACGCTGCGCCGGTAGGCGTCCCGATCCAGCGCCACCCCGGAGCCGCCTTCGTCCACGCCCAGCGCATTGCGCATCATCGTGATCGGCGCCATCGGGATTTCCCCGGGCATCGATGTGTACAGGCAGCCGACGACGCCCCAGTCGGCATCGATGGGTTCGCCCTCCTTCGCCAGTTGCACGCGGCTGTAGAGGATCGGCACGAGGTAATCGGCCACCGGCGGGTCCACGCCTTCGAACCAGCGCACCAGCACCGGCAGTTCGTCCTTCGTGCGCGCCTCGTAGGCGCTGCGCAATTGCTGGCGGTTGGCATCGGTCAACGGCACCACCGAGCATCGGGTGCTGGTCCAGTTGCGATGCACATGCAGCCGGCAGAACGGCGCGTATCCCGCCAGGACATGCAGCGGTGGCTTGTCGTTGAGGCGGCGCTCGAACCGCTCCGGCGTGCAGTCGCGGATCGCGGTGGCGCGACCATCGCGCGGGAACAGGCGGATGCGGGCGAACGGAGTCAGGACGATCGACATCGACGGCTCAGCGCGAAGGCGATGCGACATCGCCTTCGGTGCCCACCCGGTTCCGGCCCGCCGCCTTGGCGAAATAGAGCGCGGAATCCGCGGCGTGGAAGAGCGCATCGGCATCGTGGTGACGGTGCGGATGGAACGCCGCCACACCGATGCTGACGCTCAATGCGACGACGGCATCGGCACCGGCATCCATCGGATCGGCGGCCAGCCGCGCGCGGAAGGCTTCGGCGCGGTCGAATGCCTGCTGCAGCGAGGCGTCGCGCAACAACACGCCGAATTCCTCGCCACCCAGTCGCGCGACCAGTTGATCCGTTTCGCCGAACGCCGCCTGCAATCGATCCGCGAATTCGCGCAGGCAGGCATCGCCGCGCGCATGCCCGTGCTGGTCGTTGATCGCCTTGAAATGATCGAGGTCGAGGACCAACAGCGACACCGGCGTGCCCCGCGCACCAGCCATGTCCACCCAGTCCTCCAGCACCGCCGAGAACCAGCGCCGGTTGGCGAGGCCGGTCAGGCCATCGCGCCGACTCTGCAGCTCGAACAGGTCGCGCTGCTGGCGCAACTCGTCCTCCAGGTCCAGGCGTTGCAGGTATTCGGCATGACTGCGGCGCAGCGCCAGGCTGACGTAGAGCAGGTACAGCGCGCTCACGCCGATCAACTCGAAGCGGGCACCGCTGAGGATCATCGCGGCCAGCGTGGGCAGGTAGAGGAACAGCACCGCGGCGAACGCATGCCGCAGGCGCATCGGGAAGTTGTGCGCGAACGCGGTGGCGAAGGCATAGGAACTGATCGCGGCCACCGTGCGCGCGCTTTCCTCCGGCGCCACCATCAGCAGCCAGGCCGAGGCCGCGCCCCACAATGCGGCGTTCACCAGCAACAGCAGCCAGATGTAGTCCAGGTGCTTGCGCACGGCCTCTTCGCCGCTGTCCTCGGGCAAGGCACGCACGCGGAAACGCACCACGGTCAAGCCGATGAAGCCCAGGCTGATCGCGATGAATACCATCGGGGAACGTTGCCAGAGGTCGGCCGCCACACCGGCCAGCGTCCACAGCAGCACATAGAACGGGCCACCCAGGCGCAGGCGCTGCAGGGTTTCGCGCAGCTCCTGCAGCAGGCGCGGCGGCGCCTGTGCGGATGACGCGGCGCGATCGGTCGTTTCAGGCATCGGATTCCCCCTGTCCGAACCATGCATGGGCATGTTCAATCGCGTCAAGCGACGTGGTGCCGGGACTGAACGCCCTTCATCTTTTGTTTCATCCGGATGAAGCGATATACTCCCTGCATCCTGTACGTGAACGACGCCATGCTGCCGATCAGCTTCGAGTTCTATCCGCCCAAGACCGAAGAGCAGCGCACGCAGCTCGACCGCAGCGTGCAACGACTGAAGGTGCACGCGCCGCAGTTCATGTCGGTGACGTTCGGTGCCGGCGGCTCGACCCTCAGCCACACGCCGGAAACCGTGCAACGCCTGCGCAGCGAGCATGGGGTGGCCGGCGTGCCGCACCTGACCTGCGTGGGCGGCAACCGCGAGGAAATCCGCTCGCTGCTCAAGCTGTATCGCGCCCTCGGCTGCGACCGCATCGTCGCACTGCGCGGCGACACGCCCTCGGGCATGGTCCGCAGCGGCGACCTGCGCTACGCGAACGAGCTTGTGGAATTGATCCGCAGCGAACACGGCGACCACTTCGCGATCGAGGTCGCGGCCTATCCGGAAACCCATCCGCAGGCCGAGGATGCGATGGCCGACCTGCGCAATTTCAAGCGCAAGGTCGACGCCGGCGCCGACAGCGCGATCACCCAGTACTTCTACAACACCGACGCCTACTTCCGTTTCGTCGACGATGCGCGCGCACTCGGCATCGACATCCCGATCATTCCCGGGATCATGCCGATCTCCAACTTCACCCAGTTGCGGCGCTTCTCCGAGGCCTGCGGTGCCGAGATCCCGCGCTGGATCGCGCAGCGCATGCGCGGCTACGGCGATGACGCCGACAGCATCCGCGAATTCGCTTCCGACTTCATCGCCAAGCTGTGCGAACGCCTCATCGCCGGTGGCGCACCCGCGCTGCACTTCTACACGCTCAACCTGTCCAAGCCGAGCGCGGCGATCCTGCAGCGGCTGGGCTGATCACTTCCTCGATGCACCCCGCGCGCGTAGGCTGCGCGCATGCATCGCCCCGCCCTGCTCTTGCTGTTGCTCGTCGCTTGCCTGCTGGCGCCGGGCGTCGTGCATGCGCAGGTGAAGCGTTGTGCAGCCGCCGATGGCAGCCTGGTCTACACGGACCGCAAGTGCGACGACATCGGCGCAACCGAGCGGATCGCGCCAGCCCCCATGTATCGCGGTGCCGCGCCGGCAAGCAGCTATCGCAACGCTTGCTCGCGGACCGTGCAGGACCTGGTTTATTCCTTCAGCACTGCATTGCAGTCCGGCGATGCCAACCAGGTGGCCGGCGTCTACGACTGGGCGGGGATGCCGACTTCCAGTGCGTACCGGGTGATGACGCGACTCGAGGCCATCGCCAAGCGATCGCTCGTGGATGTGCAACCGATGTACAGCGGCGGCACCAATGCCTACGGCGACGGCATCATCGAG
This sequence comes from Thermomonas sp., assembly GCA_036666995.1. GTDB lineage: Bacteria > Pseudomonadota > Gammaproteobacteria > Xanthomonadales > Xanthomonadaceae > Thermomonas. The sequence goes on from JAVWUU010000056.1 coordinate 8,633, forward strand.
TTCGACGAGGAAACCGGCGCCGTGGTCAGCCAGCCGCCGCGCAAGCCGCGCCTGATCGGCCTGCGCGTGGAACAGACGCTGGCCAACGGCAGCACGCCATCGCGCACGACCTTCGGCCTGCGCCAGCGGATGGGTTGCTGGTGGGTGCGGCTGTGACCGTCAGCGCAGCCTGACCAGCCAGCCGTGGCGGTCGGGAAGCCGGCCGTACTGGATGTCGGTCAGTTCCTTGCGGATCGCCATGGTGACCTCGCCCGCCGGTGCGTTGATGTCGCCGATCGCGATGTCCTCGCCCTTGAGCTCGCCGATCGGCGTGATCACCGCCGCGGTGCCGCAGGCGAACGCTTCGGTGATCGCGCCCGACGCCACGCCGTCGCGCCATTCGTCGATCGAGACCTTGCGCTCCTCGACCTGCATGCCGCGGTCGCGCGCGAGTTGCAGGATGCTGGAGCGGGTGATGCCCTGGAGGATGCTGCCCGATAGTTCCGGGGTGACGATGCGGCCATCGGCATACACCAGGAACACGTTCATGCCGCCCAGTTCCTCCAGGTACTTGCCCTCGACCGGATCCAGGAACAGCACCTGCGAGCAGCCCTGTGCACGCGCTTCCATCTGCGGCAGCAGCGACGCGGCGTAGTTGCCGCCGCACTTGGCCGCACCGGTCCCGCCCTTCGCCGCGCGCGCATAGTCCCGCGACAGCCAGATCGACACCGGCGACACGCCGTTGGCGAAGTACGCACCCGCCGGGCTGGCGATGACGTGGTAGGCCGCGGCCTGCGCCGCACGCACGCCGAGGAAGGCCTCGGTGGCGATCATGAAGGGACGGAAATACAGGCTGGTTTCCGGCGCCGAGGGCACCCAGTCGTGGTCGATCGCGACCAGCTGGCGCAGCGACTCCACGAATTCGTCCACCGGCAACTGCGGCAATGCCAGCCGCGCCGCCGAGCGCTGCAGGCGCTCGCCATTGGCGCGCGGCCGGAAGGTCCAGATGGAACCGTCGGCATGCCGATACGCCTTGATGCCTTCGAAGATTTCCTGGCCGTAATGCAGCACCGCCGCGGCCGGATCCAGCGCCAGCGGACCGTAGGCCTGCACGCGCGCATCGTGCCACCCCTGCGTGGCATCCCAGTCGATGCTGACCATGTGGTCGGTCATGTGCTTGCCGAAGCCGAGCTCGCCGGCAAGCAGCGCCTCGCGCTGTTCGGTGCTGCGGGCATGGCCGGAAGGCGTGACCCGATAGGCCAGCGGGGCGGCGGTGGGAGTGTTCATGCGGGGATCCTGAAGAAATCGTGCCCGCGCATTATGACGCGAAGCACGCTGGGTGCCGCCGCATGCGCCTCAACCGAAGTGCAGCGTCGCCACCACGCCACGCGTCTCGCCCGGCCGCACATGCACGTCCCAGCCGTACAGCGCGCACAACCGGCGCACGATCGACAGGCCGATGCCGCCGCCCTGCGAATGGCCGGCATGGGTGCCGCGGTAGCCGCGCTCGAACAGCTTGGCGGCGTCCTCGGCGCTGAGGCCGGGACCGGAATCCACCACTTCCACCGCATCGCGGAACACGCGTACCACCACATCGCCGGTCTGGGTGTACTTCACCGCGTTGCCGATCAGGTTGCCCAATGCCACCGCCAGCGCGGATTCCGGCGCGTCCAGCACCACGCCTGTTTCGCCTTCGAGCCGCAACTCCAGCGGCTTGCCCGCGAGCTGCGCGCGATGGTGATCCAGCAATTGCTGCGCGACCTTGCCTACATCGCATTGGCCCAACGCGCGCTCGTTGCGCGAGAGCAGCAGCAGCGCGCTGATCAGGTCGGTGCACTGCTGCTCGGCGCGCTGGACGCGTTGCAGGCGGGTGCGGGTGCGTTCGTCGAGTTCCGGCTTCGACAGCAGCAGCTCGACCGCACCGCGGATCACCGCCAGCGGCGTGCGCAGCTCGTGGCTGACATCGGCGTTGAATTCGCGGTCGCGCTGCACCACTTCGGTCAGGCGCCCGGCGTAGTCGTCGAGCGCCTTGGCCAGTTCGCCCACTTCGTCCTCGGCGAAATGCGAGGCAAGGACTTCGGGATCGGAACTCGTTCCGGAACGGCGCAGGCGTTGCGCCAGGTCGGACACCGGCGCCATCACCCGCGACGCCGACCACCAGCCAAGCAACAACGCCAGCGCCGTGAACACCACCACGGTCGCGACCAGCAAGCGGTTCTGCTGCTCTTGCCCCTGCAGGGTCTGGGTCATGTCGTAGGCGAGGAAGAACGCATGCGTGGGCGTGCGCCGCACCGCCAACTTGTAGGCGAACGCTTGGCCGTCCTCGGTGCCGTGCAGCTCGTGGATGCCGTCCTTGAGTTCGCGCCAGTCGTCCGGGGCATTGCCCAGCTTGTCGAGTGAATACACCCAACCCTTCACACCTTCGAACGAGAAGGTCGCATTGCCGGGGTCGCGCTGGAATGCGGTGGCATACGCATCGATGTTGCGATTGAGCGCTTCCGACAACAACTGGTTCTCGACCCGCCCGCGCAGCACGATCGTGGCGTACGCGAACAACCCTGTCAGGCAGAAGCCGAGCAAGGTGAAGGTGACGATGATGCGCGTGCGCAGCCGCCGCCTGCCGGCCGGCGCGCGTCGCGGCGCGGCGGCCTCAGGCATCGGGCTCCGGCACCGCGATGCGGTAACCGATGCCGTGGCGGGTCTGGATCATCGGCACGCCGAAGGGCTTGTCGATCACCGCGCGCAGGCCGTGGATGTGCACGCGCAGCGAGTCGGAATCCGGCAGTTCCTCGCCCCAGACGCGGGTTTCCAGTTCCTGCCGGGTCACCACCGCCGGCGAGGCTTCCATCAGCGACTGCAGGATCTTCAGCGCGGTCGGGTTGAGCTGGAGCAGTTTGCCCTCGCGGCGCACTTCCAGCGTATCGAGGTTGAATTCCAGTTCGCCGGTGTTGAGTACCCGCGCCTGTGGTCCCTTGCCGCGGCGGGCCAGTGCATTGAGGCGCACGTCGACTTCCTGCAGGGCGAACGGCTTGATCAGGTAGTCGTCGGCACCGGAATCGAACCCGGCGAGCTTGTTGTCCAGCGAATCGCGGGCGGTCAACATCAGCACCGGGGTCTGCTTGCGCGCCTCGTTGCGCAGCTTGCGGCAGACCTCCAGGCCGTCCATGCCTGGCAGGTTGAGGTCGAGCACGATCGCGTCGAATTCGTGCACCACCGCCAGGTGCAGACCGGTCACGCCGTCCGCGGCGAAGTCCACGGTGTGGCCGCGATCCTCGAGGTAATCGCCAAGGTTGGCGGCGATGTCCGAGTTGTCCTCGATGACCAGGATGCGCATGCAGTCTTCCTTGCGGGTGGCGTTCGCCATGTGACCGCCGAGGGCGGCGGCGGTTCCGGGATTCTGTCACAGGCACGGCGACCTGGCGGCCCGTGCGCAAGGGCAGCGCCCTGCGGACAAAAAAACGCCTGGAGCGTTTTTTGACAACGCGCAGCGTTGGCCCTAGGGGTGGCTGCCATGGATGGCGGCCACAAACGAAGGCCCAGGCGGGGGACGCCTGGGCCCTAAAGTCACTGCTGCCCTGCATGCTGCCGTTGGGGGGAAATCAGCGACAACACCGGGGCGACGATACGGGCGGCGCGATTAAGAATCCGTCAAATCGGTGTTGCGTTCGCGTTTGCGCGGCAACGCGATGTTGCCCGCGATGTGCGCGACGATGGCACCCGCCACATCCACGCCGGTCGCTTCCTCGATGCCTTCCAGGCCGGGCGAGGAATTGACCTCGAGCACCAGCGGTCCGCGCTTGCTGCGGATCAGGTCGACGCCGGCCACGCCCAGGCCGAGGATCTGCGCCGCGCGCACCGCGGTCTCCATTTCCGCCCTGGTCGCGCGCACCGCCTTGGCGCTGCCGCCGCGATGCAGGTTGGAACGGAAGTCGCCCTTGGGTGCCTGCCGGCGCATCGCCGCCACCACCCGCTCGCCGACCACGAAGCAGCGCAGGTCGGCGCCTTTCGCCTCGCCGATGAATTCCTGCACGATGAAGTTCGCGTAGAGCCCGCGCAGGGTTTCGATCGCCCCGCGCGACGCCGACAGCTTCTCGGTCAGCATGACCCCGTTGCCCTGCGTGCCCTCGTTGAGCTTCACCACGTGCGGCGGCGGGCCGAGCATCGCCAGCAGGTCGCCGGTGTCGTCGGGGTTGTCGCCGAACACGGTCACCGGCAGCCCGATGCCCTTCGCGGCCAGCACCTGGTGGCAGCGCAGCTTGTCGCGCGCGCGCGCGATCGCCGCGGCGCTGTTCGGGGTGTAACTGCCCATCAGCTCGAACTGGCGCAGCACCGCGCAGCCGTAGCGGGTGACCGACGCGCCGATGCGCGGCACCACCGCCGCATAGCCGGAAATCGGCTTGCCCTTGTAGCGCATCGCGAACCCGTCGCTGCTGATCCGCAGGTAGCAGCGCAGCGGATCGAGCACGCGCACGCTGTGGCCCTGCATACGCGCGGCCTCGACCAGACGGCGGGTCGAATAGAGCTTGCTGTTGCGGGACAGGATCGCGAGTTTCATCGAAACCTTCACTGGCTGGGGGCGGCAATGGTTCCACGCGCCTTGCGGCGATGGATGAACGAAGCCAACGGATTGACCACGAACATCCCGGCCAGCGCGGTGCGTCCCAGCAGCATCGGGAAGCGCATGCCGCAACGATCCGCCAGGTTGATGTCGATTTCGCGACTCACCCCGGCAAGCTCCAGGCGGGTGCGCAGGAACACCCGCAGGGTGCGGTGACCACCGGAATCGGTCACCAGGCGCTCGTCGACGACCGGCGCGAACACCTCGATCGGCGCCGCATGCCGCGCAGGCACCAGGCCAAACCCGACCCACGGCGCACCGGCCTCGGTGAATCGCCATTGCCGGTCCACGTGCAGGGCGGACGAACGTGCGCCGGTGTCCAGCTTGGCGCGCACCCGCGGCAAGCCAAGCCCGGGCAATCCCGCCCATTCGCGCCAACCGACTTCGGTCATCGCCATCCATGCGCTCCGGAAACGGCAAGGGCGGCATCCGTCGAGGAGTCCGCCCTGCGGTGATCATCGAATTTTCTGGAGCGGGTGAAGGGAATCGAACCCTCGTCAGTAGCTTGGGAAGCTACAGCTCTACCATTGAGCTACACCCGCGGTACCGGTGTTGCAATGCGCGGCAAGTCTATGCCGCGCGCCGCGGATGTTGCAACGCAGGCCGTGCAGGCCTGCGTTGCGTGTGGCATCAGAACTTGCCGCTGACGGTCAGGAAGAAGCTGGCGTCGTTGCCGCCCTTCTGGCCCACCGTGATGTTGCTGCCGGTGGTGACGTCCATGCCCAGCACTTCGGTGCGCACGCCATAGCTCAGGGTGCCGTAGGTATCGTCGAACGGCAGGCCCGGCACCGCGTACGGCAGGGTGCCCGGCATCGACACCGACTGCGCCCATGCCTGCAGCGGCGCATCCTCGAACTCGCGGTCCCAGGTCAGGCGCGCATACGGCGTGACGTGGTCGTTGATGGCGAAGCTGGCCTGCCAGCCCACGCTGCCGATCAGCGAATCACTGTCCTGGTCGAGGTAGGCCAACGCGGTGGACTCGGTGCTGTTCTCGACGTAGCCGTCGACCGAGATCTTCTGCGCCAGCACGCTGACCACCGGGCCGTGCCGCAGGGCACCGTCGCCGAAGTTCCAGCCTGCGCTTGCACCCAGGCTGAGGTTGTCGCCATCCGGCGAACCGCTGTGCACGCGGCTTGCCTGGCCCAGGTTGACCTGGCGGTGCACGTCATAGCCGAGCTTGGTCCAGCTGAGCTGGCCGCTGGCCCACATCGCATCCTGCTGCCAGCCCACGAAGCCGCCGACACCGGCGTCGGTCTGGCGGAAATCGCCGCGACTTTCGCCGAAATCGATGTCCTGGCGGCCGTAGCCGGCGAATGCGCCATACGTCAGGTTGCCGCTGCGCCAGCCGATGCCGATGCTGCCGGTCAGGCCGGGACCATCGAAGCCGGGATTCTGCGAGCGCTGCTGGTCACCACGCAGGTCGGCCCACCAGTGGGTGCCGTTACCTTCGCTGGCGAGCATGCGGCCAACGCTGCCGTCGACCATCTGCGAACGGGCGCGGCCGACCATCGCTGCCGAACGCGGCAGGATCGCGATCTGGCGCGGGCCTTCGATCACCGAAATGGCGAAGTCGCCAATCACCTTGTGCGCGCCGCTGGTCGGATGCACGCCATCGGCGAACAGGTAGCTGTTGGGCGCACCCGGGTTGACCAGCGAGGTCGGGTTGCAGGTCAGCGACTGCGCGGTGATCTGCGGCTGGCAGGCGGTGCCGGTGACGTTGGTGATGCCGTAGGCACCCGGATTGGCGACCACTTCCTGCAGGAAGTGGAAGGTGTCCAGCGGGATCACGTGCAGGCCGGCCGAGGCCAGGCCGCCGAACAGCGCGCTGTTGTAGCTGTTGGTCAGCGCGGTGCCCTGCGCCATGGCCGCGGCGCCACCGGCGCGCGAGGAAGGCGTCAGGCCGAGGTCGGGAATGGTCGGCACCAGGATGTACTGCGCGCCCGCCTGGGTCAGCGCACCGACCAGGCCGACCTGCGCGGTCACTGCGCCACCGATGATGGCCTGCGCCTGCGACGGGTTGGCCTGCACCGCGAACAGGTCGTTGGCGCCACCCCAGACCGTGTACAGGGCATTCGGATCGACCGCATGGCCGGAAGCGAGGTAGGCCTGGTACTGGGCAGCCAGCGACGGCGTGTAGCCGAGCGCGCCCACGCTGTTGGTGCCCACGCGTGCACCGCCGACGGCCCAGTTGTTGCCAGCGGGGTTGAACGTCGGGGTCGCGCCGGTGGCCTTCCAGGCAACGTCCGCGTTGCTGTCGTAGTAGTCGGCCAGGTACTGCGACCAGACATAACCCGGGTTGGTGGTGAACTGGCCGGTGACGTTCTGCACGTTGGCCGGCAGCAGCGAACGGAAGAAGCCGCCATCGGTGAGGCTGTCGCCGAAGAAGATGGTCTGGGTGAACGGCGAGTCGGCGGGGCCGGCGAATGCCGGTGCGGCGGCAAGCGCGATCGCGGCAGTCAGCAGGGTCCGGCGGAGGGTGGCTTTCATGGGGAAACCTCGAAGGGAATCGGGTGGGGAATGTACCTGGTGGTCTGCGCAGGCGGGCCGACACGCCGACATACGACGGCGAATGGCGCGTATGGTTTCACGAAAATCTAACGGCTTCATGTTGCACCGCCGCACAACTGACCGACGAACCGGAGACAATCGCTGGATGGACATACAACTCAATGGCGAAACCCGCAGCATCCCGGAGCAGGCAACCCTGGCCACCCTGCTGGATCAGGAAGGCCTGGCCCAGCGCCGGGTCGCGGTGGAGGTCAACGGCGAGATCGTGCCACGCGGGCAACACGCGACGCATGCCCTGCAACCAGGCGACACCGTCGAGATCGTGCATGCGCTTGGGGGTGGGTGAGGCTTGGCGCTTGAGCGGCACTGCCGCGCGCCAAGCCGAACGCCGGGCCAAGGGCGAAACGGGAATGTTTGCGAGGCATCGCCTCGCATTCCCGTTGAGCGACTCGCGCGCTGGGCGAGGCCGGGCAGCCCGGCAGGGCGTTCCGGAGCGAATCATGCATCGCCATGGACGGCAGCCAACTGCGTGCCGAAGCCGCATCGCAATCCGCCTTCGGCGATAATCCGTCAATGACGACTCCCCTCGCCCACGACCCGCTGGTCATCGCCGGCAAACCCTACGTTTCGCGCCTGCTCACCGGCAC
>JAVWUU010000057.1:0-15624 GCA_036666995.1 Thermomonas sp.
TGCTGTTCTCGATCTTCGGCGTGTACTGGCTGTTCTGGCTGACCGGCACCGAGATGAACATCATGGCGGTGATCGGCATTTTGGTGCTGATGGGCGTGGTGGTGAACAACGGCATCGTGATGATCGAGCACATCAACAACCTCAGGCGGCGGGGCTTGCCGCGCACGGAAGCGTTGATCGAAGGCAGCCGGGAACGCCTGCGCCCGATCATGATGACGATGGGCACCGCGATCCTGGCGATGATCCCGATCGCGCTCTCCACCAAGACCGCCGATGGCATGCCGCCGTACTACCCGATGGCGCGCGCGATCGCCGGTGGCCTGGCGTTCTCCACCGTGGTCAGCCTGCTGTTCCTGCCGACCATCTACGCGATGCTGGATGACCTGCGCATGGGCAGCGGCAACCTGCTCCGCAAGGCGCGCATGAATCGCGCGCAGCGGCGCGAAGCGCGGTCGGCGGTCGCATGAGTGCGGTCGGCGGCCTCCGCCGGGATGGGCGCCTCGCCGGCGCCCTGTACCTGGTGGTGGTGCTGACCGGCATGTACTGCCTGGCCTATGTGCCGGGGCAGGTAGGCAACACCCTCGCCGAGGCGTCCGCGCAGTCCGCGATATTCCGCGCCGGCATCGCCGCGTTCCTGGTGATGCAGGTCGCGTTCCTGCTTTTGCCGTTCGCGCTGTACCGCGTATTGGGCGATGTCGATCGCCGCGCTGCCACAGTGATGGTCGCGCTGGCGGTGGCCAGCGTGCCGATCGGGCTGGTCGCGGTCACCCATCGGATGGACGCATTGGTGTTGCTGGATGGCGCGGCAAGTGGTGCCACCGAGGCGATGGAGGCCGCGTTCAAGTCGTGCCAGCAGCGCTACGGCCATGGCCTGCGCATTGCCAGTCTGTTCTGGGGGCTGTGGCTGTTGCCGTTCGGCTGGCTGGTGTTGCGGTCTGCCCGTTTGCCTCGACTCCTTGGCCTGCTGCTGGTGCTGGGCGGCTTGGGCTACGTGGTGCAGGTCTTCGGTGGCCTGGTGCCCGCTATGGCGGACTCCCCGTTGTTGCGCTACGTGCGGATGCCGGCGGCGTTCGGCGAAATCGGCAGTTGCCTGTGGCTGTTGCTGTTCGGCGCGCGCGTCGGACGCGTCGATGCCACGCCGACCGGGTTTTCCTGAGGCTTGCCGATGAAGATTGCTTCCAGCCCGTCGCGCGTGCTGTCGGATCCGCCACTGCCGCTCAGGCTGAAGCTGTCCGCGCTTTGGGCCAGCCTGACATTTTGCTATCTCTACGGCGATTACTTCGGCCTGTACAAGCCCGGCAAGCTCCAGCGCATGCTGGACGGCACGGGGCCGATGGGGCCGAGCAGCCAGGAATCGCTGTTGTTCGTGGCCCTGTTGCTGGTGGTGCCGGGCCTGATGGTGTTCCTGACGCTGGCGTTGCCGGCTCGCATCGTGCGCTGGCTGTGCATCGGGCTGGCGCTGTTCTACGCGGCGTTCGTGGCGATCACCATGCCGGGCGCATGGTGGTTCTACCTGGCCTACAGCAGCATCGAGATCGCGCTCTGCGGCGTCATCGCGTGGCTCGCATGGCGCTGGCCGCGTATCGGCTGAGCGCGATCAGCCCAGCAGCTTGCGCACGATCTGCGCGCCCGAGACCCAGACCCCGACCATGCTGCCCAGGTTGGTGAGCAGGAAGACCAGCACCACCCGGCACACGCGGTTGCGGTACCAGCCGCCAAGGGTCTGCGCATCGTCGCGCAGGGCGAGGAAGTCCGGGTAAGCCGGCTTGCGCAGGTGCACTTCGACCAGCGCGCTGAACATGCCTGGTGGAAGGCCCGGGCGGAACGGCTTGAGAGGGGCGGAAATTGCCGCGGCCAGCACGCTGAGGACGTGGCCACGCGCCAGCAATGCGCCAAGGCCGGCCAGGCCACCGGTCCAGGCAACCCACTGCAGCAAGAGGTCCTTGCCGAGACCGGCGCCGCCCTGCGCAAAGCCCCACGCAATGCCACCGCAGATCAGCAACATCAGGATGATGGTGATCCACGGGATGTTGCGCTTCTTGGCGACATGCACGAGCGCTTCGGTGAGTTCCGCCGGCGCGCGTTGTTCCTCGGCGAGGTACTTCGCCATGCCCTTCAGGTGACCGGCGCCGACCACCGCGAGCACATGGGTTGCGCCGTCGCCGCGTTCGCGCAACTTCGCCGCCATGTACTGGTCGCGTTCGTCGATCAGGGTCGCGTACAGCGATGGCGTTTCGCGGGCGAAGTCGCCGAAGCTGGACTCGAGCATGTCGCCTTCCTTCAGGCGCTCGATGTCGTCTTCGGAGACTTCCTCCTTGTCGAACAGTCCGCCAGCCAGTCCGCCGACCAGCTTCATGCGGTCCCACCAGCGCAATCCCTGCAGGATGCGGCGGAAGGTGATGCCGACATCGCGATCGATGAGTCGCAGCGGCAGGCCGCGTGCGACGGCTTCGACCGCGGCGGCCTTCAATTCCGCGCCCGGTTCGATATCCAGTTGTTCGGCCAGCCGACGCTGGTAGGCCGCCAGCGCCAGGTTCGCCGCGAAGGGTGCCACCTTGCGTTCGCGGATCACCTTCACCAGGTCGAGCTGCGCCAGAGCATCCGGATTGGTCAGCGCCTTGTGGCGCTGTTCGTCCAGTTCCACCGCGACGGCGTCGAAGCGACCGCTGTCGATCGCCGCCATCACCGCGTCGATGCTGGTCCTGGAGACATGCGCGGTGCCCAGCAGGGTGTAGCGCACGCCATCGCGTTCGAGTTCGACGATGGGCTGCCCGGCGAAGACGTCGGTGGTGGCGGAGTCGGTGGTCATCGTGCCTGCGCATGGGTGTGGGCGCCGCCATTCGCATGGCGGCCGCGCAGGATAGTCGGTTTCGCGCCGCGGAAGCGTGTGTTTTCAGGCCAGGCCGTAGGGCAGGTCGCTGGTGGAAACCACGCGTTCGCCGATCGCCTCGCCACGCAGGAAACGCAGCGCGGACGCGATCACGCTATCGTCGTCGGCGATCCGGTTATGGCCGAGGCCGCGCGTGCTCAAGAGGCGCGACTGCGGCCAGTACCGGGCCCAGCGCTCGCCTTCCGACCACGGCACTTCCCGATCCTCGATGTCGTGCACGATCAGCGCCGGACGGCCGATGCGAGGCGCATTGTTCTGGGCCTGCAGCTCGTTCGCGGAAAACCGCATCGCGCCTTCGAAGCGGGCGAACATGCGGCGGCCCAGATGGCTCGCGAGCCATAGCAACCTCGAGAAGCGTTCGACCGCAGCCAGTGGATCGGCGGCCGGTGCGATCAAGACGGCGCTGTTCGCCTGCATGCCTCGCGCCAGTGCCAACGCGGTCGCGGCACCACCCAGCGAGTGCCCGATCACCGCTGCGGCCGGTCCGTAATGCTTCGCCACTGCCATCAGGTGGCAGGTGAAGTCGGGCAGGGTGGTGTGGGTGCCACCGCTGCGTCCGTGCGCGGCCTGGTCGAACGCCACCACTGCATAACCTGCGTCCTGCAGTGGCTTGATCCAGCGCGCGACGCGGGTGCCGTGGCTGGACCAGCCATGCGCGAACAGCACGTACGGCTGCGTGCCCGGATCGCCCCAGACATAGGTATGGATGGCGATGCCGTCGATGCCCAGGTCTTCCTCGCGCGCACCAAGGGTTGGCGCTGCCTGCGCTCGCGAGCGGCTGCTTGCGAATGGCGTGGTGAACAGTCGCGCCGCCTGCGCGGCGATCGCATCCGGCGCGATGCGACCACCCAGCAGGAAGGTCACGCGCACGACGGGCAGCTTGAGTGCATTACGAACGATCGTGCTAATTCTGGACAGACGCTTGGACATGGCGGCACCTCGTCGTGGATCAGGGGGAGGGAGCGTGGGCGGCGACCCAGCGTTCGAGGGCGCTGTCGCCGTGTTTTCGAGCCTGCTCGTAGCCGAACAGGCCGGCTTCGTGGAGCATCGCCAACGGAATCGCATACAACTCGAAGGCGTACTGATCGGTGTCGCCGTCGCGCAGATGCCCGCAATCGATGGCGATCTGCGCGGCGCGTTGCAGTTCCTGACGCCAGCGGCGCACGTTGCGGATCACCTGGTCGCGCAGCGGGCCAGGGCGGTCGTCGAACTCGCTGACCGAGGCCACCAGCACGCAGCCGCCGGTTTCCAGCCGACCCCACTCGAACCAGTTGCGCATCAACGCACGCAGGCGCGGCAGACCACGCGGTTGCGACAGCGCGGCACCGAGCACGAATTCGCCGAAGCGCATGCCCGCCGATTCCAGCACGGCCAGTTGCAGGTCCTCGCGGGAACCGAAGTGGGCGAACACCCCGCTTTTGGACATGCCCACCGCCAGCGCAAGTGGTCCGATCGACAGTCCCTCGATGCCCGCGAAACGGGCGATCTCGTAGGCCTTGTCGATGATGGCGTCGCGGGTGGCGGCACCCTTGCTGGTGGCGGTCAATGCGTTCACGGCTGCGACAATAGCACGACCGTTCGGATTTATTCGACCGTCCGTCGGCGCGCGGCGAACGCGAGGATCAGTCGCGGTAGCGCCTGGTCAGGTCGCCGTAGGCGTCGATGCGGCGGTCGCGCAGGAATGGCCAGATCCGGCGCACATGCTCGCTGCGGGCCATATCGACATCGGCCAAGAGGATCGTCGGCTCGGTGCCGGCCTCGGCGATGAACTCGCCCTGCGGACCCAGCACGTGGCTGTTGCCCCAGAAATCGATGCCGGATGCCGCCATCGGTGATGGCTCGTGGCCGACGCGATTGCAGCTGAGCACCGGCAGGCCATTGGCGACCGCATGGCCCCGATGCGACAGCACCCACGCATCGCGCTGGCGGGTCTTCTCCGCGTGCTCATCGGACGGGTCCCATCCGATCGCAGTGGGATACAGCAGCAATTCCGCGCCGGCCAGCGCCATCAGCCGCGCGCCTTCCGGATACCACTGGTCCCAGCACACCAGCACGCCAAGGCGGCCGACGCTGGTATCGATCGGATTGAAGCCCAGGTCGCCCGGGGTGAAGTAGAACTTCTCGTAGAAGCCCGGATCGTCCGGGATGTGCATCTTGCGGTACTTGCCGGCGGTGCTGCCGTCGGCATCGAAGACCACCGCGGTGTTGTGGTACAGCCCGGTCGCACGCTTCTCGAACAGCGAGCTCACCAGGACCACGCCGTGTTGTTTCGCAAGTGCGCCTAGGCGTTCCGTACTCGGGCCCGGGATGCGTTCGGCCAGGTCGAATTCGTCCACGGATTCGTGCTGGCAGAAGTACGCGCCGTTGTGCAGTTCCTGCAGCAGGACGAGCTTTGCGCCGGAGTTCGCGGCTTCGGCCACGCGTTGCTCGATGATGGCCAGATTGGCCTCGGCATCGCCGTGATTCTTTTCCTGCACCAGTGCGACCGGCAGCTTGCTGTACTTGGCCATCAGAGCAGTCCCTCGGGGAGTTGCATGGTGATGCAGTGCAGGCTGCCGTTCTGCCAGATCAGCGGGCGGCAAGGCACCTGGACGATTTCGCGATCCGGGAATGCCTGCGCCAGCACGCCGGCAGCGACATCGTCGGCTTCATCACCATACGCCGGCATCAACACCGCGCCATTGACGATGAGGAAATTGGCGTAGCTCGCCGCCAGGCGTCGGGTGCTTCCATCTTCGGCGATGTCGATGACCGGCTGCGCCCACGGCAACGGGAACAGGCGGTACGGCTTGCCGTCCTTCGTGCGCAGCGCGGCGATCTCGTCGGCCATCGCCTCGAGGTCGGCATAGTGCGAATCCGTTTCGTCGTCGCAGGCCTGGAACACGAGGGCGTCGTCCGCGGCAAAGCGGGCGAGAGTGTCGATGTGCGCGTCGGTGTCGTCGCCTTCCAATACACCGTGGTCGAGCCAGAGCACGCGGTCCTGCTGCAGCCAATCGGCGAGCTTGCTGGTCAATTCTTCTCGCGATGCATCGGGATGGCGCTCGTGCAGGCACTGCCAAGTGGTCAGCAGGGTGCCTTCGCCATCGGTCTCGATCGCGCCGCCTTCCAGCGCGAAATCGACAGTCTGCCGGTCCTGCGTCGCGAACAGGTTCTGGTCGGTGAGGCGCTGGACGAGTTGATCGTCGTCGCTGGCGTCGAACTTGCCGCCCCAGCCGGTGAAGCGGAAATCGAGCAGGCGGAAACCGTCGCCATCGCGCAAGGAAATCGGGCCACTGTCGCGCAGCCATGTATCGTCGTAGGGAACAGTGACGAAGCGGACGCGATCCATGTCCACGCGGTTGCTGCGCAGGCGCATCTCCGCATAGGTCTCGACGTCGTCATCGGCGACGCAGATCACCACGCGCTGGAAGCGGACGATGGCCGCAACCAATGCGATATAGGTGTCTTCGACGCCGGCCAGGCGCTCAGCCCAGTCGGTGTCCGCATTCGGCCAGGCGATCAGGATCGCCGCCTGGGGTTCCCACTCGGCGGGGAAACGCACGGTGTTCGGCATGCCGGTTTCTTAGGTGGTGGGCGGCTTCGGCCCGATCTCGTTCGGGTCGGCCTTGGTGACGACCACGTCGATCACCTTGTTGCGCTCGAAATACACGGTGAACGCGGGGTAGGTCCAGCGATTGATCGTGGGCCACTGGCGCTTCTGTCCGCCGCGCGGGTCGAGGCGATCGCTGGGCGCACCGAAGCGGGCCTCGACCTGCGACATGCTCATGCCGCGGCCCGGCAAGTTCGCGGGTTCTTCGCGCACGCGTTCGATCAACAGGACATCGCCCTGCACTTCCTGGGCGAGGCTGATGCCGGGGGTGGCCAGCAAGGTTGCGACGAGGATGCTGCGTGACAGGCGGTTCATGGCGACGCTCCCGGTGCAGGGTGGGTGACGACGGATTCTATGCCCGAATCGTGAACGGGCCGCGATGGCGCGCTGCAGAAACGACGAAGGCCGCACGAGGCGGCCTTCGGCAGCACAACCTGCGTGCGACTCAGCGCTGGCGAGCCTTGAAACGCGGGTTGGACTTGCAGATCACGAAGACCTTGCCACGACGGCGGACCACCTTGCAGTCACGGTGACGGTTCTTCGCCGACTTCAGGGAGGACAGGACCTTCATGACAGAACCTCGGCAAAAATGTTGGATGGAGCGGTTGGACGGAAGCGCCACGGCCAGCCGAAAGCCGGCGGCTGCAACGCGAAGCCGCGCATTCTAACGGGTATTGTGTTTCCGGATCAACAGCTTGAAGCGCATTCCTGCCGGATTCGGGAACGGCCGCGCCGCCAAGGGTGTCCGGTCGGCATAATCGTGGCATGGATCCCACCGCACCCGTACTCACCATCGATGGCCCCTCCGGTTCCGGCAAGGGCACGATCAGTCGCATCGTCGCCCAGCGCCTGGGCTGGCATTACCTCGACTCCGGGGCGCTGTACCGCGCCGTCGGCGTGGCTGCGGGCTGGGCCGACCTGGACCTGGACGATGCCGGGGCGCTGGTGCGTTGCACGTTCGACACGGTGGTCGGATTCCGGGAAGGCGATTCCGGCGACCTGCGCGTGCTGGTCAATGGCCACGATGCCACCGACGAGCTGCGCACCGAGACCGCCGGTGCCGCGGCCTCCGCCATCGCCGCGATCCCGGAAGTGCGGGCCGCATTGAAGGATCGCCAGCGCGCGTTCCGCCAGCAACCCGGACTGGTGGCCGACGGCCGCGACATGGGTACGGTGATCTTCCCCGACGCCGGGCACAAGGTCTTCCTGACCGCGAGCGCCGACGAACGCGCCGAGAGGCGCTATAACCAGTTGAAAGACAAAGGGGTTTCCGTCACAATCGACGGTCTGCTACGCGAGATTCTCGCCCGCGACGCCCGCGATGCCAGCCGCGCGGTGGCGCCGCTGCGACCGGCCGAAGACGCCGTCCGCATCGACACCACCGGCCTGTCCATCGCCGACGTGGTCGCCCGGGTCCTGGATGTCGTGTCCCGTCCCGGCAACTAGCCGGCGCGTTTCTTCCGTCGCAGGATCGTTCCGCGCATGCAATCCGGCATGCGTGGTTTTCCTTTTCAACCACTGCACATGGCCGTGCATGCCGTCCCTCGGGACGATGCCTGAGCCAGACCCAAGGTGGGCCGCCGCGGATCGTGGCCGGCCTGTGTATCCATCCGAGATTTTTCATGAATTCCGTAGCTACCGAATCCTTCGCCGAACTGTTCGAGCAGAGCCAGACCAACCTCGCCAAGCTGAAGCCCGGCTCCATCGTCAAGGGCATCGTGGTCGATGTCCGCAACGACGTGGTGGTGATCAACGCCGGCCTGAAGTCCGAGGGCATTGTCCCGATCGAACAGTTCCGCAACGACGCAGGCGAGATCGACGTCGGCATCGGCGATGAAGTCAAGGTCGCCCTCGACTCGCTCGAGAATGGTTTTGGCGAGACCGTGCTGTCGCGCGAGAAGGCCAAGCGCGCCATGGTGTGGGACGAACTGGAAGAGGCTTTGGAAGCCAACGCCACCATCGTCGGCCGCATCAGCGGCAAGGTGAAGGGCGGTTTCACCGTCGACATCAAGGACGTCCGCGCGTTCCTGCCGGGTTCGCTGGTCGATGTGCGCCCTGTGCGCGACCCGGTGTACCTGGAAGGCAAGGAGCTGGAATTCAAGCTCATCAAGCTGGACCGCAAGCGCAACAACGTGGTCGTCTCCCGCCGCGCGGTGGTCGAGAGCGAGCATTCGGAAGAGCGCGAGCAGCTGCTCGAGAAGCTGGTCGAGGGCGCGGTGCTGAAGGGCGTCGTCAAGAACCTGACCGATTACGGCGCGTTCGTGGACCTGGGCGGCATCGACGGCCTGCTGCACATCACCGACATGGCCTGGAAGCGCGTGCGCCATCCGTCCGAAGTCGTGAACGTCGGCGACGAGCTGGACGTGCGCGTGCTGAAGTTCGACCGCGAGCGCAACCGCGTTTCGCTGGGCCTGAAGCAGCTGGGCGAAGATCCGTGGGATAACATCGCCCGTCGTTACCCGGCCAACAGCCGCGTGTTCGGCAAGGTCTCCAACGTCACCGATTACGGCGCGTTCGTCGAGATCGAGCCGGGCGTGGAAGGCCTGGTGCACGTTTCCGAGATGGATTGGACCAACAAGAACGTCAACCCGTCCAAGGTTGTGCAGGTCGGTGACGAAGTTGAAGTCATGGTCCTGGACGTCGACGAGGAGCGTCGCCGCATCTCGCTGGGCATGAAGCAGGTTGCCGCCAATCCGTGGGAAACCTTCGCTGCCACCCACAAGAAGGGTGACAAGGTGTCGGGCCAGATCAAGTCGATCACCGACTTCGGCATCTTCATCGGCCTGGACGGCGGCATCGACGGCCTGATCCACCTGTCGGACATCAGCTGGAACTCCACTGGCGAAGACATCGCGCGCAACTACAAGAAGGGCGACACCCTGGAAGCCGTGGTGCTGGCCGTCGATCCGGAGCGCGAACGCATCTCGCTCGGCGTCAAGCAAATGGAACAGGATCCGCTCGGCCAGTTCATGGCGACCCACGCCAAGGGCACCAAGGTCACCGGCACCGTCAAGGAAGTGGACGCCAAGGGCGCGACCATCGACCTGGGCGACGGCGTGGAAGGCTACGTCTCGGCACGCGATGTCGCCGACGAGCGCGTGGACGACGCCAGCCAGCACCTGAAGGTCGGCCAGGAAGTCGAGGCCAAGTTCGTGGGCATGGACCGCAAGGGCCGCAGCCTGCAGCTGTCGATCAAGGGCAAGGATGACGCCGAGACCGCCGAAGCGATGGCCGAGTACAACAAGGCCTCGTCCGACGCCTCCAGCGGCACCACCAAGCTGGGCGCTCTGCTGCGCGAGCAGCTGAACAGCAAGTCCGAGTAATACAGGCGGCACAAGACGCACGGCGGTCCGGCCTAGCCGGGCCGCCGTTGCTTCGCCGCGAAACCCTGCACGATGACCAAGTCCGAACTGATCGAATTGCTGGCTCGCCGCCAGCCACACCTGAAGGCCGACGATGTCGACATGTCGGTCAAGTCGTTGCTGCAGATGATGGGCAGCGCGCTTGCCGTGGGCGAGCGGATCGAGGTGCGCGGGTTCGGCAGCTTCTCCCTGCATTACCGGCCGCCGCGTACCGGCCGCAACCCGAAGACCGGCGATGCCGTCGCGCTGCCGGGCAAGCACGTGCCGCATTTCAAGCCCGGCAAGGAATTGCGCGAACGGGTGACCCCGGTCGTGCCGCTGCCGACGGACGACTGAACCCCGCAGTCCGTTAAGCTAGCAGGCGATCCCGGAGTTCCCGATGCGCCTGGTCCGCCTCATCGCCGCGTTTGCCTGCATCGTGCTCGGCGCCATCGTGGGCGCACTGAATACCCAGCGGGTCGTGCTCGACCTCGGGTTCACCACCATTCCCACCAGCCTGGGCCTTGGCATCCTGCTCGCATTGCTGCTGGGCGTGCTGGCGGGTGGCACCATCCTCGCGATTGGCGTGGTCGCACCGATGCGCCGACGCCTCAGGCGAGCCGAAACCAGTGCGCGTCTGCCGCGCAACGAGGTCTGAAAGCACATGGAATTCCTCGACCAATGGGTCTGGTTCGTGATCCTGCTGCCGCTGGCGGCACTGGCAGGCTGGGTGATCGGCCGTCGTGGCGGTGAGCGCCACAGCGACAGCCAGGTCAGCAAGTTGTCGACCACCTATTTCCGCGGCTTGAACTATCTGTTGAACGAGCAGCCCGACAAGGCGATCGAGCTGTTCCTGCACATCGCCGAGTTGGACAAGGACACCTTCGAGACCCAGGTCGCGCTGGGCCACCTGTTCCGTCGCCGCGGCGAAGTCGATCGCGCGATCCGCCTGCACCAGGCGCTGGCCCAGCGGCCGGACCTGAGCGACGCGCAGAAAGTGCAGGCCTTGTCGGCGCTGGGCGAGGACTACATGCGCTCCGGACTGCTGGATCGCGCCGAAACCGTGTTCAGCGACCTGGCCCAGCTCGACCAGCGCGCACCGCAGGCGCTGCGCCACCTGATCGGCATCTACCAGGCGGAACGCGATTGGGAAAAAGCGATCGAGAACGCGTTGCGCTTCGAAGCCGCCACCGGCGAGCCGATGGGCAAGCTGGTCGCGCAGTTCGAATGCGAACTCGCCGATCGCCAGCGCTCTGCCGGCGACATCGACGCCGCCCGCGATGCGATCAAGCGCGCGTATGCGGCGGACTCGACCTCGGTGCGTGCCGGCATCAGCGAAGGTCGCATCGAAGCCGAGGCCGGCAACCCGATGGGAGCGGTCCGCGCCTTCGAACGCGCAGCGCGGCATGACCCGGACTACCTGCCGGTGATCCTGCCGGCATTGCTCGAAAGCTATGCGAAGGTCGGAGAGCGCACCGGCGCGCGCGCCTTCCTGGCCGAGATGAGCGAGCACTACCGCGGCATCTCGCCGGTGCTGGCGCTGGCGAAGATGATCGAGGCCGAGGAGGGCGTGGCCGCGGCGCGGCGCTACCTCGGCCAGCAACTCAAGGATCGGCCGTCGGTGCGCGGCGAGGCGGCCCTGATCGACCTTACCTTGGCCGAGCAATCCGACGACCGGCAGGCCGATGCCGAGGCGACGCTGCACGACCTCAAGCACATCACCGACCAGTTGCTGGTGCGCAACCCGAGCTATCGCTGCACCCGCTGCGGCTTCGGCGCACGCAGCCATCACTGGCAATGCCCGAGCTGCAAGGAGTGGGGCACGGTCAAGCCACTGCTGAACTATGCCGTGGTCTGAGCCGGGCTGGCTGGCGGCCTGCGCTGCCGGCGCATTGGGTATTTCGGCGGGTGGCACGGCATGGGCGATCGCTTATGCGCGCCGTCGCGGCATGCTCGACCAACCCGGCGAACGACGCAGCCATGCGGTCGCGACGCCGCGTGGCGGCGGCATCGGCATCGTCGTTGCGCTGCTGCTGGCGATGGGCTTGCTCGGCTGGTGGCGTGGCGACCAAGCGTGGTGGCTGATGGCGACGGGGCTGCTGCTGGTCGCCGGAATAGGCTGGTGGGACGACCATCGTCCGCAGCCGATCGCGATCCGGTTGGGCGCTCATGCGTGTGCAGCGGTGGCGCTGGCCTTGGGCCTGCATCTGCAAGGGGCGGGCTGGCCTGCCTCGCTTGCCGCGTTGTTGCTGGTGCCGGCGCTGGTCAATGCCTGGAATTTCATGGACGGCATCGATGGACTTGCATCGAGCCAGGCGTTGCTTTGCGCAGCCGGGCTGGCGC
The DNA here is from genome assembly GCA_036666995.1 of Thermomonas sp. GTDB lineage: Bacteria > Pseudomonadota > Gammaproteobacteria > Xanthomonadales > Xanthomonadaceae > Thermomonas. The sequence goes on from JAVWUU010000057.1 coordinate 12,164, forward strand.
TTGTGCTGTCGGGGCCTTGGCAGGTTCTGGGTGTAGTGCTGGCGGCGGCCTGCCTGGGCTTCCTGCCGTTCAACCTGCCGCCGGCACGGATCTTCCTGGGCGACGTGGGCAGTGGCGCTCTGGGTTATGCGATGGCGGCGATGCTCGCGGGCGGGATCGGCTTGCTTCCCTCGGCTGCTTGGCCCCTGCTGGCGCTGCCACCGATGGCGATGCTGGGCGATGCCGGCCTGACCCTGGTGTGGCGCATCGCCACTCGCCAGGCCTGGTGGCAACCGCATGTCCAGCATCTTTTCCAGCGCAGCAGCCGGCGTTGGGGGCATGCGCGGGTGACCACCGCGTATGCGGTATGGACGTGCGTGGCAATCGGGATCATGCTTTGCGCGCAGGGTACCGGGATGTCCTTCACGTTGCTGGTGGTCGCCGCGGTGGCGTCGCTCTGGCTGCTGGCTTGGACCCGGATGCACCGGCGCGGCGCGGCTACGACCGAAGGATTCGGCAGATGAGCACATGGAAGGATCGTCTCAAGTACCGCTTGCCGCGACTGGCGGTGGTCCTGCATGACCTGGTCATGGTCTGGGTGTGTTGGCAGGGGCTTCACTACGTCCGCTATGCGCTGCAGCCGACCCCGCTGCTGCTCGCGCCCTTCTCCAGCACGGTGGTGATCGTCCTGGTTGCCCAGGGGCTGGTGTCCTGGCGCGTCGGGTTGTACCGGGGGCTGTGGCGTTTCGCCAGCGTCCCCGACCTCCTCAATATCTTCAAGGCCAGTGTCCTGGGCCTGCTTGCCGTTGTGGTCGGGCTGTTCTTCTACAGCCGGCTTGACCTGGTCTCACGCGCGGCGCTGCTGCTGTATCCGTTTGCGCTGACGATCCTGCTGGGTGCGCCGCGCCTGATCTTCCGCGCATGGAAGGACCACCGCCTGTTGCAGACCGCCGATGGCGCCGAGCGCGTGCTCATCCTCGGTGCGGGGCAGGCCGGCGAAGCGCTGGTGCGAGACCTGCGCCGCACCGGCCGCTATGACCCGATCGGTTTCCTCGACGATGCGGTTGGTCTGCGCGGCACCCGCCTGCAGGGCCTGCCGGTGCTCGGCAAGGTCGAGGACCTGCGGCGGATCGCCCGCGAAACCGGTGCGCAATTGCTGGTGATCGCGATGCCGTCGGTGTCCGCGACCGCGATGCGCCGCGTCATCGGCCTGTGCGAACTCAGCGGCCTGCCGTTCCGGACGGTGCCAAGGCTGGCCGACATCCTCGAAGGCCGATCCTTGCCGGGCCAACTCAAGGAAGTCGCGATCGAGGACCTGCTCGGTCGCCAACCGCACACACCGGACTGGAAGGCGATCCGCAGCTGGCTGGGCGCGCGCTCGGTGCTCGTCACCGGGGCAGGTGGTTCGATCGGCCTGGAGCTTTGCCGCCAGTGCGCGCGTCATGGTGCGCACCGGATCACCCTGCTGGAGATCGACGAACTCGCCCTGCTGACCGCGGAAACCGAGCTCAAGCGGGACTTCCCCGGCATCGAATGCATCCTGGTGCTGGGCGATTGCGGGGATCCGGCGGTCATCGCGCATGGGCTGCGCAAGGCGGAACCGGAAGCGGTGTTCCATGCGGCTGCCTACAAGCAGGTCCCGTTGCTGCAGGGCCAGCTGCGCGAGGCGGTGCGCAACAACGTGCTGGCCACCGACGTGGTGGCCCGCGCCTGCCGGGACGCGAAGGTCGCGACCTTCGTGCTGATCTCGACCGACAAGGCAGTGGATCCGGTGAACGTGCTGGGTGCGACCAAGCGCCTGGCCGAAATGGTGTGCCAGGGCTTGGTCGACCCGCGTTCGACGCGCATGGTCACCGTGCGCTTCGGCAACGTGCTGGATTCCGCCGGCAGCGTGGTGCCACTGTTCCGCGAGCAGATCCGCCGCGGCGGCCCGGTCACCGTCACCGATCGCGATGTGACCCGCTATTTCATGACCATTCCGGAGGCTTGCCAGCTGATCCTGCAGGCGTCGTCGATCGGTGCGCAGCAGGCCGTCTATACCCTCGACATGGGCGAGCCGGTGTCGATCTCCATGCTCGCCGAGCAGATGATCCGCTTGGCCGGGAAGCAGCCGGAGCGCGACATCGCCATCGAATACACCGGCCTGCGCCCTGGCGAGAAACTGCACGAAACCTTGTTCCACGTGGACGAACGCTACAGCGCGACGACTTACCCGAACATCCTGCAGGCGGCGGCGCGCAGCGTGGTGCCGGAACGTGTCGAGCATGCCCTCGACGTGCTGCGTGCGGCGGTGGCCGACTATGACCTCGACCGCCTGGCGGGTGCCCTGCGCGAGGCCGTGCCCGAGTTCAACCCGAGCGACGACGCAGAAGTGGCGCATGTCGCAACCGTCGTGGCCTTCCCGGCGCGCCGCGCCCGCCAGCCGCAGTGACGACGCCAGCCAGCAGCGCGAATCCGCGCATCCGTGTGGCGGTGTTCCCGGTTGCGGGGCTCGGCACGCGGTTCCTGCCGGCGACGAAGACGGTGCCGAAGGAAATGCTGCCGATCATCGACAAGCCGCTGATCCAGTATGCGGTGGACGAAGCGATCGAGGCGGGCTGCGACACCCTGGTGTTCGTCACCAACCGCTACAAGCACGCCGTCGCCGATTATTTCGACAAGGCCTACGAGCTCGAGCAGAAGCTTGAACGCAGCGGCAAGCTCGAGCAGTTGGAACTGGTCCGCAATGTGTTGCCACCGCATGTGCGCGCGGTGTTCGTCACCCAGGCCGAAGCGCTGGGCCTGGGCCATGCGGTGCTCTGCGCGAAGCCGATCATCGGCGACCAGCCATTCGCGGTGCTGTTGCCGGACGACCTGATCTGGAACCGCGGTCCTGGCGCGCTGAAGCAGATGGCCGACCTCGCCCAAGCATCAGGCAACAGCGTGATCGCGGTGCAGGATGTGCCCCGCGCGCAGACCGGCAGTTACGGCATCGTCGCCACCGAGTCGTTCGAGGGCCGGGCCGGGCGGATCAACGCGATCGTCGAGAAACCCAAGCCCGAGGTGTCGCCGAGCACGCTGGCCGTGGTCGGACGCTACGTGCTGGATGGACGGATTTTCGACCTCCTCGAACAGACTGCGCCCGGCGCTGGCGGCGAGATCCAGCTCACGGATGCCATCGCCGCCTTGCTCGCGGAAAAGCCGGTGCAGGCATATCGCTTCCAGGGGACGCGCTTCGATTGCGGCACGCATATCGGGCTGATCGAGGCGACGATCCGCTATGCGCTTGACCACGAAAAGTTGAGCGACGCAGCGCGCGACCTGATGAAGAACGCGCTGGACGAAATGGGCGTGGTCGAGACCTGATCCGCGATCCGGTCGGGGCAGGTCACATCAATACGATTGGCCAGTAGGGGCAGGCCCCCGTGCCGGCCCGCCGTGTGCGGGGGCGGGGCGGCCCCGGGCCGGCCCCGACGGCGGGGGTTTCAGCGCGTCGAAAATAC
>JAVWUU010000058.1:0-15579 GCA_036666995.1 Thermomonas sp.
CGAGAGGTTGCCGGCCGAGAGGGTGACGATGACCCGGTCGCCGTCCACAGCGAACACCCGCATCTTGCCGAAGCGGCGGACGTCGTCGACGCCGGCGTTGGTGCGCGAGTCGGAGGCGAACAACAGGCCTTCGTCGAGGTTCAGGCCGATGCAATAGGTCATGTCAGGAGGCGTCGCCAATGAGGGTCGTTGCGGATGGCATTGTGCCCGCGCACGTCGTCGCGGGTGAAGGGATTACTGGTCGTGGCCCCACGGACGCGCGGCGACGGCCACCGGCGATGCGACGTCGGTGGAGACCATGAACTGGCGGTGGATCGCGTCGCCCAGTCGCACCAGCCGCGCCATTGCTTCCTGCAGCCATGTCTCGAGGCCATGGTCGACGATCTCGTCGATGCGCGCGTAGCGGCAGTGCGCGGACAACGCGCCGGCCTGCCGCACCACTTCCATCGCATCGCCGCCGGCCAGCGTCTGCAGCACGTTGTGCGCGGTCGCGGTGCAGGTGAGCAGCGAGCGTGGATTTCCAGCCTGCAAGAGCATCAGGTCGACCACGCCGGCGGCATTGACCGAGCCGCGGTACAGCCGGCGATAGGTCTCGAATGCCGACAGCGACTGCAGCAGCGCGCTCCAGCGGAAATAGTCGACCGCGTCCTGCTCGCGCGATTCGGTGTCATCGCCTTCGCTGCCGGCGATGTCGAGCAGGCGGATCGCCCACTCGGCGCGCTCGACGAAGGCCCCGAGTTGCAGGAAGTGGTAGCCCTCGCCGCGCCCGAGGGTGCCGATGGTGACCCCGCGGAACGAGGCCGAACGCCCCTTGACCCGTTCCAGCAGGTTGTTGACGCCATCGGCATGCAACCTGCTCCACGTCTGCCCGCGCATCTCCAGCCAGGAGACGTTGAGGTCCTCGTACATCTCCGCGGTGATCGCGACGCGTTGCGCGCGTGCGCATTCGCGTGCGGCATGCAGGCAGCTGTACACCGACGACGGGTTGTCCGCCGCCAGCAGCAGGTGGCGCTGCACGGACTCCGCATCGATCCGGCCATAACGGTTGCGCACCACGTCGGCCGCACCGAGTGCGTCCAATGCGCGTCGCCACGGCGCGGCTTCCTTCTTGCCGCGGTCGTAGCGCTCCGGGAGCATGGCGATGCGCAGGGTGACGTCGACCAGGCGCGCGGTGTTCTCGGCGCGCTCGACGTTGCGCGCGGCCCAGTACAGATCGCTGGCGGTGCGGCACAACATCAGCCGATCCCCCCATCGGATTCCAGCACCCAGGTGTCCTTGGTGCCGCCGCCCTGCGAGGAATTCACCACCAGCGAGCCTTCGCGCAGGGCCACGCGGGTGAGCCCGCCGGGCACCACGTGGATGCGCCGGCCGCAGAGGATGTACGGACGCAGGTCGATGTGGCGCGGCGCCAGCCCGCTTTCGACGAAGGTGGGGCAGGTCGACAGCGACAGGGTGGGCTGGGCGATGTAGTTGCCGGGATCGGCCAGGATGCGCTGGCGGAATTCCTCGATCTCGGCCTTGGTCGATGCCGGCCCGACCAGCATGCCGTAACCGCCGGCACCGTGGACTTCCTTCACCACCAGTTCGTGCAGGTGTTCCAGCGTGTACTTGAGGTCGTCGGGATCGCGCAGCACGCGGGTCGGCACGTTGTGCAGGATCGGCTCTTCGCTGAGATAGAAGCGGATCATCTCCGGCACGTATGGATACACCGACTTGTCGTCGCCGACGCCGGTGCCGGGCGCATTCGCGAGCGTCACGTTGCCGGCGCGGTAGGCCTCGAACAGGCCGGGCACGCCGAGCATCGATTCCGCGCGGAACACCCGCGGGTCCAGGTAGTCGTCGTTGATCCGCCGATACAGCACATGCACGCGTTGCGGCCCGCGCGTGGTGCGCATGTAGACCATCGCATCGCGCACGAACAGGTCCGCGCCCTCGACCAGTTCCACGCCCATCTGCTGGGCCAGGAACGCATGCTCGAAATAGGCGGAATTGGCCGCACCCGGCGTCAGTACCGCCACGACCGGATGGTCCACGCCGGCCGGCGCGGCCTCGCGCAACGTGTCCAGCAGCATGTCGGGGTAGCGCTCGACCGGCGCAATCTGCTGGCGCGCGAACAACTCCGGCAACAGCCGCGCCATCATCCGCCGGTTCTCCAGCATGTACGACACGCCCGACGGCACCCGCAGGTTGTCCTCCAGCACGTAGTACTCGCCGTCGCCGGCGCGGACCAGGTCGATGCCGGAGATGTGCGAATACACGCCCCCCGGCACCTCGAAGCCGCGCATCTCCTGGCGGTACTCGCTGTTCTCCAGCACCAGGTCGCGCGGCACGCGGCCTTCCTTGAGGATCCGCTGCTCGCCGTAGACATCGCCCAGGAACAGGTTCAGCGCATGCACGCGCTGGCGCAGCCCGGCTTCGAGCATCTTCCATTCGCCCGCGGGGACGATGCGCGGCACCAGGTCGAACGGGATCAGGCGTTCATTGCCGGATTCCTCGCCATACACGGAGAAGGTGATGCCGACCCGGTGGAAGGAGATCTCCGCCTCGCGCCGCTTGTGCCCGATCTCGGTTTCCGGCGTGCAGTTGAGCCAATGGTCGAAGGCGCCGTAATGCGCGCGCACCCGGTGCAGCGGGTCATGCATCTCGTCGTACGCAATCGCCATTCGACAGCCAGCCTGTATCCACGGGTCGATGGCTCCGTGATAGCACGCGGGATGGTGCGGTGCAATAACGGTTTCGTGTGGTCTGGATTACTCCACCGTTGCGAGTGGTATCGCCGGCCGGTTCGCCTTTGCGCGTGCGTGGCGGGCGGGTTTTGCCAGTGCGTACTCGTGCTCGGCGAGCGAGGGCCCCCAGAACGCATCGAGGCGCGGCCCCTTGCGCAGCCGGCGGCCGGTGAGGAAGTCCCACAGCTCGTGCGGCCACACCCGCCGGCCCATGCGCGTGTACCAGCGCATCGCGTAGCGGACTTCCGGATCCGGATGCAGCAAGTTGCGGAACAACGCGCGCGGACGCAGCTGCATCACCGCCTCGATGAACTTCACCCACAACAGCACGCGCCACGGCGGCACCCGGCGCGTATCGAGGACCTGGTGCTTGTAGTCCCACTTGCGAACGTCGGGTTCGATCACCCGGCGCCCAGCGACGGTGTCGAAGTAGGGCGTCCAGCGATGCGGGGTGACGTACATCAGCTGCACCTGGTCGGGGTCGTAGCGCAGCAGGTGGCGCAGCGAGTTCCAGTAGTCGCGATCGGTCTCTTCCTCGAAGCCCATCACGTAGGTCGCCATCGAGACGATGCCGTGCTGGCGCATCAGCCGGATCGCCTCGCGGTCCTCGTCGATGTCGGCGCCCTTGCGGATCGTGGCGAGGGTGGATTGCGAATAGCTCTCGATGCCGAGCAGGAAGCGGATCACGCCCGCGCGCTTGTACAGCGGCAGCAGGTCGGCATCTCGGACGATGTCGCCGGCGCGGGTGGAACCGACCAGGGTCAGCTGCACGTCTTCGGCGACAAGCGCTTCGAGGAAGGCCTTCCACGCCTTGCGCGAGCCTGTCGGCAGTTCGTCGGCGAAGTTGATCACCTGCACGCCGTGTTCGCGATGCAGCCGCGCCAGTTCCGCTGCGAACAGGGCCGGATCGCGATGACGCCAGCGCGTCCAGAAGCCGCGCTGGCCGCAGTAACTGCACAGGTACGGGCAGCCGCGGGAGAACTGCACGACCACTGCCTTGCGCCCGCCCCAGTAGGAATAGCGGTCGTGGTCGATCAATTCCCACGCAACGCGCGCTTCGTCGAGGCTCGCGAGCATCTCGGCCTGGCCGGTCGTCACGACGCCGCCCTCGCTGCGATAGGCGATGCCGGGCACGGTGGCCAGGTCCTGGCCGTTGGCCAACGCCTGCACCAGGCGCAGCGCGGTGCGTTCGCCTTCGCCACGCACGATGATGTCGATGGCGGCGTCCTTCTCCAGCACGTCATGCCAGTGGTAGGTCGGGAATACGCCGCCGTAGACGATGCGCAAGGCGGGCATGCGCGCCTTCAAGAGGGTGGCGATCGTCGCCACCGTCGGATGCGCCGATGTCGAACCCGAATGCCCGGTCAGCAACAGGTCGGGCGCGCGGCGCACGACCTCGTCCACGATCGCCGCAAGCGACATCGGCCCGAACTCGGCATCCAGCAATTCGACCGCGAAGCCCGCATCGAGCAAGGGACCGGCTACGCTCAACAAGCCGAGTGGCGGCAGGTGTTCCTGCGGAATACGGCTGCCGATCGCGGTGTGCGGGGGATTGAGCAGGAGAATGCGCATGGCGGATGGCTGCCGTCGACGCTCCGCGATGCGGGAGCACGTGCAGGATCGGTCGCCTGCATGCATGGGCGAAGGCGCGGACGTGAAGCGGGGAGGAAGCCGTCTTCATCGACCAAAACGAAAATGGGCCGCATCGCTGCGACCCGTTTCGTGATGAACGGACGTCGAGCCTCACCAGTCGGTGGGCTTGTAATCCTTCAGGAACTGGCCCCAAACGTGCTCGCCGGTATTCAGTCCGTGGATGATCGGATCGACGATCCGCGCCGCGCCGTCGACGATGTCCAGCGGCGGGTGGAAGCGTTCCTCGACGACCTTGCGTGCGGCGAGTTCGGCGGGATCCTCGTCGGTCACCCAGCCGGTATCGACCGAGTTCATGTGGATGCCGTCGCCGTGGTAATCGGCGGCGGAGGTGCGCGTCATCATGTTCAGCGCGGCCTTGGCCATGTTGGTATGCGGATGCCGGGTGGTCTTGAAATTGCGGTAAAACTGACCCTCCATCGCCGACACGTTGACGATGTGCTTGTCGCGGTCCGGCGTGCGCAGCATCAGCGGCTTCAGCCGCGCGTTGATGATGAAAGGCGCGATCGCGTTGACCAGCTGCGTCTCCAGCAATTCCACCGATGGCACTTCGTGCATCAGCAGGCGCCAGGAATTGCGGTCGCGCAGATCGACCTGCTGCAGGTCCTGGTCCAGCCGGCCTTCGGGGAAAAGATGCTTCTGCCCGAGCAATTCGTCGGCCAGCAGCGGCACTTGCGAGAGTTCGGCAGAGCGGGTGAGTCCGGCATTGCCGCCGCTGCCTCCAATCGATAGGTGCGTGGTTGCCGAACTGGCATCGGGCAGCATGTTGTAGCTGCGCAGGCCTTCGTAACTGCCGAGCAGCCTGCGCACGTCTTCGGGCGTGTCGTGCAGCGCGGCGGTTTCCGCTTCCATCATGTGCGCGTAGAACTCCGGCGGGCGACGCACGGTCTGGCAGGCGTTGTTGATGATGAAGTCGAGCCGCGGCAGCTTGCCCATCAATTCATGGCAGAACGCCTCCACGCTGGGCGTGTGGCGCAGGTCCAGGCCGAACACTTCCAGCCGATGGCCCCACTCGCCGAAGTCGGGCTCCTGCGCATAGCGTGCGGCGGAATCGCGCGGGAAGCGGGTGGTGACGATCAGGTGTGCGCCGGCGCGCAGCAGCTTCAGGCCGGCCTGGTAGCCGATCTTGACCCGCCCGCCGGTCAGCAGCGCAACGCGCCCGTTGAGGTCGGCCAGCTCGGTGCGCTTGGCGAAATTGAAGTCGGCGCAGTCCGGGCACATCTGGTCGTAGAAGTGATGCAGCCGCGTGTACTTCTGCTTGCAGACATAGCAATGCAGCAACTCGCTGGATTCCCGAGGTGCGACTTCCGGCGACGGCAACGCGGGCGCGAAGAAATTCGGCGTAGTGAACACCGGCTTGCGGCGCAGTTCGCGGATGCCGGTCTGGTCCAGCACGGCTTCGGCGCGACGCACGGCCTCGGCGTTACGCTCGCGCTCGCGTTCCTTCGCCTTCTTGCGGCGCAGCTTGGGTTCCGGGTGGTAGATCGATGCGATCGCCTGGTGCAGGCGCGTGCGTTCCTCCGCGGGCCACGCATCGAGCACAGTGCGGTCGGCGGCAATCGCCTCAAGCAGTGCGAGTGTGTCGTGCGCGCCGGTGGATGCGTCGGCGTCGGTGGAAGGCGTGGTGTTGGCGGTCATGGTGTTGCTCTGGCGTGTGGCGTGATTCAAGACGTGTGCTCGATCTGCAAAAAAGTACGGGCCGCGAGGGCGGCCCGTACGTCACGGCATTGCGATTTTACGTGGCGTGCTTACAGCTTCGCCGCCTTGCGCAGTTGCTCGGCCTTGTCGGTCTTCTCCCAGGAGAAGGCGGTCGCGGTGTGCTTCTTGCCGGCGCCGTCGACGTAGCTGATCTCCTTCGGCTTGCGGCCGAAGTGGCCGTAGCTGGCGGTGGCCTGGTAGATCGGGTGCTCCAGGTCCAGCATGCGGGTGATGCCGTACGGGCGCAGGTCGAAGTTGGCGCGGATCAGCTTCTCGATCACGTCGTCGCCGACCTTGCCGGTGCCGAAGGTGGTGACCGAGATCGAGGTCGGCTCGGCCACGCCGATGGCGTAGCTGACCTGCACTTCGCAGCGATCGGCCAGGCCGGCAGCCACGATGTTCTTCGCCACGTAGCGCGCGGCGTAGGCAGCGGAGCGGTCGACCTTCGACGGATCCTTGCCGGAGAACGCGCCACCGCCGTGGCGGGCCATGCCGCCGTAGCTGTCGACGATGATCTTGCGGCCGGTCAGGCCGCAGTCGCCCACCGGTCCGCCGATCACGAACTTGCCGGTCGGGTTGATGTGCACCTTGTTCTTCGGCAGCGCGTCCAGCCACTTCTTCGGCAGCACCGGCTTGAGGATGGTCTCGCGCACGGCTTCGACCAGATCCTTCTGCTTCACGTTCGGATCGTGCTGGGTCGACAGCACCACGGCGTCGAGGCCGAGCACAGTGTTGCCGTCGTAGCGCAGGGTGACCTGCGACTTCGCGTCCGGGCGCAGCCACTTGAGCTTGCCGTTCTTGCGCACCTTGGCCTGCTGCTCGACCAGGCGGTGGCTGTAGTAGAGCGGCGCAGGCATGAATTCCGGCGCCTCGTTGCAGGCGTAGCCGAACATCAGGCCCTGGTCGCCGGCACCCTGTTCCTCGGGCTTCTTGCGGTCCACGCCCTGGTTGATGTCCGGCGACTGCTTGCCGAGCATGTTGATGATCGCGCAGGTGTGGCCGTCGAAACCGACGTCGGAATTGTCGTAGCCGATGTCGTTGATGACCTTGCGCGCCAGCGCCTCGATGTCGACCCACGCGGAGGTGGTGACTTCGCCGGCGACGATGGCGGCACCGGTCTTCACCATGGTCTCGCAGGCCACGCGGGCGCGCTTGTCCTGCGCGAGGATCGCGTCGAGGACGGCGTCGGAAATCTGGTCGGCGATCTTGTCCGGATGGCCTTCGCTGACCGATTCCGAGGTGAAGAGATAGCTGGACATCGCGGCTCCTGTGAGTGATTCATCCTTGTATGCGGATGAAAAGATGGCCGCGCATGATACAGCTGCGCGGGCCCGCGTGCATCTTGCGCCATCCGGGCCGGGATGGGTATTGAAGTTGCGTTAAGCGGCACCGGTCGCGCGTTGTTGTCATCCGGCCGCAACCTGGACGCAACCCCACGGTCGCATCGCCAGCGCAGGCTCCCGGCCAACACGGTTGCGGCCCGCCAGCATGCTCAAGCTCGAAGAACGGGTTCGGCAGCGTTTCCCGCACTGGTTCCGTGGGCGTCGGGCCGCCATCGCCAGGCCGCTGCTGCGCGGGATCGCGCGCTGGTCGCGACTGGACGCCATCGACGCCTTCCTCGCCGCGAACCGGCATGTGCGCGGCTTCGATTTCGTCGCCGCGGCGCTGCAGTTCCTCGGCGCACGCTATCAAGTGGACGATGCCGCGCTGGCACGCATTCCCGCGCATGGCCGCCTGCTGGTCGTCGCCAACCATCCCAGCGGTGCGCTCGACGCGCTGTCCCTGCTCCATGCGATCGGCAAGGTGCGCCGCGATGTGCGGATCGTCGCCAACGACATGCTCTCCGCGCTCGACAACCTCGACGGTTTGTTGCTGCCGGTGCGCATCCTCGGCGGGCGGCCCGCGCCGGACAGCCTGCGTGCGGTCGATGCGGCGCTGGCGCGTGGCGAATGCGTGATCGTGTTTCCGGCCGGCGAGGTTTCGCGGCTCGGGCCGCGCGGCATCCGCGATACACGCTGGCGACGTGGCTTCCTGCGCTTCGCCCGTGGCTGCGACGCGCCGGTGCTGCCGGTACGCATCCAGGCGCGCAACTCCGCGCTCTTCTACGGCGCGTCCGCCTTGTTCAAGCCCGCCGGCACCGCGTTGCTCGCGCGCGAGATGTTCGCGCGGCGCGGGCGGCGGATCCGGTTGCTGGTGGGCGAGTCGATCAGGCTCGATGCCGGCGCGGATGACGCCGGCGAACTGCAGCGCGTGCGACGCATGTTGTATGCGCTTCGCGTCCACCCTCACCCCAACCCTCTCCCGCCAGCGGGAGAGGGGGACGAAACGCATGGCCACCCGCAGCAAATCCAGCCAACGCTGGCTCAAGGAACATTTCTCCGACCCCTACGTGAAGAAGGCGCAGGCGGAAGGCATGCGTTCGCGCGCCGCCTACAAGCTGGAGGAACTGGTCGAGCGCGACCGCCTGCTCAAACCGGGCATGGTGGTGGTCGACCTGGGCGCTGCCCCGGGTGGCTGGTCGCAGTGGGTGCGCCAGGAACTGGACCAGATGGAACGCGGCCTGCCGGACAGCGCCAGGCGCGGGCGGGTGATCGCCAGCGACATCCTGGAGATGCCCAGCCTGGCCGGCGTCGAATTCCTTCATGGCGACTTCAGGGAGGATGACGTCCTATCCAGGTTGTTGGCGATGCTGGGCGGGGAACAGGTCGACCTTGTGTTGTCCGACATGGCCCCCAATAAGAGTGGTGTGGATGCGGTCGACCAGCCGCGCGCGATGCACCTGTCCGAGCTGGCGATGGAGTTCGCCGACGGCCATTTGCGGATCGGCGGCACGTTCCTGATCAAGCTGTTCCAGGGCATCGGGTTCGACGAATACGTGCGGGAGCTGCGGCGGCGTTACGCCAAGGTGGCGATCCGCAAGCCGGCGGCCTCCCGCAAGCGTTCGCCCGAGGTGTACGCGTTGGCGCAAGGCAAGCTGGCACAGGTGAAGTAAGGTGGGCGAAGGCCCGGTGGTCCAAGGCAGCATCGAGGAAGGACAGGCGAATACATGAACGATCTTGCGAAGAACCTGCTGCTCTGGGTGGTCGTGGCCGCCGTGTTGATGGTGGTGTTCCAGAGCTTCTCGCCGAAACTGGCTGCCGGCCAGGAGGTCATGTATTCGCAGTTCGTGCAGGACGTGCAGAACGACCGGGTCAAGAAGGTCGACATCTCCAGCAACGAGCGCACGGTCAAGTTCGAGCGTGGCGACGGCACCAGTGGCACCACCACCGCGCCGGCGCGCGACAAGGACCTGATTTCGGACCTGATCAACCACAAGGTCGAGATCAACCAGGCGCCGCCGGATTCCGGCATCTCGTTCTGGTCGCTGGTGCTGAATTTCCTGCCGGTACTGCTGATCATCGGCTTCTGGCTGTTCATGATGCGGCAGATGCAGGGCGGTGGCGCCGGTGGCAAGGGCGCGATGTCGTTCGGTCGCTCGCGCGCCAAGCTGCTCAACGAGGACCAGACCAAGGTCAACTTCGCCGACGTCGCCGGTTGCGACGAAGCGAAGGAAGAAGTGTCCGAACTGGTCGAGTTCCTGCGCGATCCGGGCCGCTTCCAGAAACTCGGCGGCAAGATCCCGCGCGGCGTGCTGATGGTCGGCCCGCCCGGCACCGGCAAGACCCTGCTGGCCCGCGCCATCGCCGGCGAGGCCAAGGTGCCGTTCTTCTCGATCTCCGGTTCCGATTTCGTCGAGATGTTCGTCGGCGTCGGCGCCAGCCGCGTGCGCGACATGTTCGAGCAGGCCAAGAAGCATGCGCCATGCATCATCTTCATCGACGAGATCGATGCGGTCGGCCGCCATCGCGGTTCCGGCATGGGCGGCGGGCATGACGAGCGCGAGCAGACCCTCAACCAGATGCTGGTCGAGATGGACGGCTTCGAGGGCGGCGAGGGCGTGATCGTGATCGCCGCCACCAACCGCCCCGACGTGCTCGACAAGGCGCTGCTGCGCCCGGGCCGCTTCGACCGCCAGGTGATGGTCGGCCTGCCCGACATCAAGGGCCGCGAGCAGATCCTCAAGGTGCACATGCGCAAGGTGCCGCTGCACGACAACGTGCGCGCGGACATCCTGGCGCGCGGCACGCCGGGCTTCTCCGGCGCCGACCTGGCCAACCTGGTGAACGAGGCCGCGCTGTTCGCCGCGCGCCGCAACAAGAACCAGGTGGACATGCAGGATTTCGAGGACGCCAAGGACAAGATCTACATGGGTCCCGAGCGCCGCAGCATGGTCATGCGCGAGGACGAGCGTCGCAACACCGCGTACCACGAGTCCGGCCATGCGGTGGTCGCGATGTCGCTGCCGAAGGCCGACCCGGTGCACAAGGTCACGATCATGCCGCGCGGCTGGGCCTTGGGCCTGACCTGGCAGCTGCCGGAGCACGACCGCCTCAGCAACTACAAGGACAAGATGCTGGAGGAGCTGGCGATCCTGTTCGGTGGCCGCATCGCCGAGGAGTTGTTCGTCGGCCAGATGTCCACCGGCGCGTCCAACGACTTCGAGCGTGCGACCAAGCTGGCGCGCGCGATGGTGACCAAGTACGGCATGTCCGATGCGCTGGGCACGATGGTGTACGCCGACGACAAGGATTCGGGTTTCGGGCTGCAGAACAAGACGATCTCCGAGGCAACGCAGCAGAAGGTCGATGCCGAGATCCGTCGCATCCTCGACGAGCAGTACGCAGTCGCCCATCGCATCCTCGAAGAAAAGCGCAGCGTGGTGGAGGCGATGACCGCTGCCCTGCTGGAGTGGGAAACCATCGACGCGGAACAGGTCAAGGCGCTGATGGAAGGTCGTACGCCTTCGCCGCCACCGGGTTGGGTGGCCAAGCCGGGCAATGGCGGCGGCAAGGACGATTCGTCCACGCCGACCGCACCGGTGATCGCCGACCCGGCGCCGCAGACCTGAGGCTGCTTGCCAGTGACGCACGGAAAGGCCAGAGTCCGCTCTGGCCTTTTTTCATGGTGGCGCGCATGCACCGCAACTCGGGATCTCTGGTGAAACACAACGCTTGCAAGGTCATGATGACGGGCTTGCTGCTCGCAGCGGCCGCGGGTGCATGGGCAGGCGAATTCAAGGTGCAGCGCGCCGCGCCGTATGCGGCCGATGCGATCATCGCGGGCAACATCAAGCGCGAATGCACGATCGATTCGCAACTCGTGGATGCACTGCGGCGCTCCGCCGCGGAATCCGGCAATGACGTGCAACTGGTGGAGTCCCTGGACACCACGTCGGGGCAGGCGCTCAAGCTGGAAATACACGATGCGCAAAGCGCCGGTAATGCCTGGATGGGGCACCACAAGTCGGTCACCGTGAAGGGCTGGCTGTACAGGGACGGGCAGGAGGTCGCGAAATTCGTGGCCCGGCGCATTTCCAGGGGCGGCGTCGGTGCCGGTTTCAAGGGCTCGTGTTCGGTGCTGGAGCGCACCGTGAACGCCATCGGCAAGGACATCGCCGGATGGCTGGTGAACCCGGCCGACGGTGCGCAACTGGGCGACTTGCGCTGAGTCGACGCGGGCTGCGGCCCGGTGTTCACGCGCGACTCCTGACATCCGCCGCGCGCCGCTTGCGCCGGCCCTGACCATTGCCGACACTGCATCGGCACGCCGGTGCGATCCCGGCGAAGGGGGCAGGCCTTGGCGACGACCGGCGGATTCATCGCGGAACTGAAGCGCCGCAACGTCATCCGCATGGCGGGCTTGTACCTGGTCACCGCGTGGTTGCTGGTGCAGGTCGGTGCGACCCTGCTGCCGGTGTTCGATGCGCCCGCATGGACGATGAAGGCGCTGGTGGTGACGCTGGCCGTGGCCTTCCTGCCGGCGCTCGCGGTGGCCTGGATGTTCGAGCTGACCCCGCAGGGCCTGAAGCGGGATGCCGACGTTTCGCCTTCGGAGTCCATCGCCCCGCGCACGGCGCGATTGCTCGATCGCGCGATCATCGTGCTGCTGGCGCTCGCGCTGGGCTATTTCGCGTTCGACAAGTTCGTGCTGTCGCCGCAGCGCGAAGCCGCGCTGGTTGCGGAAGCCACGCGCGTCGCCGCGCTGCGTGCCGCCGCGCAACCGAAAGTGCGTGCGAATTCGATCGCGGTGCTGCCGCTGGCGAATGCCAGCGGCGATACCAACCAGTTGTTCTTCTCCGACGGCCTGTCGGAGAACCTGATCGATGCGCTGTCCAAGTTCGAGGGCCTGCGCGTGATCGGGCGAACGTCCTCGTTCCGGTTCCGCGACAGCAAGGAGGACGCGCGCAGCATCGGCGCCAAGCTCGGTGTCGCCTACCTGCTGGCGGGTAGCGTGCAGCATGCGGACGACCAGGTGCGCATCCGTGCCGAGGTGGTGCGTACCAGCGATGGTTCCGCGATCTGGACCGACCAGTACGATCGCCCGTTCCGCGACCTGTTCGCCCTGCAGGACGAGCTCACCCGTGCGATCGCCCGGGTGCTCCAGGCGAAACTGCTTGCCCCGGAGGCCAAGGCCCAAGCCAAGGCCCAGGACGAACGCCCCTCCAACGGCAGCGTCGAGGCGTATTCCGCCTACCTGCGCGGGAGGTTCTACGCCGACCGTGGCGAAGACGGCGACATGCGCCTGGCCATCGCGGAAATGACCCGGGCGACACGCCTGGATCCGAAGTACGCCAGCGCCTGGGCCGCGCTCTCGCGCAACTGGACCACGCTGGCGGCGCTGGGGTTGAGCGGCGACGAAGCCCAGCAGGCGTACGCCGAAGCACGCAAGGCCGGCGACATGGCGCTCGCGCTCGCCCCGGACCTGGGCGATGCCTATGTGGCGCGCGGCTGGCTGCTGGAGAACCAGCTCGACTGGCGTGGTGCGACAGTGGCCTATCGGCGCGGGCTCGAGTTGTCGCCCGACAACCTGCAAACCATGTTCAGCATGGCCGGCATGCTGGGGTTGCAGGGCAAGCTGGATGCGGCCATCACCCTGACGCGGCAGGCGCTGGACAATGATCCGATGTCGCCGAACTGGTGGAACTGGCACAGCGCCTACCTGTCGGCGGTCGGCCGCCTGGACGAGGCAGAGAAGGCCATCCGCAACTCGATCGAATTGCGCCCGCAAGGCAGTTCTGCATGGGCGCAGCTGGCGATCATCGAATTGCAGCGAGGCGATGCAGGCGCGGCGCTGCAAGCGGCGCAACAAGAGCCCGAAGGCGTCTGGCGCGAGATCGCGGTGGCGATGGCGCTGCAGGCGGGCTCGGATCGGCCCGCTGCCGATGCGGCGTTGAAGAAACTGATTGCCGACTACGGCGACGTGGCCTCCTACCAGGTCGCGCAGGTGCAGGCCTTGCGCAACGATGCCGGCGCGACCTTCGAATGGTTGGAGAAGGCGCACACCACCCGCGACCCCGGGATCGGCAATCTGCTGATCGACCCGCTGGTGATGCGCTACAAGCGTGACCCAAGGCTGGCGGCCTTCTGCGAGAAAGTCGGCCTGCCAGCGCCTGCCAACAGCCAGACAAAAGGCATCTGACCCGAATGTTCGACACCTCGCCGCAGCTCGATTGCAACGGCCGCATCCTCAGGCTTGATCGCCCGCAGGTGATGGGCATCGTCAACGTCACCCCGGATTCGTTCTCGGACGGCGGCGCGCATGCCGGCGCGGATGCCGCGGTCGCGCATGCGCTGCAACTGGCCGCAGAAGGGGCGGACATCCTCGACATCGGCGGCGAGTCGACCCGCCCCGGTGCCGACGAAGTGCCTGTCGAAGAAGAGTTGCGCCGCGTCGTCCCGGTCATCGAACGGCTGGCGAAGGAAACTTCGCTGCCGATCAGCATCGACACCTCCAAGCCCGACGTGATGCGCGCCGCGGTGGCCGCTGGCGCGGGAATGATCAATGACGTGTTCGGATTGCGCCGCGAAGGTGCGCTCGATGCGGCGGCTGCGCTCGGTGTGCCGGTGGTGTTGATGCACATGCAGGGCGAACCGCGTTCCATGCAGGAAGCCCCGCAGTACGACGACGTGGTCGCCGAGGTGCATCGCTTCCTCGCCGAGCGCATCTTCGCGGCGGAGATGTCCGGCATCGCGAAGAAGAACATCGTGGTCGATCCGGGGTTCGGCTTCGGCAAGACCACGCAACACAACCTTCAGTTGCTGGCGCAGTTGCAGCGTTTCACCGAACTCGGCGTGCCGGTGCTCGCGGGGTTGTCGCGCAAGAAGAGCATCGGCGAACTCACCGGGCGCAGCGATCCGCGCGAGCGCGGGGCGGGCTCGGTGGCCGCGCATCTCATCGCCGCACAGCGCGGCGCGATGTTGCTGCGGGTGCACGACGTCGCGGCCAGCGTCGATGCATTGAAAGTGTGGAACGCGCTGGCCGCGGTGCCGATGCCGCGTGCGGCGTCGAAACCCGAGATCCGCTGGCCCGACGACTGAGCGATTGTCCGTTTGCGTGTGTCGCGTGCGTTCAACCCCTTGGACATTCACACCGGGGAATCCGATGCGCTGCATCACCATCGTCGCGCTGGTCTTGCTGGCGGCTTGCGGAAAATCGCCGGACCCCGTCGCAATCGCGACGCCGGTTGCCGTCGAGACTCCGAAGGGCGATCCGATCGAAGGCCTGCGCGTCGCCACCCGCCTGGGTTGCAACGGTTGCCACGAGAAGAACGGCGCGGGCGGTGTGTTCATGGACAACCCGAAGGCCGGCCTGGTGGTGGCGCCCAACCTCACCGAACGCAGGCGCCTCTACGACGATGCCGCTTTCGCCGCGCTCTTGCGCGAGGGCAAGACCCATGACGGCCATCCGCCACTGGGCATGCCAATCCACATGTTCCAGTACCTCAGCGATGGCGAAGTCCGCGATGTCACTGCATGGCTGCGCGCGTTGCCCGACGTGGCCAACACGCTGCCGGCGACCAAGTATTCGAAGGAGGTCGCGCAGGGCATCGCCGACGGCACCCTGCCGTTCCTCGATGACGTGAAGCCGGATCCCGGCAATGTGCCGCCGGCGACGCGGCCGGTCGAGCCGCTGGCGCTGGGCAAGTACCTGGCCTTTACCACCTGCACGGAATGCCACGGCCGCGACCTCAATGGCTGGGCACCCGACGATCCCACGCCTTCACTGGTCGTGGCCAAGGCCTATACCGCGGAGAAATTCGCGCGGTTGATGAAGACCGGCGAGATCGCCAGCGGCGGCAAGTCGAAGACCGGGATGATGAGCGAGGTCGCCGCGTATCGGTTCTCCTCGCTCACCGACGCCGAGGTCGCGGCGCTCAAGCTCTATCTCGACTCGCGCTGAGCCACGCGCAGGGCGCGGGATGTCGCGTCGCACATCGCAATAGCGGCGAGGATGCCCCAGACTGCGCGCTTCCACACGGGGCGAGAGGGGTTCCCATGCAGGCTTGGTCGCGACGCAAGGACATCGACCGGATCACCGTGCACGAGGAAGGGCGGCGCCTGGTGCCCACCCTCGGCTGGCCGCATCTCATGGCGCTGGGCATCGGCGCGATCGTCGGCACCGGCAT
>JAVWUU010000059.1:0-15546 GCA_036666995.1 Thermomonas sp.
CAAGGCCACGCCGGCCATCAGTCCACCCGCGCCGCATTCGTACTGCGTGGCGCTGCTGAACACCTGGCTCTTGTAGTTGCTTTCGATGTCGATCACGGCATTGGCACCGCGTTCCTTGGCGGCTGTCTCCAAGGCCTTGAGCGCGCCCAGGAACACCCACTGGCAGGCGGTGGCATCGCTCTTGCCGAAGGCATTGGTCTTCTTGTTCGTCCTCGCCGGACCGAGGCGCGTGGCCACGGCCGGCGCACGCGCGCCCTTGAAGTGGAACTGCACCGTGCCGTCCAGCGTGCCGTCGGCCTTGCCGGCGGCGATCGCGGTGGCGATGTCGAATTGCTGGCGGGTGTCGCGGGCGTCGGCGGCGGGGGCAACGGCCAGCGTCAGCAACGTTGCGAAGGAAAGGGTCAGTTGGCGCATCGTGGATTCCTCTTTGGCGTCAGGACCAGCGGCGCAACACCAGCGAGGTGTTGATGCCGCCAAAGGCGAAATTGTTGCTCATGGCGTACTCGCCGTCGATCAGGCGGCCGCCACCAGCTTCGCTCGGCAGGATGTAGTCGAGCTTGCCGCAACGCGAATCGACATCGCGCAGGTTGGCGGTCGGGTGGAACCAGCCTTCACGCAGCATCTCCAGCGTGACCCACGCCTCCAGCGCACCGCAGGCACCCAGCGTGTGGCCGGTGTAACTCTTAAGCGAACTGATGGGCATGCGTTCGCCGAAGACGGCATGGGTCGCGGTGGTCTCGGCGATGTCGCCGTGTTCGGTCGCGGTGCCGTGCGCGTTGACATAGCTGATGACGTCCGGCGGCAGGCCGGCATCGTCCAGTGCCAGCCGCATCGCCTGCGCCATGGTCGCGGCATTCGGTTGGGTGACATGCTGGCCATCGCTGTTGGTGCCGTAGCCGACGATCTCCGCGTGGATGGTCGCGCCGCGTGCGAGTGCGTGCTCGAGGTCTTCGAGCACCAGCGTGCAGCCGCCCTCGCCGATGACCAGGCCATTGCGCGACGCATCGAACGGGCGCGGCGTGGTCTGCGGCGCATCGTTGTCGCTGCTGGTCGCGAACAAGGTGTCGAACACCGTCGTCGCGGTGACATCGAGCTCTTCCGAGCCACCGGCGAGCATCGCCACCTGCTTGCCGGACTTGATTGCCTCGTAGGCGTAACCGATGCCCTGGCTGCCCGACGTGCAGGCGCTCGAGGTAGTGACGATCCGGCCGGTGATGCCGAAGAACACGCCCATGTTCACCGGCGCGGTGTGCGCCATCATCCGGATGTAGGTCGTCGCGTTGATGTACTGCGTGTTGAACTCGGCGAGCATGCGGCCGAAGTCGCTCATCGACGAGGGCGTGCCGGCCGATGATCCGTACGAGATGCCAACCTTTCCGCTCTTCAGCAAAGGGTCGCCGTGCAAGCCGGCGTCGATCAGGGCGAGCTCGCTCGCCCGTGTAGCCAACAAGGCAACCCGGCCCATCGAGCGCGTCGCCTTGCGGTTGTAGTGCTCCGGCAAGTCGAACGGTTGCGCGGGCACGCCCAGGCGCGAATTCAGGCCCTTGTACTCGCCCCATTCCGGGAAGTGGCGCACCGCATTGCGGCCGGTCTTGAGCCAGGCCAACACCGATTCCCAATCGTGTCCCAGTGGGCCGAGTACGCCACGGCCGGTGACCACCACGCGGCGTTGTCCGTTCGCGGCAGTCACAACATGCCTCCGTTCACCGAGATCACCTGGCGGGTCACGTACGCGGCATCGTCGGACATCAGGTACGAAACCGCAGCAGCGACGTCCTCCGGCTTGCCGACGCGTCGCAGCGGGATCATCTTCATCGCTTCGTCCACCACCTCGGCGGGCAGCATCTCGGTTTCGATCAGGCCGGGCGCCACGCAGTTCACCGTGATCTCGCGCTTGGCGAGTTCCAGCGCCAGCGCCTTGGTCGCGCCGATGATGCCGGCCTTGGATGCGCTGTAATTGGTCTGCCCGCGATTGCCGGCGACGCCGGACACCGATGACAGGGTGACGATGCGACCGGGCTTGCGCCGCCGCACCATCGGCATCACGCAGGGCTGCAGCACGTTGTAGAAACCGTCCAGGTTGGTGTGGATGACCGTATCCCATTCCTCGCCGCTCATCGCCGGGAAGGCGTTGTCGCGGGCGATGCCGGCGTTGCAGACCACGCCGTGGTACGCGCCATGCGCAGCGATGTCGGCATCGATGGCGGTCGCGCAGCCGGCGCGGTCGGCGACGTCGAATTCGAGCACGCGTGCGTGTCTGCCGAGCGCTTCGACTTCGGCGACGACGGCCTCCGCGAGGTCGCGGCGGCTGCGGCAATGCACGGCGATGTCGAAGCCTTCGCGGGCGAGCCGCAGGGCGATGGCGCGGCCGATGCCGCGGCTGGCGCCGGTGACGAGGATGCAGCGATCGGTCATGAGTTGGGGTCGTTGAGGTAGGCGTCGGGATCGGGTGGTTCGAACACGGAGACGTTGGCGCTGGCGAGTTCGCGCTCGCCATCGAGCAGGCGGCAGGCGAACATCCCCAGGCCATTGTCGCCCATCAGCTCGCGGTGGCATTCGATGCGCAGGCGCAGTCCGAACGGCAGCCATGGCTGATGGCAGTGGTAGCGACGGGTGCCCAGCAGGAACCCGGGCTTGACCGGTTCGCCGCGCGACAGGGCGCGACCTCCGGCCCAGGCGGCGATGCCCTGCGCCATGTACTCGATGCCTAGCCAGGCCGGCAAGCCGGGGTCGGATTCGTCGGCGAGCAGGTGATGCGCATGCACGGTGGCTTCGGCGATCACGCCATCGGCATCGCAGTGCAGGACACGATCCAGCCACAGCATTCCGCCGCGGTGCGGGACGAGGCGCTCGACCGCTGCGTCATGCGCTTCCATCAAGCGGCACTCAGGATCAGCGCAGCATTGCTGCCGCCGAAGGCGAACGACTGGCTCAGTGCATGCCGGAGCGGCGCATCGCTGCGCTCACCCGGGCGGGCCAGGCGGATCGGCGCGAGTGCGGGATCCGCATCGCCATCCCACCAGTGCGGCGGCAGTCGCTGATCTTGATTGCGTGCCAGCGCGAGCCAGCAGATCGCGGCCTCGATCGCACCGGCAGCGCCGAGCGTATGACCGGTCATCGGCTTGGTGGAACTGCAAGGCACTTCCAGACCCAGCGTGCGCTGCACCGCGCCGGCTTCCATCGCATCGTTCTGCGGGGTGGCGGTGCCGTGCAGGTTCACGTAACCGATGTCGCTGGCGTCGATGCCGGCACGCGTCAGGGCGTCGCGGATCGCGCGTTCGGCGCCCTTCCCCTCAGGATCGGGGGCCGACATGTGGTGGGCATCGGAGGTTTCGCCCCAGCCGGAAAGGCGCACCGGGCCGGGCTCGCGTGTCATCAGGAACAGGGCCGCACCCTCGCCGATGTTGATGCCGTTGCGGTTGCGCGAAAACGGATTACAGCGCTGCGCCGACACCGAACCCAGAGATGCGAACCCGGCTACGGTAAAGCGGCACAGCGAATCCGCACCTCCCGTCACCACCGCATCGGCCATGCCCGCATTGAGCAGGCGCGCTGCCGAGGCCATCGCCTTGGCGCTCGACGAGCACGCGGTGGAAATCACGTGGGCCGGGCCACGCAAGCCGAATTCCGCCGCCACGAAGGCGGCCGGCGTGCCCATTTCCTGTTGCCGGTAATGGAACGATTCCGGCCAGCGCCCATGCGCGATGAAATGCCGGTGCGCTTCCTCGCTTTCGCCGACGCCGGAGGTGCTGGAACCCAGTGCCACGGCAACGCGATCGGCACCGTATCGCGCAATCGCCGTGGCCACGCGTGCGCGCAGCGGCTCGATCGCGAGGCGCAGCAACTGGTTGTTGCGGCCGCGCAGTTCGACAGGCTGGTCATCCAGCGAAGGCAATTCGCCCGGCACCAAGCCGAGCGATGTGGCGTCGCCGGTCACGGCATCGCTCATCGCCACGCCGCGCGGTGCGTCTTCCGCGAACAGCGCTGTCGTTACCTCGTCGACGTTTCGGCCGAGCGCGCAGGCGATGCCGAGTGCGTTGAGCCAGGCCGCGCTCACGGGGCGACCTCGCTGGAATCGATGTCGAGCGCGTAGCCAAGCGCGTGTTGTTCCAATCGCGCGCGCAGCGGCTGCGGATAATCGACAGTGGCGATGACCGTCTCGCCCTGTCGCAGCACCCGGCGCTTGCCGTCCTCGCGCAACGACCAGCCTTCCGGCAAGCCTGAGGCGATCGCATCCACCGGCCAGAACACCAGTTGCAGGTCGGACAGCACGCGTTCGCCATCCAGTTGCTCGGGCAGCCACGGCGCGCGTTGCTGCCTCAGGTCTTTTCCATCCCAATCCAGTCGCAACGCGACCTGGCCCTGCGCATGGATCACCAGGCGTGTGTTCGCGCCATCGCTTTCGACCAGCGCATCCACGGTGTCGTGGCGCTTGCCATGGCGAAACGCCAGGCGTTGTTGCAAGGCCAGCGTGCCCGGCAAGGCCGATGGCGGCAGGCGCAGCACCGGCATCGATGCCGCGACCGCCTGCGACACGCCCGCAGTACGTTCGCGCGGCGTGGCGCAGCCCGCGAGCAGCAGCACGCAAAGCAGTGTGGCGATCAGCCGCCGCACAGGGCTTCCAGGGTCTTCAGGCGACGCGGCTCGGCCACGTACGGATTGTCCTGGTCCCACGCGTAGCCGGCCAGGATCGCGCAGATCATCCGGCGGATGCCGGGGTTCTGGTCCGGATGGAAGATGATCTTCTGGAAGCCGCCGGCGTACCAGGAATCCACGAACCGGCGGAACGCATCCACGCCGCGCTTGAGCGGGTCGGCGTACTCGGCTTGCCAGTCGACCGATTCGCCGGCCGCCTGCTTCGCCAGGCACTTCGCGGCCAAGTCGGCTGAGGTGAAGGCGATGGTGACGCCGGAGGAAAACACCGGGTCGAGGAATTCGCCGGCGTTGCCGAGCAGCGCCGGATCCGGCAGCTTGCGCTGGCGGATGCGGATGACGGCTTCGGCCACCTGCGAGGCACGCGGCATGCCGTCGATGCCCATCGCCGCCAGTTCCTCGCGGATGCCGGCATAGTCCAGGCGCAATTCGGGGACGCGCGGCAGGGCGAACTCGACGGCGGTGACGATGTAGCGATCGGGATCGTGCTTGAACAGGCTGTCGCGATAGGCGAACGCGCAATCTTCGGCCCCGATGCGCACGAATGCGCCGTCGCGGCGATCGAAGGCGTGCACCGCGCGAATGCGATCGCGCACTTCGACGCCATACGCACCGATGTTCTGGATCGGCGCGGCGCCGACCGTGCCGGGGATCAGCGCGAGGTTCTCGAGTCCGCACAGACCATGGCCCAGCGTCCACAGCACGAAGTCGTGCCAGCTCACGCCGGCATCGGCGCGGACGATCGCCGCATCGCCGTCATCGCTGATGATTTCGATGCGTTGCGCCGTCAGGGCCAGCACCGCGCCGGGCGCATCGCCGGCGAACAGCAGGTTGCTGCCGCCCCCGAGCACCAGTACCGGGCCATCGCGCAGCATCGCGTAGCCGAACAGTTCCGGCAGGGTGTCGGCATCGGAAACTTCGACCAGCATGGGCGCGCGCGCGGCGATGCCGAAGGTGTTGCGCGCATCGAGGCGCGCGTTCTCGCTCAGTCGGTAGCCGGCGCTCATGCCAGCGGCAGCGGCGTGCTGCTCGGGGCTTCCTTGCGGCGGCGCAACGCGTCCACGCACTCGCCGATCAGGGCCGGGCCGCGATAGACCAGGCCGGTATAGACCTGCACCAGCAGTGCACCCGCGGCCTGCTTGGTGGCGGCATCGGCGCCATGCAGGATGCCGCCCACGCCGACCAGCGGAATCGATTCCGGCAGGCGCGTGCGCAGCATCCGCAGCACCGCAGTCGAGCGCGACAGCAGCGGCGCGCCGGACAGGCCGCCCACTTCATCGGCGAAGCGCGCGCCTTCCACGCCGTCGCGGGCAATGGTGGTGTTGCTGGCGATCACGCCGTCCACGCCGAGGTCGCCGAGCACGCGGCCGGCGGCGTCGATGTCGTTCTCGGAAAGATCCGGTGCGATCTTGACCAGCATCGGCACGCGCTTGCCATGCTGGCCGGCCAGTTTTTCCTGCTCGTCGCGCAGCACGCTGACCAGCCGCCGCAACGCCTGTTCTTCCTGCAGTTCGCGCAGGCCGGCGGTGTTCGGCGAGGAGATGTTGACGGTCACGTAGTCGGCCAGCGGATAGACCTTGCGCAGGCAGTGCAGGTAATCGTCTTCGGCGGACTCGTTGGGCGTGTCCTTGTTCTTGCCGATGTTGATGCCGAGCAGTCCGCCGATCCGGCGCGCACGTTCGACATTGCGCACCAGCGCATCCACGCCCTCGTTGTTGAAGCCGAGGCGGTTGATCACCGCTTCCTGCTCGGGCAAGCGGAACATGCGTGGTTTCGGATTGCCGGGTTGCGGGCGCGGGGTGACCGTGCCTACCTCGACGAAGCCGAAACCGAGCGCCAGCAGCGCATCGACATGCGCGCCGTTCTTGTCCAGCCCCGCCGCCAGACCGACCGGATTCGGGAACGTCAGCCCGAATGCCTTGGTCGGCAACGGCTTCGGCGGCTTCGCGATCAGCGGATTCAGGCCGCTGCGGTAGGCCGCCTCCAGCGATGCCAGCCCGAGACCGTGCGCACGCTCGGCATCGAAGGCGAACAGGAACGGGCGGCTGAGTGCGTACAAGGCGTCAGTTGGCGTATGCGAGGAAGGCGGCCAGGCCACCGAAGAGCAGGAAGATCCCGACGACGATCAGCAACAGCATCGCGATCGACAGGTAGCCCAGCACCAGCCCGGCGATGGCCCGGCCATCGCCCTCCAGGCGATCCGGTGCCAGCCGGATTTCCTTGCGCGCCATGTGCCCGCAGATGACCGCGGCGATGCTGGCGAGGAACGGCAGCACGGTCCAGCCGAGGATGCCGGCGACGAGGCTGATGATCGCAAGCGTGCTGGTCTGGCGGGGCATGGCATTCATCGAGCGTCCTCAGAGGTCGAACTTGATGCCCTGCGCCAGCGGCAACGCGTCGGAGTAGTTGATGGTATTGGTTTGCCGGCGCATGTAGGCCTTCCACGCATCGCTTCCGGACTCGCGGCCGCCGCCGGTTTCCTTCTCGCCGCCGAACGCGCCGCCGATCTCCGCGCCGCTGGTGCCGATGTTGACGTTGGCGATGCCGCAATCCGAACCCCAGGCGGCCAGGAACTGCTCCGCGCGCTTGAGGTTGGTGGTGAAGATCGACGAGCTCAGGCCCTGCGGCACCGCGTTCTGCATGTCGATGGCATCGTCGAGTTCCTTGTACTTCATCACGTACAGGATCGGCGCGAAGGTCTCGTGCTGGACGATCTCGGCCTCGTTGGTCAGGCCGGTGACGATGGCCGGCAACACGAAGTTGCCCGGGCGGTCGATCGCTTCGCCGCCGGTCTCGACCTTGCCGCCTGCGGCCTTGGCCTTGGCGATGGAATCGAGGTAGGCGTCCACGCCGTCCTTGCTGTTGAGCGGGCCCATCAGGTTGGCCGGGTCGGTCGGGTCGCCGATCTTCTTCTCGACCTGCTTGTAGGCGGCGATCAGCTTGGCCAGCACGTCGTCGTAGACCGATTCATGCACGATCAGGCGGCGGGTGGTGGTGCAGCGCTGGCCGGCGGTGCCGACCGCGCCGAACGCGATCGCCGGGATCGCCAGCTTCAGGTCGGCGGTCTCGTCGACGATGATCGCGTTGTTGCCGCCCAGTTCCAGCAGCGAGCGACCCATGCGGCGCGCCACGCGCTCGCCGACCATGCGACCGACCTTGGTGCTGCCGGTGAAGCTGATCAGCGGCACGCGCTTGTCGTCGACGAACTGCTGGGCGAGATCGCTGCCGGCATCGTTGAACAGGAAGAAGATGTCCGGGAAGCCGGCCTTCGCCAGCGCCTCGTTGCAGATCTTCATCGACGCGATCGCCGACAGCGGGGTCTTCGGCGACGGCTTCCAGATGCTGATGTCGCCGCAGATCGCCGCGACGAACGAGTTCCACGCCCACACCGCGACCGGGAAGTTGAACGCGCTGATGATCCCGACGATGCCGATCGGGTGCCACTGCTCGTACATGCGATGGCCGGGGCGCTCGCTGTGCATGGTCAGGCCGTACAGCTGGCGCGACAGGCCGACCGCGAATTCGCCGATGTCGATCATTTCCTGCACTTCGCCGTCGCCTTCCGGCTTCGACTTGCCCATCTCCAGCGCGACCAGCGAACCCAGTGCGTCCTTGTGCACGCGCAGCGCATCGGCGCAAAGCCGGATCGCCTCGCCGCGGCGAGGTGCAGGGGTGGTGCGCCAGACCTTGAATGCCGCCTGGGCGCGCTCGACGATCACGTCGTAGTCCGCCTGCGACGACGCATGCACGCGACCGAGCGCCTCGCCGGTGGTCGGGTTGACCGGTTCGATCACGCCGGCATCGTTGGTCTTCGACCATTCGCCATGGCCAAGATAGGTGCCGGATTCGACGGCCTGCAGGCCGAGCGCGGTGAGGACGGGGTGCGACATGGTGGGGCTCCAGACAGTGTTGGCCGGTGCGCGTGGCGCACGGAACGGCACGATTGCGAAGTGGTGACCCCGGCGCGATTCGAACGCACGACCTGTCCCTTAGGAGGGGACCGCTCTATCCAGCTGAGCTACGGGGCCAAACCGTGACGATTATCGCAGCCGGTCGCGGTTTCGGCCAATGCGACGGCCACATTGGCGATTCGACCTGGCGATTTTCGCGGAATGCCCGATTGCCTTCAGCCTTGCCTGAGCAGATCGCGCAGGGCGTCGGCATCGTCCGCCAAGGCCTGCGCGTGGCTCGGGCGGTCGAGCATCGCCTGCAGGGCCGGAGGCAGCCGGATCTCTTCGCCGATCAGCGGTTCCACGACTTCGGGGAACTTGGCCGGATGCGCCGTCGCGACCGCTGCCCAATCACCCGTCTCGCCGCGCGCGCGCAGGCGGTCGAGCACCTCGGCGGCACAGGCCGTATGCGGGCAGGCCACGTAGCCGCGCTGGTCGCGGGTGCGCAGGATCGCGGCGCGGATCGCATCGTCGTCCACGGCTTCGGCGCGCAGCACGCCGCGCAGTTCGGTGGCGTCGGGATACAGCCACTGCAGGCGCTCGAAATTGCTCGGCGCGCCCACGTCCATCGCGTTGGCGAGGGTGGCGATGCTGGGTTGAGGCGCGTAGTCGCCACCGGCGAAGAAGTACGGCAGCACGGTGTTGGCATTGCTGGCCAGCACGATGTCGCCGATCGGCAGGCCCATGCGCCTGGCCAGCAGGCAGGCCAGCGCATTGCCCAGGTTGCCGGTGGGCACCACGAAATTGAGCGTGCGGCCGCTGTCGCGCCAGTGCTGCAGCGATGCGCGGGCGTAGTAGGCGGCCTGCGGGAAAAGCCGGCCCAGGCTGATGCTGTTGGCCGAGCCCAGCGGCACCTCGGCGCGGAAGGCGGCATCGGACAGCACCGCCTTGGCCATGCGCTGGCAGTCGTCGAAGCTGCCGTCGACGCGGAAGGCGCGGATGTTGTCGCCGAAGCAACCCAACTGGTGCGCCTGTCGCGGCGACACCCGGCCGTCCGGATACAGGATGGCGACGCGGATGCCGGCACGGCCATGGAAGGCGCCAGCCACCGCCGCACCGGTGTCGCCCGAGGTCGCGACCACGATCGTCAGCGGTGTTCCTGCATCGCGTGGCAATGCCGACAGGCAACCGGCCAGGAAGGCCGCGCCGTAATCCTTGAACGCGGCGGTGGGGCCGTGGAAAAGCTCCAGCACGTAGTCACCGTCCGGGCCGAAGCCGCGCAGCGGCGGTTCGACCGCGAACGCCTCGGCGCAGATCCGCGCCAGTTCCGGTGCCAGCACATCGCCCTCGAAGAACGGCGCGAGCATCCGCGTTGCGACCTCGGCAGTGCTGTTGCAGCCCTCGAAATCGGCGGGCGTGAAGCTTGGCCAGGTCTCCGGCATGTACAGGCCGCCATCGGGCGCGAGGCCTGCCGCGATGGCATCGGCGATGCCGACCGCGGGCGCGTTGCCGCGCGTGCTGACGACCTTCATGCCCGCACCTCCGCGGCGGGGCCGTTGATCGGTGTGAGGTGGAGGTCGGTGTCGAAGCCGGCGGCGGCGAACGCGGCGGACATCGCATCGCCGGCAGCGCGCGCGGTCGCCGCGTCCTCGCACCATGCGAAGACGCTGGGACCTGCGCCGGAAATGCTAGCGCCCATCGCACCGGCCTCCAGTGCCGCGCGCTTCACTTCGGCGAAGCCGGCGATCAACGGCGCGCGGCGTGGTTCAACGAGCAGGTCGTCGAGTCCCGCACGCACCAGTGAGGCATCGCCGCGCTCGCAGCCCAGCAGCACCTGCGCGAGTTGCGCGCTCTGCGCCACGAATTCCTTCAACGCATAGTTGCCGGCGAGTGCGGCACGCGCGTGTTTGGTTTCGAGCACCGCATGCGGATGCACGACCACCGCATGCCATGCCGCCGGCACGTCGATCTTTGTCAGCCGGTCCGCAGTTGCCAGCACCAGTCCACCGAGGAGCATCGGGCCGACGTTGTCGCCATGCCGCCCGCCGCTGGCGATGGCCTCGCCTGCCAGTGCGTGCGGATACAGCGCGTGCGCATCGAGCGGTGCATCGAGCAATGCGTTCGCCGCCACCAATGCAGCCACGCACGATGCCGCCGAGCCGCCCAAGCCGGAGCCCAGCGGAATGCCCTTGTCGAGTTCGATCTCGAAGCCGAACGGCAGCGCCAGCGCCTCGCGCAACGAGATCAACGCGCCGCCGGCGGTGTTGCGATCAGCCTCCAGCGGCAGGTCGGTGACCGTGCCGCGGATGGCGGAGATGCGGACCACGGGTTCGTCGATGCGGCGCACCGTGGCGACATCGCCGATGCCGGCGATGCTGTGGCCGAGGATGTCGAAGCCGACGCCGACATTGCCGACCGAACCCGGCGAGAAGGCACGCGCTTCCATGCGTGTACTCACAGGCGCGCTCCGAGTGCAGCCGCAAGCCGCAACAGGTCGGAAAACACGCCGGCGGCGGTCACTTCGGGGCCAGCTCCCGGGCCTTGCACGACCAGCGGATTGTCGCGATAGCGGCGGGTGGTGAATTGCACGCAGTTGTCCGTCAGCCGGAGGTGGGCGAACGCATGGTCGGCGGGCAGTTCCTGCAGCGCAACCGACGCTTGGCCATCGCGCTGCAACCGCGCGACATAACGCAGCACGCAGCTTTTGGCGCGCGCGGCGTCCAAGGCGGCCTGCATCGGTGCATCCAGCGCTTCCAACCCGGCCATGAACGCGTCGCGGTCGGTGTTGCGCAAAGCCTCGGGAACGAGACCCTGCACCTGCACATCATCGAGCGAGAGCGGCAGGCCGGCTTCGCGACCGAGGATCACCAGCTTGCGGGCGACGTCCATGCCGGACAGGTCGTCGCGCGGATCCGGTTCGGTGTAGCCCAGCGCATGCGCCTCGCGCACCAGGCCGGAGAACGGCGTGCTGCCGTCGAACTTGTTGAAGAGCCAGGCCAGCGTGCCGGAGAGGATGCCGTCGACCGCGATCAGTTCGTCGCCGGTGTCGAGCAGGTCGCGCAGGGTCGAGATGACCGGCAGCCCGGCACCGACCGTGGCTTCGTAGCGGAATCGTGCGCCGCTGCGTGCGCGCGCCTCGCGCATCGCCGCATAGCGTGGCAGCGGACCCGCACCGGCATGCTTGTTCGGGGTGATGACGTGGATGCCGGCCGCCAGCCAGGCCGGGTAGTGCGCGGCCACGCTGTCGCTGGCACTGCAGTCGATCACCACCGCATGCGGCAGGTGACTCTCGAGCAGGTGCGAGGTGATCGCGTCGAGGTCGGCCGCTTGCGGATCGTCCTCGATGCGCAGGCGCCAGTCGGCAGGGTCGCCGTGGTCGCACAGCCACATCCTGCGGCTGGTCGCGAGTGCGCGCAGCCGCAGGTCGACATTGGCCTCGCTGCGCAAACGCGGCAAGGCGGCCTGCAACTGGTCGAGCAGGGCGGCACCGACCTTGCCCGGGCCGATCACCGCCAGCGCCAGCGTCTGCGGCGACAACCAGAATGCCGCGTGCGCGGCGCGCAAGCCGCGCGTTGCATCCTCGGCGGCAATCGCCACCGAGATATTGCGTTCGGACGCGCCCTGCGCGATCGCGCGGATGTTGACCCGCGCCCGCGCCAAGGCCGCGAACAATTGCGCGGCCACGCCGGGTTTGCCGGCCATGCCGTCGCCGACCGCGGCCAGCACGCTGATGCCGGGCACCACCTGCACGCCCTGCACCTGGCCGCCATCGAGTTCGCGCGAAAACGCGTCGAGCAGGGCGCGGCGGGCTGATTCGGCATCGCGCTCGCGCACCACCGAGCAGATCGAATGCTCGGACGAGCCTTGCGAAATCATCACCACCGAGATGCGCGACGCATGCAGCGCGGCGAACACGCGCTCGGCGGTGCCCGGCACGCCGATCAGGCCCGCGCCTTCCAGGCTGACCAGGGCCAGGCCCGGATCCAGGGTCAGTCCTTTCACCGGCCCGCCATGGCCGCCATCGCCATTCGCGTCGATGCGGGTGCCGGGAAACTCGGGGCGGAAGGTGTTGCGCATCAGGATCGGCAGGCCGCGTGCGATTGCCGGGGTCATCGTCTGCGGATGGATCACCTTCGCCCCGAAATAGGCGAGCTCGCAGGCTTCCTGGTAGCTCATCGATGCCAGCGAGACCGCTTCCGGCACCAGCCGAGGATCGGCGGACAGCACGCCGTCGACATCCGACCAGATATGCAATTCGTCGGCATCGAACAGCGCCGCGAAGATCGCCCCGGAGAAGTCGCTGCCGTTGCGGCCGAGCACGGTCGGCAGGCCGTCCTCGCCACTGGCGACGAAGCCGGTGGCGACCACGCGCGATTGCGGATTGGCCGCGCGCCAGGTGGCAAGCCGACGCGCGCTTTCGTCCCAATCGACGACGGCACCAAGTTCGGCATGGCGGACCAGCAGGACATCGCGGGCATCGAGCAGGGCGTAGTCCGCGCCGCGTGCGCGCAGGTGCGCCCGCAGCAGCGTGGCCGACAGCACCTCGCCCATACCCTGGATGCGGTCCAGCGCCGCGCGTCCGGGCTGGCGCAGCAGCGAGACCGCGCGCAGCAGGTCGGCGATGTCGGCGAAGCGCGCGTCGATCCATGCGTGCAGTTCGGCGGGTGCATCGAGCAGGGCGCTGGCGGCATCGGCGTGTTGCGTGCGCAAGGCCGACCATGTCGATTGCCAGTCCTCGCCGGCCGCAGCAGCGGCGGTCATCGCGATCAGCGCATTGGTGGTGCCCTGCATCGCCGAGACCACCACGACCTGGCGCGGTTCTTCCGCGTCGATCATCAGCGAGGCGACGTGGCGGATGCGACCGGCGTCGGCCAGCGAACTGCCGCCGAACTTGTGCGCGCGACACGATGGGGATTGCGAAACCTGCGACGGAACCATGGAACCTCCGGTGGAGGCCCGCGCGTGCAGGGGAGGGGATCGTCGCCCCCGCCTCTGTCGCTGCGGGGCCGTGATTGGATGTGTTTATCCAGGCATGACCGACCGCACCGGGCGAGTACCGGTGGTAGTGGTCGTAATCGTGGTCATGCGGCGGGACATGGGGCTGGACTCTGCTGCAGCGCAGCGGAGCCTGTCAAGCGGTGGTTGCGGGTGGAACCGGTTCGTCCTTGCCATCGTCGCGCGATGCCACCAGGGCGGTCGCGGTCATGTCGGCGGTGACGTTGCCGACGGTGGCCAGCACGTCGGGGATCGCATCCACCGCCATCAGCACCGGCAGTGGCGCAATGGGCAGGCCCATCGCCGAGGTCACCGGCAGGTTGGTGGCGAGGAAGATCGCCTGCCCGGGCAGGCCAACCGAGCCCATGCTGACCAACACCGCAAGCGCCACGCCGGTGGCGAGCTGGGCGAAGGTGAGGTCGATGCCGAGCGCCCATGCGATGAAGCAGGCGGTGGCGATGTACTGGATCGGCGAGGTGATGCGGAACAGCGAGACCGCCATCGGCAGCACCAGCCCGGCGATGCGCGCCGGGAAGCCGAGCCGGGTCTGCGCGCTGTCGAGCATCGCCGGGAGCGTGGCCAGCGACGATTGCGTGCTCGCCGCCACCGCCATCACCGGGGTGATGCCGGACAGGAAGTGCGCCGGATTCTGCTTGCCGAACACCACCGCGATCGTCACCAGCAGCACGACGGCCAGCGCGTACAGCGCGCACTCCAGCAGGATGTAGATGCCCAGCGCCTGCAGCATGCCGAGTCCTGCGCGCGCGCACAGCGCGAGCACCAGCGCGAAGATGCCCAGCGGCGCGACCCACAGCACCCAATGCACGATCACGATCATCGCGTCGCTGACCGCCTGGAAAAACCCGACCACCTGGGTACGACGCGCCGGCTCGATACGGGTCAACGCAAAGCCGAAGAACAGCGCGAAGGTCACCAGCGGCAGCATCGCCCCAGCCGCAGCCGCAGCCACTGCATTGCTCGGCACGATCGAGGTCAGCGCGCTGGCCCAGCCGCCGGTGGTGGCGGGCAGTTCGGCGTGGCTTCCGCCGAGTGCGGCGGCGACCGCAGGATCCGGCGCGACCATCGACAGCGCCAGTGGCGCGAGCAGGGCAGCCATCGCGCCAGCAGCGGTGAGCAGCACGATGAAGATGACGATGGATCGACGTGCGACGCGCCCGGACTGGGCGGCATCGCTCGCCTGGTTCACGCCGACGATCACCAGCGCGAGCACCAGCGGCACCACGGTCATCTGCAATGCGTTGAGCCACAGCTTGCCGAACGGTTCGACGATGTCGGCGACCTGCAACGCCAGCGGCGCATCCCGCCACGCCAACAGGATGCCGACGGCGATGCCGGCGACAAGGCCGCTCAATACGCGCTTGGTCTGGCTCATCGCACGATCTCCGGCAGGTTCCACTCATGTTGTAGTGCGGCGTACTGCGGCTTCGGCAGCAGCACGAACACCGGCTTGCGGCTGCGGTCGAGCCAGGCCAGCAGCGGTTGCATGGTCTCCGGCGCCATCGCGGTGCAGCCTGCGGTCGCCTGTCCCGGCGATCCCCACAGGTGGGCGAAGATGCAACTGCCGCCGCGCGGCGTGCTGCCACCGGCGTTGTGCTCGATCACGAAGCCCTGCCGGTAGCGCTGGTCGCCTTTCGCATGCAGGTCCAGGCGCATCGGTTCGCTGGATTTGTCGAGTCCCGGCGCCTTGGCCACGCTGCGGTCGACGATCTGGTTGTACATCGGCGACTCGGGCACATCGATGCACCAGTCGTTGACGCCCATGCCCTTGTAGTCCAGGCCGGTCTGCGCATCCTTGGCATAGCCGAACGCGATGCCGATCGCGAACACGCCGGCCGGCGCCTTGCCATCGCCTTCGCGCTTGACCGGGCCATCGCTGCGCGCCGTGCTCAGGCCGATGCCCCAGGCGGTGCCGGTGCGGCCCACGCTGATCGGCGCGGGCTCACCCACTTCGCGCCAACCACTGCCGTCGCGCTCGAAGCGGCGCAGC
>JAVWUU010000060.1:0-15055 GCA_036666995.1 Thermomonas sp.
AGGGATGAATGGGGTAGTCGAGCGTTTGGCAAGCAATGGCTCGTTTTTCCCCTTGGAAGCCGATGCATTAGCCCGGTTGCAGAATATAAAAACTGCATCGATTGTCGAGGATGGAACCGGACAGCTTTGGCTCGGTCATCGGCTTGGTCTGATCAGAATCAGCCAGGATGGAGCGATCGACGAATGGGGTGAACAAGACCCAATTGCACCTACACCTTCCGTCCAAGTTGGGCATATCTTCGTTGCCGATGATGGAACGCTTTGGATTGGAGCCGCCGGCGGCGGCGTGCAACAGCGCGACACCACCACCGGCAACATCCTGCGCGACATTCCCGCCGGCGATGCCGGTGGCTTGGGCAATGCCGACATCGATGCGATGGTCATCGCGCCGACTGGAGAACCATGGGTCGCTGGTGATGGCGGTGTTTCACGCTACGACGCCGCCAAGCAGAAATTCCTGCCCGTCGAGGCACTCGGTCGCGAGCGAGTACATGCGCTCGCCTTCGACGGACCGGATCATGTGTGGGTGCAGCGCCTGTCCGGGATGGAGAAATTCAGGCGTGATGCGCGCGGCTGGGCATCGATCGAGCGCGTCGAGGCCCATCAAGGCATGCCCGCCGTCGCGGCAGCGGGGTTGGTGGTGGACGCCCGGCACCGGGTCTGGGTCACGACCAGTCGCGGCATGTACCGTTGGGATGCCGCGCGCAGCAACCTGCGTCACATCGGCATGCAGGATGGCAACAGCAACGAGGAATACCTCGATCGCGCCATCCTGCTGCGCGATGACGGCGTCCTGGTCGCCGCGACTGCGGACGGAAGCGTGGTCCTGGTGGACACCACTGCGCCGGATCACCCGCCGATGCGGCCAGCGTTGCACTTCGACGGCATCGCCGTGCGCCGCGATGGCGAATGGCGCGACTTGCCGTTGCAGGCCTCGGTCATGCTCGGTCGCGAGGATCGCGAGCTGCGCATTCGCGCGCGCCTGCTGGCCTTCGATGATCCAGCGGCGAACCGCTACTGGTCGAAGCTGGACGGATTCGACACCGGTTGGGTGGCGCTGGGGGCAGATGGTGAGCGTGTGTTCACCGGTCTGGCACCGGGGCAGTACACGTTGCGGACGCGTGCGCAGGATGCCTTGGGCAATGCAGCCTCGGAACAGCGCCTGGCCTTCGTCGTGCCGCCCCCGTGGTGGCTCACGACATGGGCGAAAACCGGCTTGTTCGCCTTGCTTGTGCTGACGGTGATCGCACTGGCACGGGCTTATCGGCATCGCCTGCGGCGCAGGCATGCCTGGCAACTTGCGGAACAGAAACGCGCACTCGCAGAGCAGGCTTCGGAGGCGAAGACGCGCTTCCTCGCGACCCTCGGGCATGAAGTACGCACGCCGATGACCGGGGTGCTCGGCATGAGCGAACTGCTGCAGGGCACGACGCTGGATCCACGCCAGCGTAGCCACGTGGACGCGATCCGGCGCGCCGGCGAACACCTGCTCCGCCTGGTCAACGATGCCCTGGATCTTGCAAGGATCGAGGCCGGCAAACTGCAGCTGGCGAACGCGGATTTCGACCTGCGACCGCTGCTGGACGAGGTCGCGGCGCTGATGGCACCGGTTGCCGAACGCAAAGGGCTCGTGTTCATCGATGGGTTGGCGGCAGACGCTCCGGCGGCGCTGCACGGCGATCGCACCCGGGTGCAGCAGATCCTGCTTAACCTCGTCGGCAACGCGGTGAAGTTCACCGACACCGGCCACGTCGCGCTGGAAACTTTCGCGTTGTCGCCGCACGGCGTGCGCTTCGTCATCGCCGACACCGGCCCGGGCCTCGACGCCGGACAGCAGGCACGCTTGTTCCGCCGCTTCGAGCAGGCAGATGGCGTGCAAACCGCGGGGCGCTACGGCGGTAGCGGACTCGGATTGTCGATCTCGCAGGAGCTCGCGGCGGCCATGGGCGGGCGCATCGCCATCGAAAGTGTGCCTGGCGCAGGAACCCGTTTCATCGTCGAACTCCCGCTGGCGCATGCCGATGCAGCCACCACCCCGCTGCCCGCAGTTGTCGCACCGTCCGCCGATGTGCCCAAGGCGTTGAGCTTGCTGCTGGTCGAGGACGACCTGATCGTCGCCGAGGCCATCAGTGGCCTGCTGCAAGCGCAGGGCCATGCGGTCGTGCATGCCGGCCATGGCCTGGCGGCACTCACCGAAGTGGCGATGCGAACGTTCGATGCAGCCCTGCTCGACCTTGACCTGCCCGCCATGGACGGTCTTGCGCTGGCGCGGATGTTGCGCGCGCAAGGGCATGGCTTCCCGTTGCTCGCAGTGACCGCGCGTTCCGATGGTGATGCCGAAGTGCAGGCGAAAGCGGCGGGCTTCGACGGGTTCCTGCGCAAGCCGGTGACCGGTGCGATGCTGGCGCAGGCGCTGGCATCGCTGCCGGTCGCGTAGGCCGGTAGCGAACTGCGGATTCGGTGGCTCAGCGCTTGCTGTAGGCGTGCACGGCCTCGACCAGCACGCCGACGTGGTCGGGATCCATGTCCGGCGACATGCCGTGGCCCAAGTTGAACACATGGCCCTCGCGCGAGCCGCAGTTGCCGGCGGCGTAACTGTCCAGCGCTACCGCAGCTTGCGCGCGGATTGCCTCCGTGTTGCCGTACAGGATCGCCGGGTCGAGGTTGCCCTGTAGCGCAACGCGGCCGTTTGCACGACGCGCCGCGTCTTCGAGCGTCACCGTCCAGTCCACGCCGATCGCATCCGCGCCCGAGGCGAACAGGTCGTCGAGGTGCGGTGCATTGCCCTTGCCGAACAGGATCACCGGTGCGCCCAGGTCCTTGAGCGCGCGGGCGATGCGGACGAGGTAGGGCAGCGAGAATTCGCGGTACATCGCCGGTCCGAGCGTGCCGCCCCAGGTGTCGAAGACCTGCAACGCCTGCGCGCCAGCCGCGTGCTGCGCGGACAGGTAGGCGATCACCGCATCGGTGACGATGTCGAGCAGCTTGTGCATCGCCGCCGGCTCGTTGAGCGCAAGCGCCTTGACCTTGCCCCAGTCCTTGCTGCCGCCGCCTTCGACCATGTAGCAGGCCAGCGTCCACGGACTGCCGGAGAAACCGATCAGCGGCACGCTGCCGTCGAGCTCGCGACGGATGGTGCGCACCGCGTCCATCACGTAGCGCAGTTCGGTTTCCATGTCCGGCACGGCGAGTTGGTCGATCTGGGCGACCGTGCGCAGCGGGCGTTCGAACTTCGGGCCTTCGCCTTCGACGAAATACAGGCCGAGCCCCATCGCGTCGGGCACGGTGAGGATGTCGGAAAACAGGATGGCTGCGTCCAGCGGGAACCGGCGCAGCGGTTGCAGGGTGACTTCGCAGGCGAGCTCCGGGTTCTTCGCCATCGCCAGGAAACTGCCGGCGGCCTTGCGGGTGGCGCGGTACTCCGGCAGGTAGCGCCCGGCCTGGCGCATCAACCAGACCGGCGTGCAGTCCACGGGTTCGCGGCGCAAGGCGCGAAGGAAGCGATCATTCTTCAGGGTCACAGGATGATTCCGGTTAGCGGGGTGCGTCCGCGCCTTGCGCGAACATCAGTTGGAAGCCGCGCTTGAGCTGCGCGTCGCGGGCCGATTCCAGGGCAGACAGCGCGCTGGCCTGGTCGGCGTACAGTTCGCGCTTGAGCGTGCTGCGGCCGCCGATCTGCCCGGTCTCGCGCAGCAGCGTCCAGCCTCCGAGCAGGTCGGGCTGGAGTTGCAGTTGGACGAAGCGCGGGGCTTCGCGGCCGTCGGGACGTTGTTGCAGCAGCAGGCGCATGTCGTAATTGTACGGCGAGCCCGCTACGCCTTGCGGAGCACCTCGAGCACCACGTCCTCGGGGACATCCGCGACCACGCGCGCCGCGCCCGGCCGATCCCACAGGATGAAACGCAGGCCGCTGGCCTGTGTCTTCTTGTCCAGGCGCATGCGTGCAAGCAGGTTGGCAGGATCCAGCCCCGTCGGGATCGTGGTCGGCAGGCCAAACCGTTGCAGCAACGCGCGCAAGGCATCGGCATCCGTCGTCGACGACATCCCGAGCGCTGCCGACAGGTGGGCCGCCAACACCATGCCGACTGCGACCGCCTCGCCGTGGTTGAGGCCGTGGCCGTAACCGCCGCCGCCCGCGGCTTCCTCGGCCTCGATCGCATGGCCGAAGGTGTGGCCGAAGTTGAGCAGGGCACGCTCGCCGTGTTCGAACGGATCGCGCTCGGTGATCCCGGCCTTGTGCAGGCAGCTGCGTGCGATGGCTTCGGCCAGCAGCGCGTCATCGCCGGCCAGCAATCCGGCCGCGTTCGCATCCAGCCAGGCAAGGAACCCGGCATCCACGATCGCGCCGTACTTGATGACCTCGGCCAGTCCCGCACGCAGTTCGCGCGGCGGCAGCGTGCGCAGGACGGTGGTGTCGGCGATGACCGCGCGCGGCGGATGGAACGCGCCGACCAGGTTCTTGCCTTGCGGGATATCGACCGCGGTCTTGCCGCCGACCGAGGAATCCACCATCGCCAGCAGGGTGGTGGGCAATTGCACGCAATCGATGCCGCGCATCCAGCAGGCCGCCGCGAAGCCGGCCATGTCGCCGACCACGCCGCCGCCGAGGGCGATGACGGTGGCGTCGCGGGTGGCGCCCAGCGATGCCAGCGATTCGACCAGCGCGCCGAAATTGGCCAGGGTCTTTTCGCCTTCGCCGGCACCGACCACATGGCGGGCGGTGCGAAGTTGCGGTTTCGCGCGCTGCAGCGCGGCCTCGACGCGGTCGGCATACAACGGGGCCACGTTCGAGTCGCTGACGATCAGTGCATGGCGTCCGCGCAGCGTGGCGGCCAGCAGGCTGCCGTCATCGAGCAGGCCGGCACCGATGGTGATGCGGTACGGCGAGGCGCCGCCGACTTCGACGATGCGTGGCGAGGCAGTCATGCGAGGTGGGTCTCCGAGGCTTCGAGCAAGGCGGCCAGCGCCGCGACCGCGGCCTCCGGGGCCAGCCTGCTGGTATCGAACAGGTGGTGTGCGACCTCGCGATACAGCGGTTCGCGGATCGCCTGCAAGGTGGCCAGTTTCGTTGCGCGATCCTCGCCCTGCAGCAACGGGCGGCCGGTATCGCCGGCCAGGCGCGCCAGCTGGGTCGCGGCATCGACCATCAGGTAGATCGCCGTGCCGGCGTCGCGCATCGCGCTGCGGTTCTTGGC
The DNA here is from genome assembly GCA_036666995.1 of Thermomonas sp. Taxonomy (GTDB): domain Bacteria; phylum Pseudomonadota; class Gammaproteobacteria; order Xanthomonadales; family Xanthomonadaceae; genus Thermomonas. The sequence goes on from JAVWUU010000060.1 coordinate 5,195, forward strand.
CGCCAGGATCGCGCCGCCGCCGGTGGCGATGACCGCCGCATCGCCATGCAGGGCATCGGTGAGCGCCTGCGACTCGCGTTCGCGGAAGCCGGCCTCGCCTTCGCTGGCGAAGATCGCGGGGATGTCGCGGCCCGCGCTCGCCTCGATGCAGGCATCCACGTCGATGAAGGCCAAACCGAGACGCGCCGCCAGCGCGCGTCCCAGCGTGCTCTTGCCGGATCCCATCGGGCCGACCAGGACGACGTGCCGTGCTGGAGTGAGGGCGTCGTTGCGCATCGCAACATGCTAGCAGCCGTTGCATGACCTTAACCGGCGCGGGCGGAGGCTGGCGCTCCCCGGCGGAATCGCCGCCGGCCATACCGGAGTGATGCCATGTCCGTCGCCAAGATCATCGAATTGAATGCCGCCTCCAAGACCAGCATGGAAGATGCGGTCAAGCACGGGCTGAAGAAGTGCTCGGAATCGGTCAAGAACATCAAGGGCGCGTGGGTCAACGAGATCAAGGTCGTCACCGACGACGACGGCAATGTGCAGGAATGGCGGGTCAACCTGCGGGTCAGTTTCATCGTCAACTGACCCGCTCCATCGAGGATGCGCTGGCGTGGCATGCGCGCGACAATGCGCGCATGAGCACACTTCCTCCTGACATCCTCGACACCTTCGATGTCCTGTTCGCCGAGGCGCTGGCCGCCGGCGAGCCGGACCGCACGGCCATGACCCTGGCGACTGCCGACGCCCATGGTCGTCCCTCCGCGCGCACCGTATTGCTGAAGGCGCACGACGCACGCGGTTTCGTGTTCTACACGCATCTCGACGGGCGCAAGGGCCGCGAATTGCAGGCCAATCCGCAGGGCGCGCTGCTGTTCCACTGGCCGCGCGTGCGCGACGGCGTGCAGGTGCGGATCGAAGGCGACGTGGCGCTCGTGGCCGATGCGGAGTCCGACGCCTACTTCGCCAGTCGCCCGCGCGGCAGCCAGCTGGGTGCCTGGGCCTCGCATCAATCCGAGACGCTCGCCTCGCGCGATGCATTCGAGGCGCGGCTTGCCGAGGTTGAGGCGGAGTTCGAGGGCCGCGAGGTTCCGCGCCCGCCGCGCTGGACTGGCTTCCGGGTGGTGCCGCGCAATGTCGAGTTCTGGTACGGCGCGCAGTACCGCTTGCACGAGCGCTGGTTGTACGAATGCGGCGACGACGGCGCATGGTCGAAGCGGATGCTGTATCCGTGAGCGATGTGCGCATCGGTCCGCGCCGCATCGTCTGCCTGACCGAGGAGCCCACCGAAGTCCTGTATGCGCTGGGCGAGCAGGATCGCATCGTCGGCATCAGCGGGTTCACCGTGCGTCCGGCGATCGCGCGCAAGGAAAAGCCCAAGGTCAGTGCCTTCACCAGCGCGAAGATCGGCGAGATCCTCAAGCTGGAACCGGACTTCGTGGTCGGCTTTTCCGACATCCAGGCCGACATCGCCGCCGAACTCATCCGCCATGGCGTCGAGGTCTGGATCAGCAACCATCGCAGCGTGGCGGAGATCGTGGATTACGTCCGCCGGCTGGGTGCTCTGGTCGGTGCCGGCGACAAGGCCAATGCCTATGCCGACACGTTGCAGCGTGGATTGGAGACGATCGAATACGAGGCGGCGTCGCTTCCGCGCCGGCCGAAGGTGTATTTCGAGGAATGGGACGAGCCGCCGATCACCGGCATCCGCTGGGTGGCCGAACTGATCCGCATCGCCGGCGGCGACGACATCTTCCCCGAGCGCGCGCTGGAATCGCTCGCGAAGGCGCGCATCCTGGAAGATGCCGGCGAGGTGATCCGCCGCGCGCCGGACATCATCCTGGGATCGTGGTGCGGCAAGAAGTTCCGCCCGGAGAAAGTCGCCGCGCGCCCCGGGTGGGACGCGATTCCCGCCGTGCGGGATGGGCAACTCTTCGAGATCAAGTCGCCGCTGATCCTGCAGCCCGGCCCGGCGGCATTGACCGATGGCGTCGCGGAGATCGCGCGGATCATCCGCGCGTGGTCGGCGCGACAGGGGGGAAAGGGGTCGGAGTGAATTTCGCGCCAATAAGTCTTGGGTTGGTCAGCAAGGCTGGTCGCGAAACTTCACTCTGACCCCTTTCCCAATCGCTCAACGCGCTTGCAACTCAGCCGTCGTCGCGATGTCGGCGCGCGATCCGCCACGCACCGCAGTCACCTTCAAGCTCACGCTGGCCGGTGCCTTCGCCTGCACCACGCCCAGGTAGTCGGTCATGCCGTCGGTCTGGATCGCGCGGAGTTCCAGCGGCTTCGGCGGCTCCGGCAACACCGATGCGGTGGCGGTCAGTTGCAGGTCGCCCGGGTCGATGCCATTGCCGGCGGCATCGCGCACGGTGACCAGCAGCAACACGCCCTCTCCCGATGACTCGATGCCGTAGCGCCCGGCGACCTCGGCACTCAGGCCGGCCAACGCGACGGTCGAGGTTTGCAAGGTCACGCCACCGACCGTGGTGGTGGACGATGCAACGGCCGGCATCGGTGTGGCGGGCTGCACCGGTTGTCCGCGGTCGCAGGCGGCCAGCGCGAGGCAGATCAACAAGAAGGTGGAATGGCGCATCGAGGCATCCTCATTCGTTGGCGGCGGATAGCTCGGCACCGCGCACGCGGGCGGCGTGGATCGCGTCGGCGACCAGCGTCCGCAAGCCACCGGCCTCGAACGTTTCGATCGCCGCCTGGGTGGTGCCGTTCGGCGAAGTGACCCGACGGCCCAGCTCGGCCGCATCGACATCGGATTCGGTGAGCATGCGTGCGGCGCCGAGGACGGTCTGCAGCGCGAGCGTGCGCGCTGCCTCGGGCGGCAAGCCCTCGCCGATGCCGGCATCGACCATCGCCTCTGCCAGCAGGAAGACATAGGCGGGGCCGCTGCCGGACACGGCGGTCACCGCATCCATCTGCGCTTCGTCGGTGATCCACACGGTCTTGCCTGCAGCCGACAGCAAGGCATCGGCGAAGTCGCGGCCCTGCGCATCGACGCGATCGCTGGCGAATAGCCCGGTCACGCCCGCACCGAGCAATGCCGGCGTGTTCGGCATCGTCCGCACGATGGCGATGTCGCCGCCCAGCCAGCGTTGCAGTTGCGCGGCGGTGATGCCGGCGGCGATGGACACGACGAGCGGGCGCGTGGCCTGCGCCTGCGCCGCAAGGGATTCGCAGACCGCGCGCAAGACCTGCGGCTTGGTCGCGAACACCCAGGTGTCGGCGCCTGCAATCGCCTCCGTGCCGTCCTCGATCACCGTCACGCCGAAATCCGCGGCGAGCGCGTCGCGCAATGCAGGCACGGGTTCCGCGACCCGGATCGAAGCGGGATCGCGGCCTTGCGCGACCAGTCCACCGATCAGGCTGCGCGCCATGTTGCCGCCGCCGATGAAGGCGATGGTGTCGCTCATGCAATGTTCTCCGGCTTTGGCGGTCGCGCGCCGAACAGGGCGCTGCCGATGCGCACCATGGTGGCACCTTCCTCGATGGCGGGCACGAAGTCCTCGCTCATTCCCATCGACAGCGTGTCGATGCCGGGATGCCGTGCCTGCAGCGCATCGAACAGCGTACGCATCGCACGAAAGGCGTCGCGCCGCCGCGTCATGTGTTCGTGCGGGGCGGGGATCGCCATCAGCCCGCGCAGGTGCAATCGCGGCTCGGCGACGACCGCATCGGCCAATGCATCGATGTCGGTTGGCGCGCAACCATGCTTGCTGGACTCGTCATCGATGTTGACCTGCAGCAGCACGTTCAACGGAGCCAGTTCGCCCGGGCGGTGGCGGGCAAGTGCGGCGACCAGCTTTGGCCGGTCGACCGACTGCACCCAGTCGAAGGCGCGCGCCGCCAGGTCCGCCTTGTTCGACTGCAGGTGGCCGATCAGGTGCCACTCCAGGCCCAGGCCACGCAGGGCCTCGATCTTCGGCAGGGCCTCCTGCACGTAGTTCTCGCCGAATGCCTGTTGCCCGGCTTCGGCCAGCAGGGCGATCTCCGCATGGCTGCGGGTCTTCGACACCGCGAGCAGGCGGGCCGGGTCTGGCCGGGCGGCCACGCGGCTTGCGTTGTCCATCGCAAGCAGGATGTCGGCAAGGGCCTTGCGGTCGGGTTCCATGGGGTCATTGTCGGCGACTGCGGGAGGCATATACTGCCCACGGCCCCCTGTCCTGGCGACAGCGGGCTCAAGGGTGCTGCAAGGAGGCTGCGCCCGCCAGGTTCCGCCGCGAAAGCGTCGGTGCGCTGGCACGCGAGGACGGGCTCTGCCCGGAACTCGAAGCGTCGCGACGGGGCCGGATGCCCTGGTGCGGTAACGACGACTTGCACGGCAGGGGAGATGCCGTGCGCCACGGGGAGTAGTGCCACCATGGATATCGCAGAGCTTCTGGCGTTTTCGGTCAAGAACAAGGCTTCGGACCTGCACCTGTCCGCCGGCCTGCCACCCATGATCCGCGTCGATGGCGACGTGCGTCGCATCAACATCCCCGCGCTCGAACACAAGCATGTGCACTCGCTGGTCTACGACATCATGTCGGACAAGCAGCGCCGCGATTACGAGGAATTCCTCGAGGTCGACTTCTCGTTCGAGATCCCCGGGCTGGCCCGTTTCCGCGTCAACGCGTTCAACCAGAACCGCGGCGCCGGTGCCGTGTTCCGCACCATTCCCTCGGAAGTGCTGACCCTGGAAGACCTGGGGTGCCCGCGTATCTTCAAGGAACTGATGGACCAGCCGCAGGGCCTGATCCTGGTCACCGGACCGACCGGCTCCGGCAAGTCGACCACGCTGGCGGCGATGCTCGACCACATCAACAAGAACGAATCCGCGCACGTCCTCTCGGTCGAGGATCCGATCGAATTCGTGCACACCTCGCAGAAGTGCCTGATCAACCAGCGCGAAGTGCACCGCGACACGCACGGCTTCAACGAAGCGCTGCGCTCGGCGTTGCGTGAAGACCCGGACATCATCCTGGTCGGCGAATTGCGCGACCTGGAAACCATCCGCCTGGCGCTGACCGCCGCGGAAACCGGCCACCTGGTGTTCGGCACCCTGCACACCTCCAGCGCGGCCAAGACCATCGACCGCATCATCGACGTGTTCCCCGCCGGCGAGAAGCCGATGGTGCGCTCGATGCTGTCCGAGTCGCTGCGCGCGGTGATCTCCCAGGCGTTGCTGAAGAAGACCGGCGGTGGCCGTACCGCTGCCTGGGAAATCATGGTCGGCACCCCTGCCATCCGCAACCTGATCCGCGAGGACAAGGTCGCGCAGATGTACTCGGCGATCCAGACCGGCCAGAACGCGGGCATGATGACCTTGGACCAGCACCTGCAGGACCTGGTCAAGCGTGGCATGGTCAGTCGACAGCAGGCCAAGGAGTACGCGAAGGACAAGCGGTTGTTCGAATGATGAGCGGCCGCTCGCTCACAGGACAGGCGGGACCCCGAATCGGAGCCACGGTATGAGCAGCATCGACTTCACCTCGTTCCTCAAGCTGATGGCGCACCAGAAGGCGTCCGACCTGTTCATCACCGCCGGTATGCCGCCGTCGATGAAGGTGCACGGCAAGATCAGCCCGATCACCCAGGCGCCACTGACCCCGCAGCAGTCGCGCGACCTGGTGCTGAACGTGATGACGCCGCAGCAGCGCGAGGAGTTCGAGAAGACCCACGAATGCAACTTCGCGATCGGCGTGTCCGGAGTCGGCCGCTTCCGCGTCAGCTGCTTCTACCAGCGCAACCAGGTCGGCATGGTGTTGCGCCGGATCGAGACGCGGATCCCGACGGTGGAGGAGCTGAACCTCCCGCCGATCATCAAGACGCTGGCGATGACCAAGCGCGGCCTGATCATCTTCGTGGGCGCGACCGGCACAGGTAAATCGACGTCGCTGGCATCGATGATCGGCTACCGCAACCACAACTCGACCGGGCACATCATCACCATCGAGGATCCGATCGAATTCGTGCACAAGCACGACGGCTGCATCATCACCCAGCGCGAAGTCGGCATCGACACCGACAACTGGGAGAACGCGCTGAAGAACACCCTGCGCCAGGCGCCCGACGTGATCATGATCGGCGAGGTGCGCACCCGCGAGGGCATGGACCACGCGATCGCCTTCGCGGAGACCGGCCACCTTGTGCTGTGCACCCTGCATGCGAACAACGCCAACCAGGCGATGGACCGCATCATCAACTTCTTCCCGGAAGACCGCCGCAACCAGCTGCTGATGGACATGTCGCTCAACCTCAAGGGAGTGGTCGCGCAGCAGTTGATCCCGACTCCGGACGGAAAGGGCCGGCGGGTGGCGATGGAGATCCTGCTGGGCACGCCGCTGGTCCAGGACTACATCCGCGACGGCGAGATCCACAAGCTCAAGGACGTGATGAAGGAATCCGTCCAGCTGGGCATGAAGACCTTCGACCAGAGCCTGTTCGAGCTCTACCAGGCCGGCGAGATCAGCTACGAGGACGCGCTGCGCTTCGCCGACTCGCAGAACGAGGTCCGCTTGCGGATCAAGCTGGCGCAGGGCGGCGACGCACGCACGCTGGCGCAGGGCCTGGACGGGGTCGAGATCGCCGAACTTCGCTGAGGGGCGTGTACGCGCCAGCGTGTAGCTTGGTTCGCCACGCTACAATGCCGTCATGCATGAACACGCGCACAGCTTCGGCAACAACTTGCTGATCGCGCTGCCGTCCCTGCAGGACTCCGAGTTCGCGCGCAGCGTGACCCTGATCTGCCAGCACGACGGCGACGGCGCGATGGGCGTGGTGGTCAACCGCCCCTCCGAGTACACGCTGGGCGAGGTACTGCAGCAGATGGGCATCAGCAGCGACAGCGAGTCGCTGCAATCGCAGATCGTCCTTGCCGGCGGGCCGGTGCATCCCGAACGCGGCTTCGTCCTGCACGATGGCGACCGTGAATGGGATTCGACCTTGGCGGTCGGTGCCGGCCTGTACCTGACGACCTCGCGCGATGTGCTGGAGGCGCTGGCGCGTGGCGAAGGCCCGACGCAGGCGGTGGTGGCGCTGGGTTGCGCGGGTTGGGGTGCCGGGCAGCTCGAACAGGAACTTGTCGACGACAGCTGGCTGATGGTGCCGAACCGCCTCGATGTGCTGTTCGACCTGCCATTGCCGCAGCGCTGGCAAGCCGCAGCCGGCAGCATCGGCGTGGACCTGGTCAACCTCGCCGGCCACAGCGGTCACGCGTGAGCACGCCCGGAGACGCAGCGGCGATCCGGCCCGACGGCACCGTGTTGGGCTTCGATGTCGGCGCACGCCGGATCGGCGTGGCGGTGGGTAGCAGCTTCGGCAGCCCGCGTGCGATCGCGGTGGTCGACGTGCGCGATGGCAGTCCCGACTGGCCGCGCCTCGAGCACCTGTACAGGGAATGGCGGCCGGACGGCCTCGTCGTCGGCGACCCGATGACCCTCGACGGCGGCGACCAGCCGATCCGCAAGGCCGCGCGCGCATTCGCCCGCGAACTGCGCAGTCGCATGAAGGTGCCGGTGGTTATGATCGACGAGCGCAACAGTTCGCTCGAGGCAGCGCAACGCTTCGCCGACGAACGCGCCGAAGGGCGCAAGCGCAAGCGCGATGCCGATGCGCTTGACGCGATGGCGGCGGCGATCATCGTCGAACGCTGGCTGGCCGCGCCGCAGGATGCGGTGGCGGTGGAATGAACCGATGACCACGACGCAACGAGGCGACATGGATCCGCAAACCGATTCCGACGGACGCTTGCGCCACCTGCTGAGCCTGCAGGCGTTGTCGCGCACGCAACTGGAGACGCTGCTGCGGCGCGCTCAGGGGCTCACCCAACACGCATTCGGCGGCAATGGGGCGCGCCATGCGCTGGCCGGCAAGGCCGTGTGCACGCTGTTCTTCGAGCCATCCACACGCACGCGCTCCAGCTTCTCGCTGGCGGCACAGCGGCTCGGCGCCGACCTGCTCAACTTCGATGCGTCGACCTCGTCCACCACCAAGGGGGAGGCCGACATCGACACCCTGAAGACGCTCGAGGCGATGGGCGTGCAGGCGTTCGTGGTGCGCCACAAGCGCGATGGCGCGGTGGCCGAACTTGCGGCAGCGGCGAATCCCGGCACGGTGCTGCTGAATGCCGGCGATGGCCGCAGCAACCATCCGACCCAGGGCCTGCTGGACATGCTGACCTTGCGGCAGGCGAAGGGCGACGACTTCTCTCGCATGAAGGTGCTGGTGGTGGGCGATGTGAAGCATTCGCGGGTCGCGCGCAGCGACCTGCATGCGTTGCGCACGTTAGGTTGCGGCGAGATCCGAGTCTGCGGACCGGCCGCGCTGCTGCCCGATGACGACACATTGCAGGGTTGCATCGTCAGCGACGATGTCGATGCGATGCTCGAGGGCGTGGACGCGGTGATGACGTTGCGGCTGCAGCGCGAGCGCATGGTAGAGGGGTTGGTAGCCTCGCTGGACGACTACCACCGCGATTACGGCCTGACCGTCGAACGGCTGGCCCGTGCCACCCCCGATGCGATCGTGATGCATCCCGGTCCGATGAACCGTGGCGTGGAAATCAGCGATGAAGTCGCCGATGGTCCGCAATCGCGCGTGCTGCGGCAGGTCGCGAACGGCGTGGCGGTGCGAATGGCGGTGCTGGAAGCGCTGCTTTCCGACTAGGGCTTGGCGGCGTTCTTCTTGCGCTGCTCGCGGATGTACTCGAGTTCGCGCTGCGCCAGCGCGTTGCCCGGCTCGACCTCCAGCGACTCGAGGTAAGCCTGTTCGGCGGCATCGAGGTCGCCCAGTTCGACATGGCTGTAGCCGATGCCGCGCAGCGCCAGGGCGATGGCGCGTTTGTTTGCTTCATGCTTGCGGGACAGCGTAAGAGCCGACCGATAGCTGGCCAGTGCATCCGCCGGCCTCCCGACCTGGTTCAGCACGAACCCGTGTTCGGTGAGTGGCTCCGACCAGTAGGGCGCCAACCGGATGGTCTTTTCGAGCATGGCCAACGCATCATCGAAGCGCTTCTCCTCGACGGCGACGAAGCCATGCACCTGATAGGTATCGGGGCAGGCCATGTCGACCCAGTCGACCGGCTCGCCATTCCCCCGTGCCGCCACGTACTCGCTGTATTCGGCTTCGGTGGCCACGCTCACCAATGCGCGTCCCGTGCCCAGCAACCCGTCGCACCAGGCCAGCACGGGCCGCACGATCTCGAGCGCTTCTTTCCAGTCGCCACGCTTGGTTGCGCGCACGGCGCGCGCAACCGTGTCGCGGTGTTGCGCGCCCAGCACCTGCTTCTGGAAGGCAATGCGCTCCACGGCGGTGGTGCGGATCTCGACTTGCGCGCACGCCGGCCATGCGGCGAGCGCCAGCATCGCGAAGGCCATGCCTTGCAGCGAACGCTTCATCGCGTGCGCTTCCGTTGCGCGAACAGCCAGGTCCACAGCCCGGGTGTCTGCGAGTACGCGGGATCCCAGCTGTTGTGGTTGGCATCGGGGAAGATCGTCAGGTGGGCGTCTCGCGCGCCTGCAGCCTGCAACGCCGCGTCGATTTGTCGCGAGTATTCCGGCAAGACCACATCGTCCTTCGCCCCATGGAATTGCCAGACCGGCGTGTCCTTGAGCCTTGCCGCCACCGCTGCGTACGGATCCTCGGTGCCGGTGATGCCGGAGACGCCCATCGACGGTCGCCGCGGATGGACCAGTCCTCCACACACCGGCACCAGTGCGGCGAAGCGTCCGGGTGCGCGCAGGGCCATGTCCCAGGTGCCGTAGCCGCCCATCGACAGGCCGGTGAGATAGGTGCGATTCGGGTCGCCGTTGAATTCGCGGGTGGCGGCATCCAGCGTGGCGAAGACCAGGCCTGCGTTGTCGCCCCACTCGGTCTCATCGG
>JAVWUU010000060.1:15065-15356 GCA_036666995.1 Thermomonas sp.
CGGGAACACCACGATCGCCGGGAAGTCGTTCAGGTGCGCGCGGATATACGGACCGATGCCGACCTGCGTCTGCTTCGCACCGTCATCGCCGCGCTCGCCGGAACCGTGCAGGAACACGATCACAGGCGGTGTGCGGCCACCTGCGGCGGAGGCGGGCACGAAGACCTGGTAACGATGCGTGGTGCCGGCCACGTCGATGCTGCGTTCGACGAAGCTCCCGCTGGCGCGTTCGGGAATGCTCACGCACGCACCCAGCAACAGGATGGCCAGCACAAGCAAGCCGCGGGAAAG
>JAVWUU010000061.1:0-15049 GCA_036666995.1 Thermomonas sp.
GTTGATGACGGCGGCACGCGGCGACCGCCCGTCGTTCGGTTGTGATAGCGATTCCACTGCGACGTACTTCGGACGCGCCTGGCTGGTGGAAGGATTGAACCGCGGCACCGACTTCGCGGGCGCATTCCGCTACGCAGAAGGACGCATCGCCGGCTGGGAAAAAGCCGAGGACTTCGAACCGTCGTATCCGCAGATCTCGGAAGGGAAGGCGATCCAGGCCACGCTTGCCGACTGGCGCTCACGACTCGCTGCCGGCGAGCCGATGCCGTATCCGTGGCCGCTGACCGAGCCGGGCGAAGAAACCGGAACAGCATCGCCCCGCGAAGGGGTCGATCCGGCCATGCCTCAGCGCGGCGCTTCTTCCAGTCGATAGGTCGTCGTCGCGCGCGTTTCTCCGCGCCAGCGATCGAACGCACGCACCTCGACCACGTGCTCGCCGGCATCCAGTTTCGTCGGCAATGCGCCGCGCCACAGATGCGTGGATGCCTCCGCCTCGGGTGAACGGTCGAAGCCGCGCAGCACGTCGCTGGCGTCGTCCAGCGCGTTCTCCGCGAGCAGCGCCGGATCCGGCTGCAGCACCTTCTTCATCGCCAGCCACTCGCCGCCATCGACGCGGAACTCGACGCGGGTGTCGTCCATGCCCATGTACACATTCGCGAACACACCCCAGGCCGGGTAAGCGCCGCGTCGCAACATCTTCGGCGCATGCAGGCCGATCTGGCGGTCGATCGGATCGCGTGCGTTGTGCCAGGCGAGCGCGTAGTCGCCGCCCTTCTTCATCGTGAGCACCGCGTAGCCGTTGGGCGTGCCATCCGGCATCGTTGCGGCGGGAATGCCCTGCGCGTCCGCTGCACCGGACCAGTACGCACCGCAGGCCGCGCCGACGTTGTACTCGTGCAGCGGGTTCGTACCGTCCCAGCCGGTGGCGGCATCGTGGAACACATGGCGCTGGGTGTGGCTGTGCGCGCTCAGCACCAGCACATGCGGGAACGGCTTGAGCAAGGCGAACAGGCGCTCGCGGTCGGCGTCGCGGAAACTGTCCTTGCCGGCCTCGTCGAACAGGTGGATGTGCATCGCCAGCACCAGCAGGCGGTCTTTCGCGAGCGTCGGCAGCCAGCGTTCGAGGAAAGCGAACTGGTCCTCGCGCAGGCCGCCGATGTAGGCCGGCTTGCGGCCCGGCATCGCGATGACATCGTCGAGCACGGCGATGTTCGCCAGCGCGGTCTGGCGGGCGAAGGTGTCCGGCCCGACCGCGCGATGGAAGTTGCCGAGGGAATCGGCATCGCTGGTCGCGCCGGGGTCGACGTCGTGGTTGCCGGGCGCATGCAGCCACGGAACGCCGAGCGAGGCCGTCGCGGCCTTCACCTCGGGCAGCAGCGCCGGCACGTCGTCGACCAGGTCGCCCAGGGTGATGCCCAGCGTCGCGTCATGCCTGCCGACGAGCGGCGCGATGATGTCGCGACGGAAGTAGTCGACATCATGGGCGGACTTCACCTGCGGGTCGCCGAAGACAAGGACGCGGGCGGTATCGCCACGATCCGTGCGCGCCGTGCGCTGGTAGGCGATGCAGCCCGGCCCGCTCCGATCCGCACGCGGCAGCGGCATCGGCGCTTCGACATGCACCGGCACGCAGGCAACCGGCGGTGTATCGACATGTGCGCCAAGGGCCAGCGCGGCGGCAAGCAGGAGTCCGGTCATGCCTCATTATGGCGCGCCACGCTGAGGCGGCGGCTGCACTAGAATCGCCGCAGGGGACCTATCGGCGGGGGAGCGTTTGCGCGCATCCAGTGGCATGTTGCAGGCGTGGCTGTTGGCGGCGGCACTGGTGCTGCTTGCCTCGGCATGGCCAGCGCGTGCCGTCGAACCGTTGCGGCTGGCCGGGGAAGCGGCGATCCCGCTCAACCAGGTGATCACGTACCGGCATGACGTGCATGCCAGCGACGGCACCACCGATGCCTTCGCGCATGCGCGTGCCGGCAGGTTCGCGCCCCTGCCCGACGGCAGCCCCGCCTTCGGCTTCCAGAAGGGTGCCTACTGGTTCTACCTGCCGCTGGTGAACACGCAGCGCGATGAACCACGCTGGCTACTGGTCCAGCAATACGCGTTGAGCGACCAGTTGGATCTGTACCTGCGCTATCCGGATGGCCGGGTCGAGCATCATGCCAGCGGCGACCATGCGCCGTTCGCCAGTCGCTACATCCGCTATCGCCATCCCAATTTCAGGCTTGACCTGCCACCGGGCGAGCAGGTGGAACTGCTGGTGCGCGTACAGAGCCAGAGTTCGATGCAGGTGCCGCTGGTGCTGTACACGCCGCGCGCCTTCACCGAAGTCATGCGCGACGCGCAATTCTCCACCGGCCTCTACTACGGGATCGTGCTGGCGCTGCTGTTCTACAACCTGGTGTTGTGGATCATGCTGCGGGATTCCGGCTACTTCTGGTACCTGCTGCATACCGGCGCATTCGGGCTGGTGTTGTTCACCCTCAACGGCTACGGATTCGAATACTTCTGGCCGGATTCGGCATGGCTGGCGGATGCCTCGGTGCCGCTGTCGATCTGCCTGGCCTTGATCGGCATGCAGTTGTTCACCCGCAGTTTCCTCGAGCTGCCGGAACGCTGGCCGCGCGGCAACATCGTCAGCCTGTGCATGGCGGGTTTCTTCGTGGCGCTCGGCATCGCCTCGTTCTGGCTGCCGTACAGCACGGCCACGCCGCTGGCCTCGCGAGCGGTGCTGGTCGGCGTGGTCTGGATCATGGTGGCGACGGTGGTGATGCTGCGCCGTGGCTACAAGCCCGCACGCCTGTTGCTGCTGGCCTGGTCGCTGTTCCTGGCCGGTACCACCGCGTTCACCCTGCTCGCCTTCGGCCTGGTGCCGCAGAATTTCTGGACGCTCAACGGCGTGCAGATCGGCTCCGCGCTGGAGATGCTGCTGCTGTCGCTGGCGCTGGGTTCGCGCTATGCCGGCCTGCGCAACGAGAACATCCGCATCGTCCAGGAAAACAACGAACGGCTGGAGCGCAGCGTGATCGACCGCACCCGCCAGTTGCGCACGGCGATGGCGCAACTTGGCGAGGCCAACGTGCAGTTGCGCGAATACAGCCAGCGCGATCCGCTCACCGGCGTCTACAACCGCCGCCATTTCCGCGAAGCGCTGTCGCAGGCGCTGGAGCAGCGCAACGCCAGCCACCTGCCGGTCGCACTGCTGCTGCTCGACCTCGACCATTTCAAGCGGATCAACGACACCCACGGGCACCTGGTCGGCGACGACTGCCTGAATGTCGCGGCGCGCTGCATCGAGGACGTGGTGCTGCCGCGCGGCGGCATCGTGGCGCGCTTCGGTGGCGAGGAATTCGTGGCGGTGCTGCCCGGCCTGGATGCGCAACAGGCGCTGCAGGTCGCCGAAGCAGTGCGGCTGCGCATCCACCAGACGCCGGTGGATCACGACGGCCGCGGCATCCATCTCAGCGCGAGCATCGGCGTACACACCGCGACCGGCGAACGCGCCACCCCGGAAGACGTGATCCGGCTGGCCGATGAGGCGCTCTATCGCGCCAAGGACGATGGCCGCAACTGCGTGCGGCATTCGGTCAGCCTGGTCTAGATCTCGCTTGCATGGAAGTTGGCGTAGCCCGGATAAGCGAAGCGCATCCGGGGCTCTTTCCTGCGGATCAGCCGCGCCGCGATTCCAGCACGCGCTCGACGTCGGCCAGCGAGAGTCCGCGCGCGCGCAACAACACCAGCAGGTGATACAGCAGGTCGGCGGACTCGCCGAGCAGGGCCTCATCGTCCTGCACGACGCCGGCCAATGCAGTTTCCACGCCCTCCTCGCCCACCTTCTGCGCGATCCGACGGATACCGCCATCGAACAGTTTCGTGGTGTAGCTGCCTTCGGGACGCTCGCGCTCGCGGGTGGCGATCAGCGCGTCCAACGCAGCCAGTTCGCTGGCCGGTGCCGAGAGGAAGCAACTGGCGCGGCCGAGGTGGCAGGTCGGGCCGCGCGGTCGCGCCTGCACCAGCAACGTATCGTTGTCGCAATCGGCTTCGATGTGGACGAGGTCGAGCACGTCGCCGGAGCTTTCGCCCTTCATCCACAGGCGCTGCTTGCTGCGGCTGAAGAACGTGACCTTGCGGCTCTCGAGCGTGGCCTGCAGCGCCTCGCGGCTCATGTACCCGAGCATCAGCACACGCAGGGTGTCGGCATCCTGCACGATCGCCGGCAGCAGGCCATCCTGTTTTTCCCAGGCAAGTGCGTCGATATCGATGTCGATGGCTTGCGTCACAACCGCACCTCGATGCCCTGCGCGCGCAGGGCCTGTTTGAGTGCCGGGATCGGCACCGCACCGGAATGGAAGACACTGGCCGCAAGCGCAGCGTCGACATCAGCCGCGCGGAATACGTCGGCGAAGTGCACGGCCTCGCCGGCACCGCCGGAGGCGACCAGCGGCACGCCGCAGATCGCGCGCACGGCCTGCAGTTGTTCGATATCGTAGCCGCTGCGCACGCCGTCGCTGCCCATGCAGTTCAACACGATCTCGCCGGCACCGAGGGTTTGCACTTCGACCACCCAGTCGAGCGTGCGCTTGCCGGGTGCGCGCATCGAATCGGGATCGCCCGTATTGCTGCGCACGCGCCATTCGCCGTCGGCCTCGCGCACGGAATCGATGCCGACGACCACGCACTGCACGCCGAAGGCCTCGGCGAGTTCGCCGATCAACGCGGGCCGTTCCAGTGCCGGCGTATTGATCGACACCTTGTCCGCACCGGCGAGCAACACGGCACGCGCGTCATCGACGCTGCGGATACCGCCGGCCACGCAGAACGGGATATCGATGACCCGCGCAACGCGCTCGACCCAGCCGCGATCCACGCTGCGTCCCTGCGGGCTGGCGGTGATGTCGTAGAACACCAGTTCGTCCGCGCCCTGGTCGCGATAGCGCGTGGCCAGTTCGACGATGTCGCCCATGTCGACGTGATCGCGGAACCTGATGCCCTTGACCACGCGGCCATCGCGCACGTCCAGGCAGGGAATGATGCGCCGGCTCAGCATGCCAGCGCCTCCGCCAGCGACAGCCGGCCTTCCAGCAAGGCCTTGCCGAGCACGGCACCGCTGCAACCCGCTGCGCGCGCGGCGATCACGTCGGCGACATCGCGAACACCACCGCTGGCCTGCAACTGCAGCGACGGATGCGCCGCACACACATCCCGATACAACCCGATGTTGGGCCCGGACAACATCCCGTCGCGGTCGATGTCGGTGCACAGCAGATGTTTCAGACCGCCATCCGCATAGCGGCGCAGCAAGTCGTTCAGGGTTTCCGATGCGGTCTCGGTCCAGCCGTGCACGGGCAAGCGCCAGACACCATCGGCATCGCGGCGGGTGTCCAGCGCGACGGTGATGCGCTCGCTGCCGAATTCGCCGATCCACGCCAACACACTCGCGGGATCGCGCACTGCGAGCGAACCGATCACCACGCGCGATGCGCCGCCATCGAGCAAGGCCGCGACGTCGTCACGGCTGCGCACACCACCGCCGGTCTGCACGCGCAGCGATGTCGTTGCGGCGATGTCGCGCAGCAATGCCTGCAAGGTGTAACCGCCCGCCTTCGCCGCATCCAGATCGACCAGATGCAGCCATGTCGCGCCCGCATCGGCATAGCGCGTCGCGAACGCCAACGGCTCGTCGCCGTAACGCGTCTCTTCGGCGTAGTCGCCCTGGCGCAGGCGCACGACGCGTCCCTCGCGCACGTCGATGGCCGGATAGACAGTAAAGCTCATGCGCCGTTCCATTGCAGGAAATTCGAAAGAAGGCGCGCGCCGACCGCGGCCGAGCGCTCCGGGTGGAATTGCGCGCCCGCCACGTTGCGACGTTGCACCATCGCGGCGAATGGCTCGCCGTGTGTGCACGCGGCGATGCAGTCGTCGGTCACCGGTGCCGCGTAGCTGTGCACGAAATAGGCGCTCGCCTCGTCGGCCACGCCGTCGAGCAAGGGCGATGCGACGCGCGATTGCAACGTATTCCAGCCCATGTGCGGCACGCGTATCCCCGGTGTCGCGCTGAGCTTGCGTATGCGTCCCGCCAACAGTCTGAGGCATTCGACATCACCTTCGGCGGACGACTCGAACAGCAACTGCATGCCCAGGCAGATGCCGAGCAGGGGCAACCGCGTCGTTCGCAATGGCTCGACGAGCCCGCGTTCGCGCAACAAGGCCATCGCCGGTGCCGCTGCGCCAACGCCAGGCAGGATGATGCGTTCGGCATCGCGCAGGCCATCGGCGTCGCGGACGATGCGCGCCTCCACGCCAAGGCGTTCCAGTGCATAACGCACCGAGCCGAGGTTGGCGCCGCCGGCATCGATCAGTGCCAATGCAGTCACAGCGTGCCCTTGGTCGATGGCAGTTCCGCGCCCTCGCGCCTGATCGCCTGGCGCAGCGCGCGTGCAAGCGCCTTGAAGCAGGCCTCGACCTTGTGGTGGTCGTTGTCGCCACGCACCTGCAGGTTGAGGTTCAGCCCCGACGCATCGCAGACCGAACGGAAGAAGTGCGGCACCAGTTCTGTCGGCAGGTCGCCGACGCGCTCGCGCTTGAACTCGCCATCGAACACGAAGTACGGCCGTCCGCTGAAATCCAGTGCGGCGCTCGCCAATGCTTCGTCCATCGGCAGGGTGAAGCCGTAGCGACGGATGCCGCGCTTGTCGCCCAGCGCTTCCTTCAATGCCTGGCCAAGGGCGAGCCCGGTGTCCTCCACCGTGTGGTGCTCGTCGATGTGCAGGTCGCCGTCGGTGCGCACGTCCAGCGCGAAACCGCCGTGCTTGCCGATCTGCTCCAGCATGTGGTCGAAGAACGGCAAGCCGGTGTGGATCCGCGGCTCGGCCACGCGATCCAGGTCGACCTCGACACGGATCTTCGTTTCCTTGGTGTTGCGCACGACCACCGCGCGACGCGGCGCGTCGGCGAGCTCATGGGCGATGCCGTTCCAGTCCCACTCGCCGCCGAACTGCGCGGTCTTGAGCTGGAAGCCGCGGATCCTGAGGTTGTCGGCGAACTCGATGTCGGTCGGCCGGTCGCCGACCATGCCCGAGCGCGTCCAGTCGATATCGCGATCCTGCAGGTAGCCGATCATCATGCCGAGTCCGGGCTTGCGGGTCGGCTTGTTTTCGTGCGGGAAACTTTCGTCGATCAGCACGTCGCGGAAGCGGATGCCCTGGCTCTCGAACACTTGCATCATCAATGCATGCGGGCCTTCGAAGGTCGCGCGCGGATATGCATCGGTGCCCAGCCCGTCCTGGTTGCTGACGATGACGAAGTCGTAGCCCGCGTCGCGCAGTTTCAGCATCGCCGGAATCACGTCTTTCACGAAACGCAGCTTCGGATAGGCATCGATCTGGAAATCCTCCGGCTCCTCGATCAGGGTGCCGTCGCGATCGACGAACAGGATCGGTTTGCCGCTCATGCCGCCACCTCCACCGCGTCCGCATCGAGCGCTGCCAGCACCCGCCGGCATTCCTCCGCGGTGCCGATGGTGATCCGCAGCGCGTCGCCTAGTTGCGGCATCGCGCGCATGTCGCGCACCACCACGCCGGCCTCGAGCAACTGCGCGAACGCGGCATCGGCATCGACGAAGCGCACCAGCAGGAAATTGCCGGCCGACGGGTACACGCGCAATACCTGCGGCAGGCTGCGCAGGCCCTCGGCCAAGCGTTCGCGCAAGCCGAGGATTTCGATCACGCGCGCGGCCGTGCTGGCCTGCGCCTGCGGCGTCAACGCCTGCAATGCGGCCTCGGTGACGGGTTGCGGGATCGGGTACGGGGCCTGGCAGCGGCGCAGCACGCCGATCAATTCCGGCGAACCCAACACGCAGCCGACCCGCGCGGCCGCCAGCGCATGTGCCTTCGACAGCGTGCGCAGCACCGCGATGTTCTCGTGCGCGGGGAAAAGCGCAGTGGCGGATGCCACGTCGGAATATTCGCCGTAGGCTTCATCCACCACCACGATGGCCTTGCCGCGCAGGCGGATGGCGAGTGCGGCGATGTCGATGAGCGGCAATGCCTCGCCGGACGGATTGCCGGGCGAACACAGGAACACCAGGCTGGCACCGCTGGCCAATGTCGCGTCGCCCAATGCCTGCAAGTCGACGCGGAGTGACTGCTGGCCATCGACCAATGGCACTTCGACGATGCGAACGCCATGCAGGCGTGCGCAGACCGCGTACATGCCGAACACCGGCGGTGCGATCGCGATCGCACCCTGACCAGGCGCGCAGAACGCCCGGATCAACAGGTCGATGGCCTCGTCGCTGCCGCGGCCGACCAGCAGTTGCGCGGGTTCGATGTCGTACAGCGCCGCCAGCCGCGAACACAGCGCACGTGGTTGCGGATCCGGGTAGCGCCGCAACTTTGCATCGGCATCGGAAGGATTCGCCCAGGCCGACTCGTTCGCGTTGAGCCAGACACTGCCATCGAGCAGATCGGTGCGCGCGGACTTGTAACCGGCGAAATCGCGCAAGTCCTCGCGCAACAAGGCGTTCACCGTTGCGTTCATGCCGCGCGCTCCAGGCGCAGTTCGACCGCGCGTGCGTGCGCCTGCAGGCCTTCCGCATGGGCGAGCACGGCCGCGCACGGGCCCGCTGCGGCGATGCCGATGCGGCTTGCGTCCTGCACGGTGATCGCCTTCTGGAAACTCGCCACCGACAGCCCGCTCCAGGCACGCGCGGCACCACCCGTTGGCAGGACATGGTTGCTGCCGCTGCAGTAGTCGCCAAGCGCTTCCGGCGTCCAGTCGCCGAGGAAGATGCTGCCCGCGTTCTGCACCCGATCAAGCCATGCTCGCGGATCGCGCACGGCCAGGATGAGGTGCTCCGGCGCGTACGCATCGCTGACCTCGATGGCCTGGGCGATGTCGCGCACCAGCACCAGTCGCGAGGCTGCCAGGGCCTTTGTCGCGATATCGGCACGCGGCAGGCATGCGAGTTGCGCATCAACCTCGATCGCGACCGCATCGAGCAACACATCGCTGTCGGATACCAATAGCACCTGTGAATCCGGACCGTGCTCGGCCTGCGACAGCAGGTCGGAGGCGACGAACGCGGGATCCGCGCCGGCATCCGCGATCACCAGCACTTCCGACGGCCCTGCGGGCATGTCGATGGCGATGCCACCCGGCCGCTGCAGCGCCTGCCGCTTGGCTTCGTCGACCCAGCCATTGCCTGGTCCGAACAGCTTGTCGCAACGCGGGATGCGGTCGGTACCGATCGCCATCGCCGCGATCGCCTGCGCACCGCCCAGCTTGAACACGCGCACGCCCGGTGCCTGCCGCGCGGCCAGCAACACCGCGGGATCGGCGGTGCCGTCCTTGCGGGGTGGCGTGCACAGGATGATCTCGCGGCAACCGGCAAGCCGTGCGGGAATGGTGAGCATCAATGCGGTCGACGGCAGCGGCGCACTGCCTGCGGGCACATACAGCCCCACGCGCGCAATCGGACGTTGCACGCGCTGGCAGAGCAGGCCGGGCGCGGTTTCCACTTCATAGGGACTGGCGATGCCGGCGCGATGAAAGGCTTCGATGCGCGAGGCGGCTTCGCTGATCGCGGCGCGCACCTCGGCTGGCACCTGCTCGATCGCGGCATCGAACTCCGCCGGATCGACTTCGAACTCCGCCAGATCGACGCCATCGAATTGCCGGGTGTACGCGCGCAATGCCGCATCGCCTTCGGCCGCGACTGCGTCGAAGATCGCCGCGACGCCACTACGCACGGCCTCGGACACCGCCTGCACCGGACGCTGCAATGCCGCTTCGCGCTCGACGTCGTCCAGCGCGTTCCAGTCGATCCGCTTCATGCCAGCATCCGCTCCACCGGCAGCACCATCAGCCCACGTGCGCCGGCACGCTTGAGGTCTTCCAGCCGCTGCCAGGTCATCGCGCCGTGGCAGAGCGCCTGCAGCGCGAGGGTGTCGGTACCATCGACCGCACACACGGTCGGCGGCTCGGCATCCGGCAACAGCGACAGCAGTTGATCGACCGCATCGCGCGGGGCCTGGAACATCAGCAGCTTGCTGTCGCGGATGCGCAGCACGCCGTCCATGCGCCGCAGCAGCAGGTCGGCCAGCTCCGCGCGCACATCGCCGAACGGTTGCGCCGGCCCGGCCAGCACGGCCTCGCTGCGCATGATGTCGAGCACCGGCTTGAGCTGGTTGGCGGCCAATGTTGCGCCGCTGGAGACCAGGTCACAGACCGCGTCGGCCTGGCCGAGTCGCGGTGCGATCTCCACCGAGCCATTCAACACCACCGCTTCGGCATCGACGCTCTGCGCACGCAGCCAGGCGCGCAACTGGTTGGGATAGGTGGTGGCGATGCGTTTGCCGGCCAGCTGTTGCGGCCCCTGCCAGTCCCAGTCATCAGGCACCGCCAGCGACAGCTTGCAGCCACCGAAGCCGAGCGCGCGCCATTCGCGGAACACCTCTGGCTTGCCGGCTTCCGCGCGTTCGCCCGCCTGCTCCGCCAGCACGTTGCGGCCGACGATGCCGAGGTCGCAGACGCCGTCGGCGATCAGGCCTGGGATGTCGTCGTCGCGGACCAACAGCAAGTCGACAGGCAGCGATTCGCCGTAGCAGAACAATTTGTCGCGGCTTTCGCGCCAGCTCAGGCCGGACGAGGCCAGCAGCGCGCGCGCCGGTTCGCTCAGGCGTCCGGATTTCTGGATGGCGATGCGCAGGCGGTCGCGCACCGCGGGATTCGCGGCAGGGCTCATGGGACGGAACTCAGTGGGATGCGGTGGGGAGGCGCAGGCGGCGCGCGGCAGTGCCGTAGCCGCCGGTGCCGCGTTCGAGCGTGCGGGCGACCCGGCCGATGGTGGTCACGCTGACCAGGGTGCGGTCGTGGATCTCGCGGTACGGCACGCCCTGCAGCAGTTGCGGGATCACCCGCCAGCGGTCGCCCATGGCTTCCAGCTCGGCAGGCGTGCACAGGTCTTCTAGAAAGGCGCGGATCTCGGCCGCACCCTTCAACGCGGACAACGCTTCCGCCAAGCCATCGATGGCGATGGCGGCGTCGTATTTCGGCAGGGGTTCGGCGCGCTGTTTCATTGGATTAATGTATTAACGTGCTAATACATTAATGCATATACGAGTTGTAGGCAACCCCCTCACTGCGCTCTATGCTGCTAGGCATGACGAATCCGAAGATCCTGCTCCTGGCCTTGCTCCTGCTCGCCCAGCCGTCACTGGCCGGGGACGGCGACGTCGCCCAGCGCGCACAGCGCGTGAAGGTGTTGGCCGACATGCGGCCCCGGCCCGACGACCTGACATACGCGGCCAACATCCGGCGCGAATACGAAGCGAACTTCGGCCAGATCAACGATGCCGCGCATTTGCGCTCATCCAGCGACGCCGACTTGCTCCTCTACTGGCAGGCCGTATCGAGCACGGGCTTCTACTCCGACGACGCAGGCGTCGCCGATGCGGCCGTGCGCGTTCATGCGGAACTGGAGCGTCGCGGGATGGCGGATGCCAAGGCAACCGAGCGCGTTTTCAACGTCCTGCTGAAAGCACGTCGCTTCGATGCCGCGCGCGACTTCGCGACCCGACATGCAGACTCGAAGCTGCCCGCCGTCCCGCAATTCATCGATACGGACGCTGGTGGCATGCCGAGTGCCTGGCAATCGAGTGCGGATGGTGGATCAGCGACGCGCATCGGCATCGACCTGACGCCGCTGCAGATCATCGTCGTCGCGGGCTGCCATTTTTCCGAGGATGCGGCGCGCGAAATCACGATCGACCCGACGCTTGGACCCGTCTTCGCCCGCCATGCGCGCTGGGTTTCCCTCCCGCCAGGCGGCGAGAACCTGGATGCGCTCGCCGAATGGAACCGCATGTATCCGCAGGCGCCGATGCTGGCGATCCATGATCGCAGCGAGTGGGCGCTGATCTCGCATTGGGCGATGCCGACCTTCGCCATCGTCAAGGACGGGAAGGTCATCGACAGCACCAGGGGCTGGAGCAGCGACGGCCCGGAATTCCGGGCGCAACTCGTCGCACTGGTGGAGCGCGCCGGGCTACTGCAGCCTGACGCGCGATAAACCAGCGCTAGACCAGGGCGTTGCGGGCGGCGGCGAGCACGTCGCCGTCGACCACCATGGCCACGGCCGTGGCCACTTCGCCATCCATCGCGCGGTCACGGTCGAGGAACGGGATGCGTGCACGGATCGCGGCATGCGCCGCCGCGACGGCCCGACCGGGGCGGAATTCGGCGGCCGTGGCGAGTTGCGCCCGCAGCCCATCGACCTCGGCGAGGAACTCCACGCGATCGCTGGCATCCGGCAGCGGACCGCCCTGCACCTTCGCCGCGAAACCCTCGGCATCGGCGCGATCGGCAAGATCGCGGGCGGCATTGATCATGTCGCGTCGCAGGTCGAGCGCCTGCGCGGCGGTGTACAGCTCCAGCCCGAGCACCTTGCCGAGGTCGGCCGCCATCGCCAGCACGTGGCGCGCCTCGTTGGCCCCCATCGAGACATGGTCCTCGGCATTGGCCGAAGTCGGGATCGAGTACACCGAGGCCGGCATCGCGCGGCTGGCGAGGTCGTTGACGATCGCGGCGGCGGTGTACTGCACGATCATGTGGCCTGACTCGGTGCCGTCCTCGTTGCCGATCAGAAACGCCGGCAGGCCGTCGTTCGTAGCCGGATCCACCAGCTTGTTGAGGCGACGTTCGCTGATCGAGGCAAGCACCGGGATCGCCGCCTTCAGGTAGCTCATCGCCAGTGCCAGCGGCATGCCGTGGAAATGGCCGGCGGAAATCACCTGCTCTTCCACGTGCTCGGCCTGCTTGTCCGGGAACACCAGCGGATTGTCGGTCAGCGCGTTGAGCTCGATGTCGAGCACGCGCTTGGCCTGTTCCAGCGCATCGCGGACCGCGCCATGGACCTGCGGGATGCAGCGCAACGAATAGCTGTCCTGCGGCTGGTGCTTCTTGCCACCGCGGAACGGCAGGAAGCGCCGGTAGAACTTCTCGCGGCCGTGGCGCTGGCCGAACGGCACCCAGTCCCAGCCGATGTCGAAGCCGAGCGCCTGCGATTGCGGCGTGTCCCAACTTGTCGGCAACCACTGGCGGAATTTCGGCACCAGATGGTAGGCGATGTCCGCCAGCGTCGAACCATCCAGCAGGCGCAGCAGGTTGTCCGCAGTCTGCACCTGGCCGGGATGCGGACGCAGCGCGTGCACCTCCGGCGCGAACGCACCCAGGCGGCCGGCGAACGCATCGATGGTCATCGCCGCGGCCAGATCCGCGGTGTCCAGCAGGTCTTCCAGCTGTTGCACAGCGAGCACGCCGGTGGCGAGCATCTGCGCGGTGCCGTTGTTGAGCGCCAGCCCTTCCTTGTACGACAGCGTGACCGGTTCCAATCCCTTGCGTGCGAGTGCATCCGCGCCCGCCATGCGCTCGCCATCGACGAAAGCTTCGCCGCCGCCCAGCAGGACAATGGCCAGGTGCGACAACGGCGCAAGATCGCCGGACGCGCCGACCGATCCGAGTTGCGGTACCACCGGCACGATCCCGGCATTGAGCATCGCCGCCAGCGCCTGCAGGGTCTGCACGCGGATGCCGGAATGCCCACGCAGCAACGTGTTGATGCGGATGCACAGCATCGCGCGCACGACCTCGGGCGCGAACGGTTCGCCCACGCAGACCGCATGTGTCACGATCAGGTTGCGCTGCAATTCGATATGCGGCGACGTGCCGGACTTCACCGCGCCGGGCAATTCGTCGCGCAGCGGATGCGCGCCGAGCAGCTTGTCGGCATTGCTGCCGAAGCCGGTGGACACGCCGTAGATGGGCTCCTCGCGGGCAACCTGCGCGGCCAGGAAGTCGGCGGCACGCGCAACCCGCGGCAACGCCGCCTCGTCCAGTGCGACGCCGGCACCGCGCGCCACCTGCACCAACTGCGCACGCGTCAGCGAAACGCCATCAAGCCGCACGGTCATCGCACACTCCGCAATTGTTCCCGCTCGACCAGCAGGGTCGATGCCAGCTCGGCCTCGGCCACCTCGAACTGCTCGCCACGGCGCAGGTCCTTGACCGCGACTACGCCGCGCGCGGCTTCGTCTTCGCCATGCATCACCACGAAACGGATGCCGGCCTTGTCGGCGTACTGCAACTGCTTCGCCAGCTTGCGCGGCTCCAGTTGGGTCTCGACGTTGAGGCCGGCAGCGCGCAGTCGCTGCGACAGACCCAGCGCATGGTCGAGGCCGCCTTCGTCGAGCAACGCGACCAGCGCGTCGACCGAGCTGTCGGCCGTATCGACGATGCCGGCATCCTTCAACTGGAAGAACAGCCGGGTCAGGCCAATCGAGATGCCAACGCCCGGCAGCTTCGACTTCGTGTAATGGCCAGCGAGATTTTCATAGCGGCCGCCGGAGCAGATCGAACCGATCTGCGGGTAGGCGTCCAGCGTCGTCTCGTAGACCACGCCGGTGTAGTAGTCCAGGCCACGCGCGATCGACAAATTCAGCGCATAGCGCGACTCCGCCACGCCCAGCGCCTTGAGCTGGGAGAGGATCGCGCGCAGTTCGTCGCGGCCTTCCTCGAACAATGGCGTGCCGGCGCCGAGCGCATCCAGTTTCGCCAGCGCATCGGCGTGACCGGTCGAACGCACGCGCGCGAACGCCATCAACTTGTCGATGACATCGCCCGCCAGGCCGAAGCCCTCACCGGCCAACGTCGCGCGCACCGCATCCTCGCCACGCTTGTCCAGCTTGTCGAGTTCGCGCAACACCGCGAACTGCGCGTCGCCCTCGATGCCCTGCCCCTCGAAGAAGCCGCGCAACAGTTTGCGGTGATTCAGCTGGATGGTGAATTCGCCGATCGCGAGGCGCTCGAACACCGCGGCGATCACCGCAGGTACTTCCGCATCGAAGCGCGGCGACAGCGCGTCCTTGCCGATCACGTCGATGTCGCACTGGTAGAACTCGCGGAAGCGGCCGCGCTGGGCGCGCTCGCCGCGGTACACGCGCTGCATCTGGTAGCGCCGGAACGGGAAGGCCAGGTCGTGCTCGTGCTCGGC
>JAVWUU010000061.1:15059-15349 GCA_036666995.1 Thermomonas sp.
CGTGCCAGCGGCACGGTCAGGTCGAAGCGCAGGGCGAGTTCGGGCAAGCCCTCGCCGCCTTTGTCGAGCGCGCCGGTCGACTGGACGAAGTACACCTGCCGCTCGGTCTCGCCACCGGACTTGGTCAGCAGCACCTCGGACAGTTCCATCACCGGGGTTTCCACCGGCAGGAAGCCGAAGCGCTCGAACACCTGGCGGATCGTGTCCAGCATGCGCTGGAAGGCAATCTGGTCGCGGGGCAACAGCTCCATGACCCCGGGCGGGGTGCGTGGCTTGATCAAGGCAGGAAC
>JAVWUU010000062.1:0-14727 GCA_036666995.1 Thermomonas sp.
TTCAACAAGGCGCAGCAGGATGCATTCCTGCCGCACATCGAGCGTGGCAGCATCCTGTTCGTCGGCGCGACCACCGAGAATCCCTCGTTCGAGTTGAACTCCGCGCTGCTGTCGCGCTGCCGGGTGCATGTGCTGGAAGCGGTGTCGACCGACGACATCCTGATCGCGCTGCGGCATGCGATGGAGGATGGCGAGCGTGGCCTCGGCGGACGCGGTCTCGATGTCGCCGATGCAGCAGTGCGAGAGATCGCCGGTGCGGCCGATGGCGACGTGCGTCGCGCGCTCACCCTGCTCGAGATCGCGGCCGACATTGCGGAAGGCGAAGGCGGCTCGATCACCGAGGCGACCCTGCACCAGGTGCTGGCCGACCGCACCCGACGATTCGACAAGAGCGGCGACCAGTTCTACGACCAGATCTCGGCGCTGCACAAATGCGTGCGCAGCACCAATCCGGACGCGGCGCTGTACTGGCTTGCGCGGATGATCGACGGCGGCGCCGACCCGGCCTACCTTGCCCGGCGACTGACAAGGATGGCGGTGGAAGACATCGGCCTGGCTGATCCGCGCGCCTTGCAGATGGCGATCGAGGCCTGGGACACCTACGACCGGCTGGGCTCGCCGGAAGGCGACCTTGCGCTGGCGCAACTGACGCTCTACCTCGCCAGCACGGCGAAATCGAACGCCGGCTACAAGGCCTGGAACACCGCGCGCAGCGATGTCGAGATGCACGGCACGCAGGATGTACCGCTTCACATCCGCAATGCACCGACCAAGCTGATGAAGTCGCTTGGCTACGGAAAGGATTACCAGTACGACCACGATGTCGAGGGCGGCATCGCGCTGGACCAGACCGGTTTTCCGGACGCGATGGGCGAACGCGTCTACTACGCACCGACCACGCGCGGCATGGAAGGCAAGCTCAAGGAAAAACTGGATGCGCTGCGTGCGGCACGCGAGCAGGCGCGCAAGCCGCGGGGCGGGGCATGATCGGCAGCTGGACGCAGCAATTGCTGCTGGTGATGGCCGGAGGCGCGCTGGGTGCGGCTGGCCGGTTCTGGCTGGGCGGCGCATTGCTGCGTTCGTTCGGCAACGGCATTCCGTGGGGCACGCTGGCGGCCAACCTGGTCGGCTCGTTCGCGGTGGGCTTCATCGCGGTGTGGCTGGAAGGACGCGGCCCGAGTGCGCTGTACTGGCGTGCGTTCCTGATCGTCGGCGTGCTGGGCGGTCTGACCACGTTTTCCGCACTGATGCTGGAGACCCTGCTGCTGGCACGCACGCATCGCAACGACGTCTTGCTGGGCTATCTGGGCGGCACCCTGATCGCGGGTCTGCTGCTGGTGTGGGCCGGCGCGCGCCTGGCCGAGGCGCTGCGCGGCGCGGCGCCCTGATCCGACGCGCCAGTGCTATTGGCGAACGGCGTAAGGCCCGAAGGTATTGCCGATGAAGCCGCCGGCGTGGTCGACGCTGAGCAGGCTGGCATCCAGCCGATTCACCAAGGTGTTCCATGGGCCGGTTTCGGTGCGCCAGGAAACGTCGAGGTGCTGGCTGTCCAGTTGAAAACGCACCGACACCGCATCGTCCGTCGATGCCAATGCCACGCGCTTGAGCTCGCGGCCTGGCAGAGGGTCCTCCTTGCCGTTGCGCAACCGCAGCACCAGCGCTGCGCCCGCGTCGCCGCGTTCGACTGCTGCGATGACGTGGTGGGTTTCGTTCTGGAACAGCGCCAGTCCTGCCAGTTCGCCGGTCTCAAGGCCCGCCGGTTCCAGCGTCGCCTCGATGCGCGCACGGTGGTGTTGCAGACGATGGGCGAGGTAGGTCGGTTGGCCGTTGCCGGCAGTACCGTGCGCACCCAGTGACGTTGCACCGGGCACGATGCGCAAACCGCCATCGCCAGTGAGGAACCAAGGTTGTTTCGGCGCATGCAGGGTCAGCCATTGAGGGCCGGGCTTCACGGTGAAGACTTCGCTCCACGTGATCGGGCCGGACATCGGTGCGGTCTGCGGATCGCGCGGCAGGGCGGGGCGGTTGGCAATCGCCGGCGCGCGTGCGCCACGCGGCAGCACCATCGGCCAGCCGTCCTTGGTCCAACTGACCGGCAGCAGGAAGGTTTCGCGGCCGAGGTTGTACTGGTTACCGCGATACGGTCGCGTGCCCAGGAATACCGTCCACCACGAGCCGTCCTGCAGCTCGATGAACTGCGCATGCCCGGTGGAAGTGATCGGCGATGACCGGTTCGGATCGAGGTCGCGCTGGGTCAGCGACGGATTGCCGGTCCATGCCACGTAGGGGCCTTCGACGTCGCGGCTGCGCCAGACCATCTGCGCATGCTGCTCGCCGGTGCCGCCCTCGGCCGCGGTGAGGTAGTACCAGTCGCCGCGGCGGAAGATATGCGGGCCTTCGACGTGCTCGGGCTTGCTCGCGGGGTCCACCCCGCCATCGACCAGCACCTTGCGTTCGCCGACGAGTTGCATCGTGGCGATGTCGTAGCGCTGCAGCCAGATCGCGCGGTGGCCGTCGTAACGCATCGGCACCTTCGGGATGCCGTTGCTGACCAGCCAGGCGCTTCCGTCTGCATCGAAGAACAGAGACGGGTCGATGCCGTCGAACGACATCCAGTGCGGATCCGACCATGGGCCGGCTGGATCCTTCGCGCTGATCACGAAGTTGCCCATGCCCTGGCCCGGGCAATAGAAGCAGGTGTTGGCGATGTAGAACGTGCCGTCGTGATGGCTGATCGTGGCCGCGAACAGGCCGCGGGTGATTTCCTCGGCATCGCCATAGGGCATCTGCCCGGGACGATCGATCGCATTGCCGATCTGCCGCCACGACACCAGGTCCTTGCTGTG
Source organism: Thermomonas sp. (assembly GCA_036666995.1). GTDB lineage: Bacteria > Pseudomonadota > Gammaproteobacteria > Xanthomonadales > Xanthomonadaceae > Thermomonas. The sequence continues at coordinate 2,847 of JAVWUU010000062.1, forward strand.
GAACACCGGCAGCCCGGGGAAATAACCGAACGTGGACGTCACAAGGTAGAAATCGTCGCCGACGCGGATCGCCGATGGATCCGGATAGAAGCCCGCGAGCACCGGGTTGCGATATTGCGCGGTGGTCGGCGCAGGGCCGCCATCGTCGCCGCTGTAATCGATGCGGGTGAAACGCGCCTCGCCGGCGGTGACTGGCAGTGTGCAGGCGAGCAGGGCGATCGCAAGGCAGCGGCGAAGCGGTGTCATCGACGATCTCCGTGGAATGGCGGCAGGATCAGGCGGCGCGGGCGGTCGTGCGCTTCGACCACAGTGCGTGCAGGCCATGCGCGGCAAGGTCTTCGGGATGTCGCTGCACGCCGATGCCGAGCGAGGTCAAGGCGTGCGCGTACGAGGCGAGCAGGCGGTCGTTGCCGACCAGGTGTACCTGCGCGGGCCGCGGTTTCTGCGAGAACGCACCGGACGCACGCAACTCGTGGCCGATCAGCAATCCGGACAGATAGGAAGGCAGCGCGGGTTCGGCGATCTGCTGGAACAGGCCGGCGGTGCGCACGCCGAACAGGTGATGGAGCAATCCGCCGTCGTGCTCGCTGCGGCGCAGGCCGGCATCGAAGGCGAAGGCATCGAAGCGGGTGTCGTCGACCGGCATCAGCCGGCCGAGGATGCTGTGCTGGCGCAACACCGCATACAGCTCGCCGGTCATGGCGGTGGCGATGCGCTGGATGCGGCCGTCGCGCACGCCGACCCACTTGCTGTGCGTGCCCGGCAGGCAGACCAGGTGGCTGCCCACCGACAGGCTGCCGAGCAATGCGGCCAGTTGGGTTTCCTCGCCGCGCATCACGTCCGGCACGCTGTCCGACTGGGTATCGCGCAGGCCGGGCATGATCCACAGCGCACGCCCTTCGAAGCCGGGCGGATGGATCCGATGCATGCCATCGGCGAGTTCGGCGATGCCGGCCGGGCAATCGAGGTAGGGCACTTCGTGCCAGCCACCACGCCCGCCGACCATGCCGCAGAGCAGGAGGTCGTGGTCGTCCCAGCCGTCGATGCCGCGCGCCAGTACCTCGCCGAAGCGGCCGCTGCTGGCGAGTACGCCTTCATCGCTGCGGCGTCGTTCGAGCACCATGCCGGCAGGGTCGAGCCGGTACAGCCGCAGGCTGCTGGTACCCCAGTCGACCGCGATCATGGCAGTCGCACCCGGTCTTCGCCGCGCGCCAGCACGCGACCGACGTGGTGGAAAAAAATCCCGCCGGATGCCGGTTGCGCGGCGAGGGCACGCGTCGGCAGCCCGACCCGGGCGGTGGTGATGAAGAGGGTGTCGCCGCGCAGGGTCACGCAGCTGGGCTGCGGCGCGTCGGTGCGGACGATGCGATCGACCTTGCCGTCGGGCAGGTAGCGCACCACCTGGCCAGCGCCCCATTGCGCGTTCCAGAGTGCGCCTTCGGCATCGATGATGGAGCCATCCGGCTCGGCGCCCGCGGTATCCAGCGTGACGAAGACGCGGACGTTCGAGATCGAGGCAGTAGCGGCGTCGTAGTCGCAGCTGAGGATGCGCGGCTCGATCGAATCGCAGAAGTACATCCGCGTACCGGCCTTGTCGAAGCAGATCGAATTCGGGATCGCCGCGCCGGGCAGGCCAAGCTCGCGCAGGCCATGCGTCGCGCTGTACTGGTAGAAGCGGCCGGCCTTGCGGTTGTCGGCGTGCTCGCTCTTGGTCCCGAACACGAAGCCGCCGTTGCGGTCCGCGCGGCCGTCGTTGACACGGGTCATCGGGTCGTCGGCTTCCACGTCGGCCAGCTTGCGCAGCGGCAGCGTGGTGGCGTCCGCGTGCGCATCCACGTCCGCGGCATAGAGGCCATCCGCCAGGCCCAGCAGGAGCCGGCCATCTTCGCCAAGGCCGATGCATGCCAGTGGTTGCGGCATCGTCCACGTATGGGTGTGGCCGCTGGCCGGCTCGTAGCACCACAGCTTGCAGGCGAGGATGTCGACCCAGTACAGCACCTGCCGGCGCTCGCACCACAGGATGCCTTCGCCGAGTTCGCAGCGGCTGTCGAGCAAGAGCCTGGCGGGCGATGCGGTCATGCGCTCACCATTCCGCCACGCTGCCGTCGGCATGCCGCCACAACGGGTTGCGCCAGCGCGGTGGTGATTGGTTGGCGGCGATCAGGCGTTCCTCGTCGATTTCCACGCCAAGCCCCGGCTTCGGCAACGCCGCGATGCTGCCGGTGCTGTCGCAGCGGAAATCGTCCTTGTTCAACACGTAGTCGAGCAGGTCGGCGCCTTCGTTGTAGTGGATGCCGATGCTCTGTTCCTGCAGCATGGCGTTCCACGACACGAAGTCCACCTGCAGGCAGGCGGCCAGTGCGACCGGGCCCAGCGGGCAGTGCGGCGCGAGTGCGACGTCGTGCGCTTCCGCCATCGCCGCGATCTTCACGCATTCGGTGATGCCGCCGGCATGCGAGAGATCCGGTTGCAGGATCGACAGGCCACCGGCGCACAGCACCGGCTTGAACTCGGCGCGCGAGTACATGCGCTCACCGGCAGCCAAGGGAATCGATGTCGCATCCGACAGCGGGCGGTAGTACTCCCAATGCTCGGGTAGCACAGGTTCCTCGACGAACAGCGGCTTGAACGGCGCGAGTTCGCGCAGCAGCACGCGTGCCATCGGCGTGCTCACCCGGCCATGGAAGTCGATGCCGAAATCCACCGCATCGCCCATCGCCTCGCGGATCGCCGCGACCTTGGCCACTGCGGCGTCGATCGCGCGCGGGCTGTCGATCAGCTTGAGCTCCTCTGTGCCGTTGAACTTGAAGGTGTCGAAGCCCTGCGCCTGGTAGGCACGCATCTGCGCGACGATGTCCGCCGGCCGGTCGCCGCCGACCCAGCGATAGGTCTTCATGCGATCGCGGACCAAGCCGCCAAGCAACTGATAGACCGGCACGCCGAGCGCCTTGCCCTTGATGTCCCATAGCGCCTGGTCGATGCCGGCGATCGCGCTCATCAGGATCGCGCCGCCGCGATAGAAGCCGCCACGATTCAACACTTGCCAGAGGTCGTTGATGCGCGCCGGATCCTGGCCGATCAGGTAGTCGCCGAGTTCGTGCACCGCGGCCTCGACGGTCGCGGCGCGGCCTTCGATCACCGGTTCGCCCCAGCCGCTGATGCCCTCGTCGGTCTCGATCTTGAGGAACAGCCAGCGCGGCGCGGCCTGGTAGGTGGTGAGGCGGACGATCTTCATGCTGCGTGGTCCAGCCACGCCTGCCGGAACGCGCGCGCATGCGTGCGCGTCGCATCGATCGACTGGCCGGGCTTGTAAAGTTCGCCGCCGATGCCGGCGCCCGCGCAGCCGGCGGAGAGGTAGCCGGGGAGCGTGTCGGGCGTGACGCCACCGACGGCGAATAGGGGGACAGGCGGCAACACGCTGCGCAGGGCGCGCACCATGGGAGGCCCGTAGGTGGAAGCAGGAAAAAGCTTGAGCAACTGTGCGCCGGCATCGAGCGCAGCAAAGGCTTCGCTTGCCGTGGCGCAACCGGCAGCGACCAGCAATTCGCGTTCGACCGCATGGCGGATGACGGTCGGGTTGGTGTTCGGGGTGACTGCCAGCGTGCCGCCGGCATCGACCAGGGCATCGACATGCGCCAACGTCAGCACGGTGCCGGCACCGATCCGTGCGTCGACACGGAATTCGCGCGCGGCGATCGCCACGCTCTGCTGCCAGTCGGGCGAATTGGTCGGGATCTCGATCGCATCGAACCCTTCCTCGACCAAGGCACGCACATGCGCCGCCGTTTCGTCGGGGGTGATGCCGCGCAGGATCGCGATCAGCGGCAGGCGGAAGGGCGTGGTCTGTGCGTCCATGCGGATCAGTCGTGATAGACCTGCGAGCGGCCGCCATCGATGAGGATGTCGGTGGCATTGATGAAACGCGCTTCGTCGCTGGCCAGGAACAGCGCGGTGTAGGCGACTTCCTCCGGGCGACCGATGCGCCGTGGCGGCAGCAGTTCGGTCTGCCGCTCGCGCGTGCCGGGCTCGCGCTCGAACCAGGCCTCGATGCGCGGCACCAGGATCAGGCCGGGCGAAATCGAATTGACCCGCACGCCACGCGCCGCGTACTCGATGCCGAGCGACCGGGTCATGCCGACCAATGCGTGCTTGGCGACCGGGTAGGGGAAGGCACCGCGGATGATCCTGTGTCCGTGCACCGAGGCGATGTTGACGATGCTGCCCGCGCCGCGTTCCAGCATCGCGGGCAACACGGCGCGGCACAGGTGCCAGGCACCTTTCAGGTTCAGCGACAGGCAGCGGTCCCAGTCTTCATCGCTGAGCGACAAAGGTTCGGAGAACACGTCGGCGCCGGCGTTGTTGACCAGTACGTCGATGCGCCCATGCGCAGCACGGACTTCGCTGATCGCGGCATCGACCGCTGCCGCATCGGTGATGTCGCAGAGGCGATGGGTCACGCCGTCATCCGTTGCTGGGGCCTCGTTGCGATCCAGTCCGACGACGACCGCGCCTTCTGCAGCGAACAGGCGCGCAGTGGCGTCGCCGATCCCGCTGGCGGCACCGGTCACGATGGCGACCTTGCCCTGCAGGCGGGCGCTCATCGGCCAGCCTCCCGATTCCCGGCGCCCGGGACGGCATCGGCCAAGCCGTCGTGTTGTGAATGCGCCATCGGTGATCCTCCCTGCATTGAATCCCGCTGCCGTGGCATCCGGCCATTCGTGGCCGATGCTTCCCCCGCGGCACGGGGATGGGCCACCCCGGCCCGTTCATCGAAGCGTGGCATAGCCTCGCGTGACGATGTATGTACGACAAATGAAATTTTCGGCATATTCTATTCAATCGACGTATAGCTAGGTTTCAGGAGATCCCGATGGTGCAACCCTCGACTGGCTGGTTCGGCGCCACCCGCCTGAAAACCCGGCACCTGCACCTGCTGGTGCATCTGTACGAACAGCGCTCGGTACTGCGCGCCGCCGAGGCCGCCAACATGACCCAACCGGCAGCCTCCAAGCTGCTCGCGGAGATGGAGCACCTGCTCGGCGTGCCGCTGTTCGAGCGGCATGCGCGCGGGGTGGAGCCGACCTGGTACGGCCAGGTGCTGATCCGTCGCGCACGTGCGGCGTTGTCGGAGATCGGGCGCGCGCATGACGAGATCGCCGCGCTGGCCAGTGGGCGGATGGGGCAGGCGGCGATCGGCACCGTGGTGAACCCCGGCACGACCTTGGTTCCGCAGGCGATCGCCGAGGTCAAGCGCGACTTTCCCGACATCCTGATCAAGGTCGAGATGGACTACAGCCGGCCGCTGGTGGCCAAGCTGCTGGACGGTCACCTGGACATCGTGATCGGCCGGATCATGGGGCCGGAAGGCGCGGCGGAGCTGGATTTCGAGCCCCTGGCGGACGAGCCGCATTCGGTGATCGTGCGTGCAGGCCATCCGCTCGCACTGCGCGGCAGGATCAGCCATGCGGACCTGGCCGAGCACGGCTGGATCATGCCGCCGGAGGCCAGCGTGCTGCGGTCCAGGCTGGACGCGGTGTTCCTGGAACATGGCCTGCAGCCGCCACACAACATCGTCGAAACCGCGTCGTTGCCGGTGATCATCCACCTGCTCCGGCACAGCGACCTGCTGACCGCGCTGCCGACCGAGTCGGTCGGGCCCTACCTGCAGACGGGGCAGATGCAGGTACTGCCGATCGAGCTGGGCGTGCGGATGGAATCCTTCGGCATCGTCCGCCGCCGCGACCACCTGCTGTCGCCCGGCGCGGATCGTGTCCTGCAGGCTTTGCGGGCTACCGCACGCAGGATCTATCCCGACCTGGGCAGTCTGCGGGCACGCTGATCCGGCAGGTTTCAAGACCTAGTTTGTAATGGAATAGATCCAACCGAAGTTTTCATTGGTACGGCATCCCCGTCGGCGGCATGCTGCGACCCGAGCCCGTCATCCCACCGGAAGACACCGGTTCACCGCGTGCGCAAGGCGCGCGGCCACAACTCGAAAATCCACGCTGTCATGTCTCCTGGGAGGGAAAGATCATGTCCATGCGTTACAGCCGCACCACGGTCAGCCGGGGCGCGCAGCGCCACCATATCCACGGGTTCAGGCGTTCGGCGCTGGCGCTGGGCATCGCAATGCTGATCGCCGGGCCCGCCATGGGCCAGGACGCAGGCGACAAGGAAAAGGCCACCGATCTCGACAAGGTGACAGTCACCGGCATCCGCGGCTCGGTGCAGAAAGCCCAGGACATCAAGCGCGAGGCCGACACCTTCGTCGACTCGGTCACCGCGCTGGACATCGGCGCACTGCCCGACCGCAGCGTCACCGAAACCCTGTCGCGCATCCCCGGCGTGACCATCGACCGCTTCCTCTCCGTCGGCGATCCCGAGCACTTCTCCGCCGAGGGCGGCGGCGTGCAAGTGCGCGGCCTGACCCAGGTGCGTTCCGAACTCAACGGCCGCGACAGCTTCTCCGCGTCCGGTGGCCGCAGCCTGAGCTTCGGCGACGTGCCGTCCGAGCTGATGGCCGGCGTGGACGTATTCAAGAACCAGAAAGCCGACATGATCGAAGGCGGCCTGGGCGGCACCGTGAACCTGCGCACCTTCATGCCCTTCGACTTCGAAGGCCAGAAGATCGGCGCCAGCCTCAGCGCGAACTACGGCGATTTCATCAAGGAATGGAAGCCGTCCGGCTCCGCGTTGTACAGCAACCGCTGGAAGACCGCAGGCGGCGGCGATTTCGGCATCCTCGTCGACATCGCCCATTCCGAGCTGGCGACGCGCACCGACGGCCTGTTCGTGCGGCCGTTCTTCAGGAACTCGAACAACGACCTGGACAACAACGGCAGCAACGAAGCGTTGTGGCTGCCGCGCGGTGCCGACTGGCGCACCCTGGAATACGAGCGCAAGCGCGATGGTGCCTACGTGGCCCTGCAGTGGCGTCCCAACAGCGACCTCGAACTCTTCGCCACCGCCTTCCAGAGCAAGTACGACGAACTCTGGTACGAGGACGCGATCTTCGTCTCCAACGACCCGCTGCAGGTGCAGATCGACCCGAGCCAGCCGTACGCGCTCGAGGGTGGTGTCTTCCAGTCCGGTCGCCTGACCCAGAACGGCGGCGTGCCGATGGGCACCGACATCCGCGCATCGCACCGCAAGTCCAAGACCACCGATTTCTCGTTCGGCCTGAAGTGGCTGCTCACCGACGCCGACGAATTCTCCACGGAGATCCAGTACATCAAGGCCGATACCAACAGCCTTGATTCCACGGTTTCGCTTGGCGTCAACGTGCCCTACATCGATGTGGACGTCAGTGGCGGCGTGCCGACCATCGGCGTCAGCGAGCAGTTCACCGCGAACCCCGCGAACTACTACTGGGGTTTCACGATGGATCACCAGGACGACAACGTCGCCGAGGAATGGGCCTGGCGTGCCGACCTCAAGCACAGCTTCGACGAGGGCGTGTTCCGCTCGTTCAAGTTCGGCGTGCGCGTCACCGACCGCGATGCCACCAGCATCGACACCGGCTACAACTGGAAGCCGGTCTTCCAGACCTGGATGCAGTGGTGGGCGCTGCCGGGCGGCGTGCCGCTGCCGCCGCTGAACCTCAACGGCACGATCAACGACTCCAGGGTCAACCTCAATACCTTCCAGAATTTCTATCGTGGCGGCGCCGCCACGCCGGGTGCCTTCTACGCACCCAACCTCGACCTGGCACTCGGCTTCCCGGGCAGCTACCAGGCCATCCACGACGCGGCTGCGCCGTTCTACTCCTGCTGCTATGCCGGCGCGTACTCGCAGACGCCGATGGACGAATCGCGCACCAACCGGCAGGGCGAGACGACCCAGGCGGCCTACGCGATGCTCAACTTCGGTTTCGACGAAGCCTTCATCGAAGGCAACGTCGGCGTGCGCGTGGTGCGTACCGAAAATGACGCAAGCGGTTATCTGATCTACCCGAACCAACCGTTCGCGCCTTACCTCGGCTCGGGTCAGTCCACGCCCATTACCGCCAGCAATTCCTACACCGACGTGTTGCCGAGCGTGAACGTGAAGTGGGAACCCAGCAAGAACCTCATCCTGCGCTTCGCCGCGTCGAAGGCGATCGCGCGGCCGGCCTTCAGCGACATGCAGGCGTACCAGGTGCTCAATGCCGCGGTGAAATCCGGCGTCAGTCCGGATCCCGGCGAGGTCGTCCCCGTCAGCGACATGGACTTGACCGGGAGTTCCTTCGACAACCCGTACCTGACGCCGATGAAGGCGAACCAGTTCGACCTGTCGCTGGAATGGTATTTCGATCCGGACAAGGGCGGCATGGCCTGGGTCAACCTGTTCCACAAGGGCGTGAAGGACTACTTCCGCCGGCAGTCGCAACTGGTGTCGTACCCGGGTGTGGATGGCAACAACTACGACTACCTGATCACCCAGCCGGTGAACGTGGGCACCGCCAAGATCCAGGGCGCGGAGATCGGCTGGAATCAGTTCTTCGATTTCCTGCCGGCACCGTTCGACGGCTTCGGCATGTCGGCGAACTACACCTACATCAAGAGCTCGACCAGCGTGCCGAACAACCTGGACACGCAACCGCTCGACACCGATGGTTCAACCTTCGGCGTCCTGCCGGCCGATGGCCTGTCGAAGAATTCGTACAACCTCGCCGGATTCTACGAAAAGGGGCCGTGGCAGATCCGCCTGGCCTACAACTGGCGCAGCGAATACCTGCTGTCGATCGGCCCGAACGGCTACAACGGCGGCGACGGCGGCATCGCCTGGAAGCTGCCGGTGTACAGCGACAGCTACGGGCAACTGGATGGCTCGATCTTCTACAAGATCACCGACAATATCCAGGTCGGCCTGGAGATGAACAATCTCAACAATGCCGAGCAGCGGACGATCATGGACCAGAACGCAGCGGGTCGCAGGACCACATCCTGGTACGTCAACGACCGTCGTTACGCAGCCACGCTGCGGCTGACGTTCTGATCGCGCAATCGGCGGGGAGGGGGCGTGCCCTCTCCCTGCCGCACGACTTATCCACCCCCACGGCGGACGCAGGCCCAAGAGACCAGGCTTTTGTCTCACAGACGTGCTCCTGCACGGCGCACCTACCTTGCAACCGAACGGGAGCATGCGATGCACGAATTCCACCTCGCGTTTGCCAGCTCCCGTACTTCATTCGCGCGCCGCGAATGCAGGCGATGACGATGTTGCGCCCGCGGATGCAGAGGCTTGCCGCCTGCGTGCTGATCGGGTCGCTGTTCGCGAACGTGTTCGTCGCCGATGTGCTGGCAGCCGATCCACCGGCCTATCGCTGGAAGAACGTCGCGATCGGTGGCGGCGGCTTCATCAGCGGACTGGTCTTCCATCCCGCGCAAAAGGGCGCGCTATTCGCGCGTACCGATATCGGTGGCGCCTATCGCTGGAACATGAGCGAACAGCGTTGGGTGCCATTGCTCGACTGGATGGGCGAGGACGACAAGGGCCGCTTCGGCGTGGAGAGCATCGCCGTCGATCCCTCGGATCCATCGAAGCTCTACATCGCCGCCGGCACCTATCTCAATGACCGCGGCAGCGACGGCGTGATCCTGCGCTCGGGCGATGGCGGCAACTCGTTCGAACGCGCGAACCTGCCGTTCAAGCTGGGCGGCAACGAGCAGGGACGCGGCAATGGCGAACGCCTTGCCGTGGATCCGAATGATGGCCGCGTGTTGTTCTTCGGCACGCGCAAGAACGGGCTCTGGCGCAGCACCGATGGCGGCACGCGCTGGAATGAAGTCGCCGCGTTCCCGACCATCGCGAAGTCCGATGCGGCCGCGGTGAAGTCCTGGAACGGCATGCAGCCGGTGGGCATCGCCTTCGTCGCCTTCGATCCCGCCAGCGGCGGCGCAGGCAATGCCTCCCGCATCGTCTACGCAGGCGTCTCCACCCGCGACACCAGCCTGTTCCGTTCGCTGGACGGCGGTACCAGCTGGCAACCGGTGCCGGGCCAGCCGACCGGGCTGCGTCCCAACCACATGATCCGCGATGCGCGCGGCCGCTGGCTGTTGAGTTACGGCGACGAGCCCGGCCCGAACACGATGAACAACGGCGCGCTCTGGCGCTTCGATCCCGCCACTGGTGGGTGGAGCGACATCAGTCCGCTCGCGCAATCGACCGACCGCCAGGGGGATGGCTTCGGCTGGGGCGCGGTGTCGGTGGACGCGAAGAATGCCGACGTGATCGTGGCGAGCACCTTCAACCGGTTCTCGCCGGGCGACGAGCTGATGCGCAGCATCGATGGTGGCAAGACCTGGAAGCCGATGCTGGCGGGATCGCAGTACGACCGCAGCAATGCGCCGTGGACAGCCGACAGTTCGCCGCACTGGATCGGCGATGTCGAGATCGACCCGAACGATCCCGACCGCGTGTGGTTCGTCATCGGCTACGGCGCGTGGGCCTCGCGCAATGCGCGCGCCTTCGATGCAGGTGCGCCTGCGCAGTGGGAGTTCCCGATGCGTGGCCTCGAAGAAACCGTGCCGCTGGTGCTGATCAGCCCGCCGCAAGGCCCGCATCTTGTCAGTGGGCTGGGCGATATCGACGGCTTCGTCCACGACGGTCTGGATGCGGGGCAACCGCGTTTCGCCGGCGTGCGCTTCTCCAACACCGAAAGCCTGGCGATGGCCGGGCAGCAGCCGCTGACGATGGTGCGTACGGGCCACTTCCATGACCGACCCGCAGGCGCAGTGCGCGCGGCGTGGTCGCGCGATGGTGGTCGCACCTGGACCGCATTCGCCAGCGAACCGCCGGACGGCGAGGGCGCAGGCAAGATCACCATCGCCGCCGATGGCGCGCGGGTGATCTGGCAGCCGCGCAAGGGCGGGCACTGGATCACGGCGGATTTCGGCGGCCGCTGGCAGGCCGTACAGGGATTGCCGAAGACCGCCGTGGTCGAGGCCGACGGCGTGCAGCCGGCGCTCTACTACGCCTACGACGCCAGCACCGGCAAGCTTTACATCAGCGGCGATGGCGGCATCGAATTCGCGGAAGCACGCGGCAGCACCGGCGCGGTGGGCGAGTGGTTCCGCGCCGAACTGCGTCCCGACCCGCGCGGTGGCGTGTGGATCGCTGCAGCATGGCGCGGCCTGCTGCATTGGTCGCCGGGCAAGCTGACGCGCATTGCCGGCGTGGAGAACGCGACCTCGCTCGGCCTGGGCACAGCTGCAAAGGCGGGCGATGCTCCGGTGCTGTTCGTGTACGGCAAGGTCGGTGGTGTGCAGGGCCTGCATCGCTCCGATGATGGCGGCAAGCGCTGGCGTCGCATCGACGACGATGCCCATCGTTTCGCCGGGATGGTCCGCCATGTCACCGGCGATCCGCGGCTGCATGGGCGGGTGTATTTCGGCACTGAAGGTCGTGGCATCTGGTACGGAGACCCGCAATGACACGCACGCTGTTTCTCGCAATGCTGCTGGCCGGCATGCCCTGCGCGCAGGCCGTCGAATTGCCGCGCATGTTCAGCGACGGCATGGTCCTGCAGCGCGGCCAGCCGATCCCGGTCTGGGGGCGCGCGGCGCCGGGCGCGAAGGTCGCGGTGACCTTCGATGGCAAGGCGGTATCTGCGGTCGCCGATGCGAAGGGCCATTGGCGGGTGCTGCTGCCGGCGCGTGCGGCCGGCGGACCACTGCAGATGCGCATCGACGATGGCAGCGCGCCGGTCGAGTTGCGCGACGTGCTGGTCGGTGACGTCTGGCTGGCCAGCGGGCAGTCGAACATGGAATGGCCGCTGTCGCAGACCGATGGCGCGGACGCGGCGATCGCCGCCGCGAACGATCCGCTGATCCGGCATTTCAAGATCCCGAAATCCTGGTCCAGCACGCCGCAATGGCAGTTGCAGGGCGGGTCATGGGTC
>JAVWUU010000063.1:0-14376 GCA_036666995.1 Thermomonas sp.
CCTGAAGAAGTGGTTTTAGGCTCGTCATTCCTGCGAAGGCAGGAATCCAGTGTCTTTCGCTTTCCTCATATCCAAGGCCAGAACTAAAGCCGCTAGATTCCTGCCTTCGCAGGAATGACAGCAAAAAAAGAAAACATGCGCGTGTCGAAAAACCTCATCCTCGCCAAGACCGCCGTCCACCTCGCCGCACTGACCCCGCTGGCGATCCTTCTGTGGCAGGCGTGGACCGTCGCGAATGGCAGCAACGCTCTGGGCGCGGACCCGATCGCAGAGATCGAGCATCGCCTCGGCATCTGGGCGCTGCGGTTCCTGATGCTCACCCTGGCGATCACGCCGCTGCGACAGCTCACCGGCTGGAACGTGCTGATCCGGTTTCGCAGGATGCTGGGCCTGTACGCGTTCGCCTATGCCAGCCTGCATTTCGCCGCCTACCTCGGGCTCGACCTGCGCGGCTACTGGATGCAGGTATTCGAGGACATCACCAAGCGCCCGTACATCACCGTGGGCTTCCTGGCATGGCTGCTGCTGGTGCCGCTGGCGGTGACGTCGACCGCCGGCTGGATCAAGCGCCTTGGCCGCAACTGGGCGCGGCTGCACAAGGCCGTGTACGTCATCGCCGTGCTGGCGGTGCTGCACTTCTGGTGGCTGGTGAAATCGGACATCCGCGAGCCGGCGCTGTACGCGGGAATCGCCGCGCTGCTGCTCGGGTGGCGAGCCTGGAAGGGCTACGCCAAGACCCGGATCCGATCCGTGAAGTGACCGCGGTGCGTGCGCTTATTCGAAGCGTTCCTTCAGCACACGCTTGATCTCGGATTCGATCGGATCCTTGAACATCGCAGTGAGGAAGCCGAGCTTGGCATGCACGTGCAGGTCCTTCGCGCCCAGTTCGATCTGGCCATCCACGCCGGAGCGCGAGAAGTTCAGCACGTCGCCATCCCAGTCCCAGGCCATTTCGAAACGCTCGGCCAGTTTCTTCGCCACTTCCTCGATCGCCTTGCGTGCCTTGGCCTTCGGCAGGGAATGCGGATGACGGATGTCGATGCGGGACATGCAGCGGCCTTGAAGGGAACCAGCCGGCATTGTGCCGCGCGCGAGTTCCCGCAACCAGCCTGCATCGCGCATGGCGCGTGCTAGATTGCCGCCCGATGAGCGAATTGCGCCTGCGTTTCAGCGATGGTGACCAGCCGGACCTCGTGGTCGGCGCGGGCGTGCATGCGCTTGGCCGGTTGCCGACCGGGCTGGGACCGGTCGATGGCGAGCAGCCCTGGCTGCTTCGCGTCAGCAACGATCGCCGCGGCCTGTGGCTGACCGTAGCCGACGACCTGCGCGGCGTGCACGTCAATGGCCGACCGGTGCAGCACGTCGCGATGCTGCGTCCCGGCGACAGCATCCACGTCGATGGCAGCGAACTGCTGTTGATCGCCGTGAACGCGGAACGCCCTGCTGCCGCAGCGGTCGCCGGGCGCGATCCGATCGGCAACCTGCGCCTGGTCCTGCGCGGCCTTGGTGGCAGCCACCATGGACGCAGCCTGAGCCTGGAGAAGCCGCGCCGGATCGGTTGCGCCACCGATGCCGACCTGCGCATCGACGGCCCCGGCATCGCCGCGCAGCATGCATGGATCGAGGCCGTCGACGGCCAGGCCGTGCTGCGCGATGCCGCGGCCGATGTCCAGGTCAACGGGCAGCGCGTGCGCCATGCGGTGCTGCAGGCCGGCGACCAGGTCGCGTTCGACGTCCAGCACCGCTTCGTCCTGGAAGGCCCCCCGCCCGCCTCGGTGATACCGCCGCCACGCATTCGCGATGGCAGCGGCGACATCGACGACGAGATGCCCGAGCACGGGCGCCGGCACTGGACCCTGCGCGTGCCATGGCTGCTGCTGGCAGCGGTCCTGCTGGCCGCAGCGCTTTCGGGGTTGCTGCTGTTCGGCGCACGCTGACGACGAGTCAGGACGGGCGAAACGGATCCGGGTCGCCCGCGAACAGTTTGCGCATCACCCGCCGCTCGCTCGCAGCGATATCGGCCAGGAAGCCGCGGATGTCGCCCAGTTCGGCGAATGCCGCATAGCCGCGTTCAAGGAACGATTGCAGTTCGGCGAGCCCGGCCGCGCGCGCAGGCAACCGCGACAACGCCAGCAAGGTGCCGATGCCCGGCATCCGCAAGGCACTGCCCAACGTGGTCCCGACCTGCCCGATCAACGCGATCTGGTGGGCACGCAGGCGTCGATGGCCGACCTTGCGATACGCCTGCGCGTAGAGGGCCGCATCGAGCGCTCGCCGGCGTGGCGCCAGCTGGTGCAAGGCCTCGGCCATGCGCAGGTCCAATGCGTGGGTCAGCGCGCCGAGCTCGATGCCGGTGGCGATCGCATCGAGCAGGGCCATCGGCAGCAGGCGCTGCATCATCGGGATCACTTTCGCGATATCGGCATCGCGCTGGCTGAAATCGTGGTCGCCGTAGACATCGGTCAGGAAGAACCGCGCCGCCGGACGTCGCGCCGGGTCGCGCAGGAAGCCGTCGAAGCTGCGCTCCAGGCGTTGCGATTGCCAGGACTGCAAGGTCTTCAGCCAGCGCAGCCGGTTGCGCGGCTCGCCGGCTGGATCCAGCAACAGCTGGTGCCACGCCAGCCGGCGTGACAGTCGCGCGATGGGGTCGGGCCGTGCGGGCATCGCCGCAGTGTCGAGGCCGCCGTCCACCGACGCAATACTCCAACCCGCTCCGCTACACTCGGCCGCGACCCACGCGAGCGAACCGAATGCTGTCACTGCACACCGCCCAGCAAGACCATCCGGGCCGCACCCATGCCCCGCGCATCGGCCTGGCCATCGCCGGCGGCGGGCCGATCGGGGCGATGTACGAACTCGGTGCGCTGCGCGCGATCGACGAAGCCTGCGACGGCCTCGACCTGACCCGCCTGGACTGCTACGTGGGCGTGAGTTCCGGGGCGTTCTTCGCTGCCGGCCTGGCCAACCGCATGGACACCGCCGAGCTCTGTCGGATCTTCATCACCGGCGACAGCGACGACGTGGCCTTCCGCCCGGAAACCTTCCTGCGCCTGGCCACCGACGAATACCTGCGGCGTGCCGCCGCCTTCCCGAAACTGGTCACCCGACTCACCCGCGACATGCTCTCCGGGCGCGGCGATTCGCGCTGGTCGGACATCGTCACCCGCATCGGCGGGCTGGTACCGACCGGCATCTTCGACAACCGTGAAGTCGAGCAATTCCTGCGCGACGTGTTCAGCCACCGTGGCCGCAGCAACGATTTCCGCAAGCTCGAGCGCCCGCTGTACGTGATCGGCGTGGACCTGGACAGCGGAGAAGCGGTGCGTTTCGGCGGAGAAGGCTGGGACAACGTGCCGATCTCGCGCGCGGTGCAGGCCAGCGCCGCCCTGCCCGGCCTGTATCCACCGGTGGAGATCCGAGGCCGCCACTTCGTCGATGGCGCGTTGCGCCGGACCATGCATGCCTCGGTCGTGCTGGAGCGCGATGTCGACCTGATGCTCGGGATCAATCCGCTGGTGCCGTTCAATCCCGGCACCGATGCCTATGCCGATGCGCAGGCGCACCGCTTCAGCGATCGCCGCATCGCCGAGGGCGGCTTTCCCGGCGTGATCTCGCAGGCGCTGCGGACGATGCTGCAGTCGCGCATGCAGGTGGGCCTGGCGCGTTATCCCGCGCAGTACCCGCACATCGACCAGGTCGTGTTCGAGCCCAACGCGGGCGATCGCGAACTGTTCTACACCAACATCTTCAGCTTCGCCGCGCGCCGTCGCATCTCGCAGCTGGCCTATCGCAACACATTGGCCGATCTGCGCAAGCGCCGCGCCGAACTGGAACCGGTATTGGCGCGGCACGGCATCCGGTTGCGTGCGGATGTCATCGCCGACCGCCCACGCTCGATCATCGCCCACTTGCCGCAGCAACCCCGCAGCACCGAGACCACCGCGATCCTCGATCGCGCACTGGACGAAATCGAGCATCGGCTGCGCGTCGGCAAGCGTGCGCAGGCGCGCGGCATGGTGTGAATGCTCTAGACAGCGACGCGATCCTGCGTCGCAATCCAACCACCGCGCGTCGCCGACGCATATCGAGAAACGACATGGCCAAGCTCAAGAAGACTGCGCGCAAGACCGCCTCGGGCGCCAAGCAGGGAACCCAGGACCAGGCCGAGCGCCTGGGCAAGTCGATCACCGAATCCGCGCAGCAGATCTGGCTGGCCGGCATGGGTGCGTTCAACCGCGCACAGGCCGAGGGCGGCAAGCTGTTCGAAAGCCTGGTCCGCGATGGCCTGTCTCTGGAGCAGACCGCGCGCAAGCTCGCCGGCAACCGCGCCAACGTGGTCCGCGACGTGGTCGAAGGTCGCGTGGGCCAGGCCCGCGAGCGCGCCGTCGATAC
Source organism: Thermomonas sp. (assembly GCA_036666995.1). GTDB lineage: Bacteria > Pseudomonadota > Gammaproteobacteria > Xanthomonadales > Xanthomonadaceae > Thermomonas. Next base: position 4,393 of record JAVWUU010000063.1, read on the forward strand.
CTGGGACAAGCTCGAAAAGGTGTTCGAGGACCGCGTGCAGCGCGCGCTGGTGAAGCTGGGCGTGCCCGGCCGCGATGACCTGAATGCGCTGACCCTGCGTGTCGAGCGCCTGACCGAAGAACTGCGCAAGGCCAACGGCGGCAGCGCGCCGAAGGCCGCCAAGGCACCGCGCAAGGCCGCCGCCCCGGCCGCAGCGAAGCCTGCGAAGGCTCCGCGGAAGGCAGCGAAGGCCGTCAAGTCTCCGGCCCGCAAGACCAGCAAGGCCGCCGCGGCAACCCCGGCAGGCTGATCCGTCCAAGTCCCGCCAGTCCGTCGCTTCGCTCGCTCCCTCCCCCTGCGATCCCCGGACTGGCGGGCATTTCTCCCGCCGGTCCCGCTGCAATGGCGGCGCATCGGCCCGGCAAGGGCTATAGTCCTCGCCCCATGTTGTTGCTTTCGTCTTTATGTCCCCGATCCTGATCGCATTGCTGGTGTTCGTTGTCCTCGGACTGGCGGCCACGGCCTGGTTGCGGCGCACGCCGTCGTCTCCCACGGATGCACAGGCGGCCGAACGCGGTGCCGGACAACTCGGCCTGCTGCGCTGGCGCGACTTCACCCGGCTGGTCTTGCAGGCCATGCATGGCCGCGGTTATCGCACCGTGGTCGAGGACGGCATGCCCGCCGACGGCATTCCGACCGATGGCGGCGACATCGTCCTCGAGCGCAATGGCGAACGCACCCTGCTGTCCGTCAAGTACGGCAGTGCTTCGGTGGTCGGTGCGCAGGCGTTGCTCGGCCTGGGTGGATCGGCCACCTTGCGCGGCACCCAGAAGGTCATCGTGGTCACGCCCGGACGCTTCGATGAGGAAGCGATCCGCCTGGCGCGGCAACAGGACATCGAGCTGATCGACGGCCAGGACTTGTGGCCCGAAGTGCGGCCCTACGTGGCCCGCCCTGCAGCGGATGCCAACGCGACACCAGCACCGGTCGAGAAGCCTGTTTCCGGCAACCCGAAGACGCTCGGCATCGCCTGGGGCGGCGCAGCTGCGGCTGCAGCGGTTGCCTGGATGATCGCGCAGGGACTGCAACCCGCAACAGCGGACGCGACCACTGCCGCGACGGACGCTACCGCTTCCGCGACATCCGCCCCTGCGCAGGATGCCTCTGTCGATGCGCCCGCGGCGGTGCCGACGATCGAAGACGCCAACGTGGTTCCGACCGATCCCGCTGCGCTCGAGCGCCGGCGCAAGGAAACCGCGAACGCGATCTCCACCCTGTTCGGCGTGGATCGCGCATTCTGGTCGACCCAGTCGACCCTGCTCGTGTATCTGGCGACGGACGTCGCGGATCCGTCCAGCGAGCTCTGCCCGCTGCTGGAGCGTTACCCCGAACTGGCCGCATCGCGAGTGCAACTGCAGCCGCCGCAAGGCAGCACCAAGCCGGTCCGCTTCAAGCAGTGCCGCTCGTACTGAGCGAGTAAGCAACACCGCCCCTCTCCCGCGTTGCGGGAGAGGGCTTCAAACGTTTACCAGTGCACGCCGCGCATGAGCGACGCGAACGCGATCTGCTCGTTGCTCGGCTGTTCGTCTTTCAACGCCTTGCGATCGCCCTTGGCGGCGGCAGAGTCCGGGAACAGCTCGAACGCCGTGTTCATCACCACTTCGTAGGCCTTCGGTGCCAACGCATTCACCAGCGCCGAGAAAATGCCCAGGCGGGTGGCGATGCGGCTGGGCTTCTCGATGATCGCCTTGACCAGCAGGTCGGCGGCTTCTTCCGGCGACAACGTGGGCACGCTGTCGTACATCTTGGTCGGCGCGATCATCGGCGTCTTCACCAGCGGCATGTTGATGGTGGTGAAGCTGATGCCCTTGCCGGACAGTTCCCCCTGCGCGCAGCGGCTGAACGCATCCAGCGCCGCCTTGCTGGCCACGTAGGCGGAGAAGCGCGGGGAGTTGGCCAGCACACCGATCGAGCTGATGTTGATGATGTGGCCCTTGCGGCGCTCGGTCATCTTCGGCATGAAGCCCATGATCAGGCGGATGCTGCCGAAGTAGTTCAGCTGCATGGTCCGCTCGAAATCATGGAAGCGGTCGTAGCTGGCCTCGATCGAGCGACGGATCGATCGGCCGGCATTGTTGATCAGGATGTCGACGTGGCCGTGTTCGGCCAGCACGGTCTGCACCAGCGTGTCGCAGCTGGCCATGTCGGCGAGGTCGGCCGTGTAGGCGAACACCTTGCCGCCGGCCTTCTTCATCGCATCGCGGGCCTTGAACAGCTCTTCCTCGCCGCGCGCCACGATGATCGTGGTCGCGCCCGCCTCGGCCACGCGCTGCGCGGTGGACAGGCCGATGCCGGACGAACCGCCGGTGATCAGCACCACCTTGCCGCGGACCTTGCCCTTCAGGCTGCGATCGACGAACAGGTCGGGGTCAAGGTGGCGTTCCCAGTAATCCCACAGCCGCCACGCGTAGTCGTCCAGCTTCGGCACGGAGATGCCGCTGCCCTTCAGCGCGCGCTCGGTCTCGCGGTTGTCGAAGCGGGTCGGATAGGTGATGAACTTCAGCACTTCCTTCGGAATCTTGAAGTCGCGCAGCAGCATGCCGACGAAGCGCTTCACCGGCGGCAGGTTGCCGACCGCCATGCGCACCCCGCCGGGCACGAACGCGAACATCCGCGCATCGATGCGCATGGTCATTTCCGGCGCGTGACCGGCGCGGGCGAAGGCGTTGAGCACCTCGCCGACGCGCATCGGCTCGGGGTCGGTGATGTGGAAGCAATGACCATCCAGCTTCGGCTTGTGCGCGATGTGGTCGATCGCGTCGGCGACGAAATCCACCGGCACGATGTTGATCCGCCCACCCTCGATGCCCAGCGTCGGCATCCACGGCGGCAGCATCTCGCGCAGTTTCTTGAGGAAGGTGAAGAAGTAGTACGGGCCGTCGATCTTGTCCATCTCGCCGGTCTTCGAGTGCCCCACCACCATGCCAGGCCGGTAGATCCGCCACTTGACCCGCTTCTCCGCGCGCACCAGCCCTTCGGATTCGTGCTTGGTACGCAGGTAGGGATCGTCCAGGCCCTCGGCCTCGTCGAACATGTCCTCGCGGAACACACCCGGGTACAGGCCGGCGGCGGCGATCGAACTCGCGTGGTGGAAGCACTTCACCTTGAGCGCGGCACCCAGGTCCAGCGCATGCCGGGTGCCGTCGATATTGGCTGCCTGCTGCTCCTCGGCACTCGCGGTCAGGTCGTAGATCGCGGCCAGGTGGAAGAAATGCTGCACCTTGCCGGTCAACGCCCGCACCTGCGCGGCAGTGAGCCCGCAATTGGCGGCCGTCATGTCGCCCGCGACCGCGATCACACGCTTGGGATCCCAGGCCTGCTTCTTCGCCATCGCCTCGAACTTCTTCAGCGATGCCTTGCGCACCAGCACATGGATCGTGCCCTTGCGCTTCAGCAGGTTGCCAATCAGGAACCGTCCGATGAAACCGGTGCCACCCGTGACGAAATAGCTCATTGCACGCCCCCTCAGGCGATTCGGCCGCCTGCTGGCGGCCCGTTGCCCGCTACGTTGCCAGAGCCCCGCGTCCACCACAATTCCCCTGCGTATTGACCCCCTCCCGGTCGCATGCTCAGATGCCCGCTCCACAGAGGGGAGAACCACCGTGTCCGATCTGCAAGCCAAGTTCGAACAGGCCGCCAAGGACGTGCATGCGCTTGCCGAGCGCCCCGACAACGACACCCTGTTGCGGCTGTATGCGCTCTACAAGCAGGGTGCCGAGGGCGATGTCAGCGGCGCCAAACCCGGCTTCTTCGACTTCGTCGGCACCGCCAAATACGAGGCCTGGGCCAAGCTCAAGGGCACCGGGCAGGACGATGCGAAGCAGAAGTACGTGGACCTGGTGAAGAAGCTGGTCGCCTGACCGGATACCGACGATGGCCAGGCAGACCCGACAGCGCATCCTCGATGCGTCGCTGATGATGTTCAACGCGCAGGGCGAGCCGAACGTCACCACCAACCACATCGCCGACGAGCTGGAGATCAGCCCGGGCAACCTGTACTACCACTTCCGCAACAAGGACGACATCATCGAGCAGCTGTTCGCCGGCTACGAACAGCGGATGGACACCGCATTGCTCGCGCCCAGCGGCCGCCTGCCGGGGCTGGAAGATGTGTGGCTGCAATTGCACCTGGTGTTCGAGTGCATCTGGGACTACCGCTTCCTGTACCGCGACCTGGTCGACATCCTCAGCCGCAACCGCCGCCTGCGCATGCGCTTCGCGCGCATCCTCAAGCGCGCCGACGAACAGGCGCACACGGTGATGCGCGGACTGGTCCAGGCCGGGGTGATGCGCGCCTCCGCGGACGAGGTCGATGCCGCATCGACCAACATCCTGGTGATCGCCACGTTCTGGATGAACTACGCCTCCGCGCGCGGCGACAAGGACGAACGGGCGTCGATCCGCGACGGCATCGTCCAGGTGATGATGCTGATCTCGCCCTTCCTGCGCGATGCCGAGCGCGTCCACCTCAATACGTTGACGCGCGCCTACATCGAGTAATCCCGGACCCAACGCATTGCAACGCAAACGAAAACGCCCCGCATTGCGGGGCGTTTTCGTTTCACCGACAGGAGATCGGTTCGCTGCTCAGCGTGCGGCCTTCTTCGCCACGCGCTTGGCGGGCTTGCGGGTCGCGCGACGCAGGGTCGGCTTCTTGGCGGCGGGCTTGCGGGTCTTGCGCACGGCGCGCTTCTGCTTCGACTTGAGGCCAAGCTTGTCCAGCACCGGCGCCAGGCGAGCCTCGACCTCGCTGCTGAACTTCACGACCTTCGGCTGCACCTGGTCGCGGACGCTATCGATGCCGCCGCGCAGGTCGGCCTCGGCGCGCTTCACGGCCTGGCGTGCATCGGCAATCGCGCCTTCTGCCTTGGCGGTCGCGCGTTGCGCCGCAGCCTTGGATTCGCGGCGGGCGGCAACGAGCAGGCCGAGCGAGGCCAGCCAGACATGCCGCAGGTTGGGTTCGACGTTGGTCGTCTTCTTGCGCGGGGCGTTCTTGCGGGTCGCGGCCATGGCAGGCCTCCGTGGGGGGTTGGCGATGACGACAGCCTGCCGCGCGCGCGTCGAGCAATCACACTAGCGATGGACTTGCCAGCAAGCGCGCCGGGCGGGATGCTGCGCACCACACACATCGCCACAGGGGAGGCCACATGGCCGCGAAAAAATCCGCTTCCGGTTGGGCCGCCTTCCCGCACGACGCCAAGGCCTATGCCTACGCCGGCGATGCATTGAAAAAGGCATGGCCGAAGCTGCACGCCGGCGACTGCGAACCCTTCCCGGACGCCAAGCGTGCCGCCGCTCTGCTCAAGGCCGCCGGCAAGACGTCGCCCAAGCTCGATGCCGATGCCCTGGCCGATGCGTTGCAGGACGCTTGGCGCGCATTCCATGCCGGCGACTTCAAGGCCGCCTTCGACGCCGGCCAGGCGCTGGGGCCGATCGGCGCATCGGTCGCGGTGAAGGCACTTGGCATCCATGCGACGTATCTCGTCGATGACGAGGCCGAGCAACTCAAGCGCTACGAGCAGGCCGCGCAGATCGCCGAAGTCGCGGTCAAGGCCCTGCCCGACGAAGTCAACAGCCACTATCGCCATGCCTTCGCGCTGGGCCGCTACAGCCAGGGCCTGTCGATCGCCAAGGCCCTGAAGATGGGCATCGCCGGCAAGGTGCGGGAATCGCTGGACGCGACGCTGGAACTCGCGCCCAAGCACGCCGAGGCACATACCGCCCTCGCCCTCTACCACGCCGAGATCATCAACAAGATCGGCGCGATGATCGGCGGCCTGACCTATGGTGCCAAGGCCTCTGCAGCCGAGAAGCACATCGCGGAAGCGCTGAAGCTCACCCCGGCCTCGCCGATCGCCCATGTCGAACACGGCAACGTGCTCCTGCTGCTGGACGAGAAGCGCAACGAGGACGCGGCGGCGGCCGCTTACGAAAAGGCCGCCAAGTGCAAGCCGCTGGATGCGATGGAAGCGCTGGATGCTGCGTTCGCGAAAGAGCAACTGGAATAACCGCTGCCGATGCCGCCGGCCAGACCGGCGGCACTAGGGCGAAGCCACATCCCGATCCATTGCCGCGGCGGGGGCCCGGCGCAGGCGACGGAAGAAGGCCACGGCACGCTCCGGCTTGCGGGTCAGCAGGTACCAGCCGACACACAGCAGCAGGAAGGCGACCAGCAGCAACGGGTGCGGCACATCCATGCGCATCGCCTGGCCCACGACCAACCCGCAGCAAAGGCTGAAGAACGCCAGCCACAACGCGGCACGTGTCGGCCCGAATCCGGCCTCCTGCATCAGGTGGTGGATGTGGTCGCGCCCCGCCGAGAACGGCGATCGCCCGGCCTGCAGGCGGCGCACGATCAGCACCAGGCAGTCCATCACCGGGATCGGCAGCAACCACAGGGCCAGTACCGGATTGACCGGATGCCCGGAATTCTGGGTCAGCCGGAACGCGACCCAGGCAATCACCAGGCCAAGCAGCGCGCTGCCGGCATTGCCCAGGAATACCTTCGCCCGCGCCCGCCATGGCAGGCGGATGTTCCAGGCCAGGAACCCGGCCAGCGCACCGCACAGGACAGACGTGCGTTCGGCAAGCAGCGTGTTGCCTGCATAGATCGAGGCCGCCGCGAGCATCGACAGCGCGGCCAGTCCGAGCAGTCCGGCAAGCCCGTCGGCGCCATCGATCATGTTCATCGCATTGATGATGCCGATGGTGGCGAACACGGTGAACGGTACCGACAACCCGCCCAGCGACATCTCGCCCAGGCCGAACACCGGGCCGATCTGTTCGACCCGCACGCCGCCACCGTAGATGATGATCAGCGCCGCCACGGTTTGGGCGACGATCCGCCAGTACCAGCGCAGGTCATGCAGATCGTCGTAGATGCCGACGATGACCAGCAACAGCGCCGCGCCGCAGAACGCCAGCAACGAGCTGCTGCTGGTCTGCACCGCGAAGAACGCGACCACGAAACCGATCAGGATCGCCAGGCCGCCGGTGACCGGCGTGGGCACGGCGTGGTCCTTGCGGCCTGCAGGGTGGTCGAGCAGGTTCAGCCAGCGAGCGACCGGCTGCAGCAGCCACAGGGCAAGCGAGGTGATGGCCAGCGCCAGCAGCGCAGCGGTCGGATCGAACCCACGAATCAAGCGAACTCCAGGCGGTCGGCGCAGGCCGATACGAAGGATTCTAGGGGGTGACGAGCCAGAATGGCGTGAGGTGGGTCGGGAAAGGGGCATGCAATGCAGCGCGCCCGGCGTCACTGCGCCGACCGTCATGCTCACCCGACTTCGCGCTAGGTAGACGCAGCTCGAACGACTGGGAGCATGGCCTTTCACATCGCCGGGTTGAGGGGGATTTGCGCGGGACATGCCGCGACAAAAGCTGACGAAAAGTGGCGATGACTGCGCCGGGATGTCCAATGAAAGACTCCGCTCGATTGTCAATGACCGGAGTGGTGTTTACTGACACAGTTCGCGCTATCATCCGGCCGTGCCCTGCGCGGGCATCACACAGGGGAAACAAGATGAAGCATCTTCAATACAGGAATGCCGGCGTCCTGCTGGCTGGCGTGATGAGCGTCGGCGCAGTCCAGGCACAAGCAGTCAAGGGCCAGGAAGCCGCCACGTCGGAGGCCCCGATTCCCGTAGTCACGGATTGGAGCAGCCGCTCGGTCATTCATCGCAAGCCGATGACCCCTGACGAGTTCGAGGCCGCTGGTCGCAGCGCGGAGATGGCCCAGCGCTACCGCGACCCACGTTATGTCGCATCCCTGATGCGCCGTATCGAAGCGGAAGCGCCGCGCACCGCAACCCTCCAGCGCAATGGCCTTGCCACGGCAATGAAGGCCGCTGCGGCCTCGGATCGCAGGCGCGGCCATGGCAACGGCGATGGCGACTACGATCCGAACGACTACGGCAGCGGCGGCGCGATCCGGGACTGGAGCAATGTCCTGGGCGGCGGCACTGACGGCCTGGGTGGCAGCGGGCTACCGGGTGTCTACCCGGCCAAGTACACGTTCGACATCACTGCCGCGCCGAGTTGCGCCAATGATTTCGTGGCCTACACCACCAATGCGGCAGGTGCCCAGTCCAGCGGCACTTTCGAAACTCGCGGCTCGGTTTTCACCGCGCGTCCCAGCGCCGGTGACACCATCACGATTGGCGTTGCCGGCACACCGAGGTCAGTTACGTTGACTGCGGTGACGACGCCGACGACGAATCTGGAGTTCGCGCGCGGACCCAATACCACCGACAGCGTTGAAGCCCAGACCAACGCCAATAATTTGGCGGCGGCGGTCAACTTGTGGAGCGCACAGACCGGAATTACTGCGTCGAGCAACAACGTGGACACGGTGACATTCTCCCGGACGACGGGTGGCAATTCCGCAACCATTCCGATCACCAATGGCCTGAACAACTTCTCGCTGGGCGTAACCGCCGCCGGCACCGGTGCGCCCGGCCAGCCCACCATCGTCGCCTTCAACCAGCTCTACCAGGGCGTCGGCGCCTGCAATGGCGCATGGAATGCAAATGGCGCGGTCAAAGCGCCCAACGTGTTGTTTGCCTACAACACCGGCAACGGCTTCATCACCGAAACCTCCCCGGTGCTCTCCTACTACGACGATGGCAAGCAGGTCGCCTTCCTCCAGCGCAGCGGCAACTCGCTGGAGCTCGTGCTGCTGAAGTGGCAGGCGGGACAAGGCGTGCCCGGGGCTCCGGTGGCGCCGACCGCCGGCACCGCCGCCGCCTACCAGGCCGCGCGCAGCGGATCCGCCACCGCCATGACCAAGTTCTCGCTGGGCGGTACGATGAACCTGGACAGTGCCATTACCTTCTCGGCGCCGTATGTCGATTACTCCAACGACACCCTCTGGGTGGGCGATGGCAATGGTCGCTTGCACAAGTTCACCGGGGTCTTCCAGGGCACGCCGACCCAGGTCACCACCGGTGGCTTTCCGGCCACCGTGGAAGCGGGCCTGAAGTTGTCGTCGCCGGTCGCCAACAATGGCCAAGTCTACATTGGCAGTCAGTCAGGTACCGGCACCGTGGGTGGCAAGCTGTATCGCGTGAACGCTTCCACGGGCGTCGTGTCTGCAACCAGCGCCAAGCTGGCACTGGACAACAGCCCGGGCGTACGCGCGTCGCCAATCATCGATGGCACCACCGGGCAGATCTACACCTTCGTCTACAACGACAACACCTCAACATACACCGACACCGACCGCTGCGCATTCTTCGGTGGCGAACTCGATGGCTGCCGCGCGGTGATTCAGTTCACGGAGTTTTTCCCGAACGGCGACCAAGGGGATCGTCGCTTCATCGGTCGTGGCAATGGCGTCAGCCGTGTGCTTTACGCCGGCGGATTCGACGATGCGTTCTACGCCAGCGGCGATGCCACCGGATCGATGTACATCGTCGGCGGGCAGCCGGGCAACACCTTCTATGCAACCCTGTGGCGCATCCCGATCGTGGCCGGTGTGTTCGGCACTCCCGTGCAAGGCCATACGTTCGGCGACCGCGATCGCTACCAAGAGGGTGCCGGTGCCAACAACGGCACCGACAATGTCCAGCAACTGTCGCCGGCCACCGTGATCAAGAACGGCAGCAACGAGTACATTTTCGTCAGCACGGCGACGTATGCGAATGCTGCGGGTTGTGGTGCAGGCACGTTCGCCAACTCGGCGTGCGTCTACATGTACAACTTGGCGGACCTAAATGGCAGCACGGCCGGAACCGGCGCGGCATGGGGTACCGGTAATGCACCTAGCGCAGCCCTGGCTGCACCTGGCGGCACCGGTGGCATTACCGTCGACAACACTAGCGTCACGACGGGCGCCTCCCAGATCTATTTCTCGCAACTGCAATCGGGTGGCAATGCGATCCAGGCCAGCCAGTCCGGCCTCCAGTAAGCCACGTTCGCCATCCTTGCCGACCCATTCCAGGACATAGA
>JAVWUU010000064.1:0-6590 GCA_036666995.1 Thermomonas sp.
GTGCGCACGATGAGCGGCAACGCGGCAAGCAGCAGCGCGATCAATGCCAGCGGCAATTTGGAGGCGAGGATCGCCGGCCAGCTGAACCACGGCGGGTTGCCGTAATAGGTCTTGCCCCAGACCTGGTGCATGCCGATGCCGCGGCCCTCCACCCCGGTGCGGACGGTGTCGGCCAGGCCCCAGAGGTAAGCGCGCGGCAGCAGGCGATGTTCATCGGCGAAGGCGATCGCGTTGCGCCAGTGCGGGAGTTTCAGTTCGTCGATCTTGTCCGCGATCGGCCGATTGAAGGCATCGCGGCCATCGGCACCGGCGTGGAAGTGCAGGCCGTACATCGACCACAGCAACAGCACCGACAGCAGCGCCGCCACCGCGAGTTGCGCCATCCGTCGCGCGATCTCGCCGATGCCTTGCCGCCAGCCGCACAACGCCGCGATGACAAGGCCGATCCCGAGTCCGCCCAGTCCCGCCAATGCCGAATGCTTCGATGCCAGCGCCACGCCCATCGCCAGTCCGCAGCCGATCGCCCACGGCCAGCGCCACGTCGTGGCCAACAGGCCCGCGCATAGCGCGGCGATGGCCAGCGACAATGCCAATGGCAGGTCGGTCATCACCACCGGCAGGTGCGCGCCCACGGTGGGCTCCAGCGCCAGGAACAGCAGCGTGCCGGCGGCCCACGCCAGGCCGAACGCGCGCCACAGCAACAGGCCCAGCACCGCCAGCATCAGGCCATGCAGCGTCCACAAAGACAGCCGTGCGCGGGTCTGCGCAGCGCGTGCATCGTTGCCGAAGAACATCGTTTCCTCGACCCAGTCGCGCTCCTGCGATTTCTCTTTCAGCGCCGGCGCATGCGGGAGCCGGAACGTGTCCGGCATCCACGCGCCGACCCACAGTTTCACCAGCGGCGGATGCTCGGGATTGAGGTGGAAGCCCTCGCCGCGCACGTAGGCGGTGCCGGCCACCACATGCCAGGGCTCGTCCACGGTGAAGCTGTCCAGCTGCGTGCCGGCGGCCGAGCGCAGTGCGGCGAGCAGGGCCAGCAACAGCACCAGCAGGATGCCGACCCAGCGGGGCGCTGGCAGGTAGCGAATGGGTGTCATCCCCCGGAAAACGTGGCACGCGCCATGCGCCGGACAACGCCGTGCTGTCCCGTTCCGCGTGCGCGTCGCGTTTGCCGCTGAAAGGGATACGGGGATTCATCATGGGACGCACGCCGCTTTTCCGCCTGCTGCAGCGGGCCGCTGCCATCGCCCGCGCGTCGCGCCATGTGCGCATGCCGCTGGACGAATTCGTTGATGCGGTGCACACGCAGCGCATCGACCGCCGTCGGCGTCGCCTGCTGCAGGGTGCAGGTGCGAGTGCGTTGCTTGCCGGCTGCAGCTCGGTGCCCACGCCGATGCGTCCCGGCACGGACGACGAAGTCGCGATCGTCGGTGCCGGCATCGCCGGGCTCACCGCGGCGTGGCGCTTGCGCCAGCAGGGCGTGCGCGTGCGTGTGTTCGAGGCGCAGGAACGCATCGGCGGACGGATGCTCTCGCTGCGCGATCCGTCTTTGTTCCCGAATGGCGCGGACGGGCAGGTGATCGAACTCGGTGGCGAACTCATCGACACCGGCCATGCCCGCATCCGCGCGCTGGCGGGCGAACTCGGCATCGCGCTGGACGACCTGTTGGACGGCGACAGCGACCACGAGACCTGGTTCTTCGATGGCCGTGCGATCGGCGAAGCCGAACTGGTGCGTGCTTTCGTGCCGATTGCCGCCGCGATCGAGCGCGACCTGGCCTCTGCCGGCGATGGGGCCTACGACCACACCGACACCAATCCGGCGTTCCGCGCGCTGGATGCGATGAGCATCGCGCAGTGGTTCGACCGCAACGGCGTGACCGGCTGGCTGCGCAAGCTGCTGGACGTGGCCTACACCACCGAGATGGGTCTGGAGATCGAGCAGCAGTCGGCGCTGAATTTCCTCACCTTCGTCGGCACCGAGGACAAGGACGCGTTCAGGATCTTCGGCGAGAGCGACGAGCGCTTCCACGTGCGCGGCGGCAACGACCTCATTCCGCGCACGCTGGGCAGCAAGCTGACCGATGCGATCGAATCCGGCCACGTGCTGGAGGCGATCCGCGGCGAGGCCGGCGGCTATGTGCTGGCGTTCCGCAAGGGCGCGGCGACGCGCGAGGTGCGTGCGCGCCAGGTGATCCTGGCCCTGCCGTTCACCCTGCTGCGCAAGGTGCGCATCGACGTCGAGCTGCCGGCGCTGAAGAAGCACGCCATCGAGCAACTCACCTACGGCACCAATGCCAAGCTGATGATCGGCTTCGAGCGCCGCACCTGGCGCGAACATGGCGCGAACGGCGCGTCGATGAGCGACCTTGCCTACCAGACCACCTGGGACACCTCTCGCAAGCAGGCCGGCACCGCAGGCGCGCTGACCAACTTCACCGGTGGTCGCCACGGCATCGAACTGGGCCAAGGCACGCCCAAACAGCAGGCCGAAGCCGCGGTGCGCGATCTCGAGCGCGTCTTCCCCGGCATCGCTGCCGCGCGCGGCAATGCCCGCGAGGCACGCATGCACTGGCCGTCCAATCCGTGGGTGCTGGGCAGCTATGCCTGCTTCCAGCCGGGCGACTGGGCCGGCCTGGGCGGGGTGATGGGCCAATCCGTGGGTGGCCTGCACTTCGCCGGTGAGCATTGCTCTGTGGAGTCGCAGGGCTTCATGGAGGGCGGCTGCGAGTCCGGCGAAGTGGCCGCACAAGCGGTGCTTGCGCAGCGGGGGATCGCGCGCGCGGCATGATTGCTGCACCGCGCGGTGCAATTTTGCAGTGCAGCGTGCAAACCACCTAACGAATCCTTCACAGTCGCCCCGCGTCCCGACGTGGGGGAGGGAGCAAGCCCGCTGAGACTTCGGTCTGAGCGGGCTTTTTTATGCCTGTCGCTTTTTGCGTTCGCCCTGGCGTGGCCGATCAGTCCGCCGGTACCGTGCGCGGCAGCGCCCACTCGCGCAGCGCCTGTACCTGTTCCGCCATCAGCACCGAGAGCGGCCGGGTGTCGCGGATCGCCTGCATCAGCATCGTCGTGTCGAGCCCGGCGCCGGTCGCATGCGCCGCATACAGCGCGCTGACGATGACCTGTTCGATCTCCGCGCCGGAGAAGCCATCTGCCGCGGCGGCCAGTGCCGACAGGTCGAGCTCGTCCTTCGCCAGTGAGCGCCGGTCCAGGTGCAGGGCGAAAATCTCGACGCGGGTGGCCGGGTCGGGCAGGTCGATGAAGAAGATCTCGTCGAAGCGGCCCTTGCGCAGCAGTTCTGCGGGCAGGTCGTGCACCTGGTTGGCGGTGGCGACCAGGAACACCCGCGCCTTGCGTTCGGCCATCCAGGTCAGCAGGTAGCCCAGCACCCGTCGCGACAAGCCGTCGGTCTCGCCATTGCCGGCGGCCAGGCCCTTCTCGATCTCGTCGATCCACAGCACGCAGGGCGCCAGTTGCTCGGTTGAAGCCAGCGCGGCGCGCAGGTTCTTCTCGGTTTCGCCGTGGTACTTGTCGTAGAGGGTGCCGAAGTCCAGCCGCACCAGCGGCACCCCGAACCCGCCCGCCACCGCCTTCGCCAGCAGCGACTTGCCGCAGCCCTGCACGCCGAGCAGCAGCACGCCCTTGGGTGGTTCAAGCCCGGGCGGCGGTGGATCCTGCACGAACGGCAGGCGCCGCTGTTCGACCCAGCGTTTCAGCCGGCGCGCGCCGCCCACGTCGGCGAAGCGCGCGGTGTCGTATTCGTAATGCAGGTGGCCACTCTTGTTGAGCAGCTCGAACTTCAGCCGCGCCAGTTCCGGCAGGTCGTCCGGTCCCAGCGCGCCGTCGCGATGGATCAGGTGGCGCGCGATCCGGCGCGCGTCGGTCAGGCTCATGCCCTGCAGGTTGCGCACGATCTGGCGCACCGCATCGGGATCCACCTCGACCCGGCGGCCACCATTTTGCGCGGTGTAGGCGGCGGCTTCCTCCTTGACCAGCTTGAGCAGCGCGTTGGCGTCGGGCAGGCGCAGTGTCACGCGCATCGCGAATGGTTCGAGAGCGGCCGGCAGTTCGACCTTGGTGCCGATCAGCACCAGCACGTGCGGCTGGCTGCCGCGGCGTTGGATCAGGTCGCGCAGGGCACGCTGGTAGCTGGCGTAGCCGAGGTAGGGATGCGCGTCCAGCAGCAGGTAGATGCCGCGCTGGCCGGCATTGCGGATCTCCTGCAGGGTCGCGCTGAGGTCGGGTGCGATCCCCTCCTCATCCTCGCGATCCATGTCGATGCGGCGCAGGCCCTCGGTCACCGACCAGCGATACAGCGCGCGCCAGGCATGCATCAGCGATTGCCGGAACAGCTCGACCACGCGCGCTTCGTCGGGCGTTTCGATGACCAGCAACGGGGTGTCGGCGCGGATCAGCGCGACCAGGTCCTGCAATTCACTCATGGCGGGCACGATAGCCGCGGGCATGCGATGCCACAATCGGGCATGGCCATCGAACATGCCGATGAGTTGCAGGCGATCGCGGTGCGCGCATTGGCGCGCCTGCGCATGGCGGGCTGCACGATCGATACCGGCGACGAGGCCACGATCGGCCGGCTCGCGATCGCCAGCGACTTCGCCATCCACACCCTGGTGGCGCAACCGGAGTTGCTGGCACGCCTGCGGTTCGACGCAGCCAAGCCCCTGAAGGCACCGGTGCTGGATGCCGGCAACCGCAGCGACTGGGCGCGCCTGCTGCGCCGTTATCGTCATGCGGAGTCCACTCGGCTGGTCTGGCGCGACGTCATTGAGGACGCGCCTGTCGGCGAGATCCTGACTGGCAGCACGACGCTTGCCGACGGCTGCCTGCAACTCGCGCTCGATGCGCTGGAAATCGAACACGTGCAGCGCTTCGGCGTGGTGCGTGATGCCGAGGGCAACGCGCAGCGGCTGGTCGTGTTCGGCCTGGGCAAGCTCGGCGGCGGCGAACTGAATTTCAGTTCCGATGTCGACCTCGTCTATGCCTACGAACACGAAGGCGAGTCCGACGGCGCGCGTTCGCTGGATGCGCAGGACTGGTTCGCGCGGCTCGGCCAGCAACTGGCCAAGCTGCTCGACGAAGTCACCGCTGACGGTTTCTGCCACCGCGTCGACCTGCGCCTGCGTCCGTTCGGCAATGCCGGCCGCGTGGCGCTGTCGTTCGCGGCGATGGAGCACTACTTCCTCACCGAGGGCCGCGACTGGGAACGCTACGCCTGGCAGAAGGCGCGGCCGGTGGCCGGCGACCTGGCCGCCGGCGAGCGGCTGCTGCAATCGTTGCGTCCGTTCGTGTACCGGCGTTACCTGGATTACGGTGCGCTGGACGGCCTGCGCACGATGAAGGCGGCGATCGCCGCAGAAGTCGCGCGCAAGGACATGGCCGACGACATCAAGCGGGGTCCCGGCGGCATCCGCGAGATCGAGTTCCTGGTGCAGGCGCTGCAGCTGATCCGCGGCGGTCGCGAGCCGGCCCTGCGCGAACGTCGCCTGTTGCCGGCGATGCAGGCCTTGGTCGCGGCTGGCCATGTCGATGCCCCCGCCGCGCAATCGTTGGTCGATGCGCATGGCTTCCTGCGCAGGCTGGAGAACTGCCTGCAGATGCTCGGCGACGCGCAGACCCATGCGCTGCCGCAGGATCCGTTGGCGCGCGCTCGCATTGCCGAGGGTCTCGGCTATGCGAACTGGCAGGCCTTGCTGGATGCGCTGGCCGTTCATCGCGAACGGGTGTCCGCCGAATTCGATGCGCTGCTGGCGGCTCGGCGGGACGCCGTCGGCGACAGCGATCTCGCGTCGTATTGGCGCGGCCTGCCCGATGCCGGCGATGGCGCGGCGTTGGTGGCCGCCGGGTTCGAGGACGGCGAAGACCTGCACCGCAGCCTGGCGGACTTCGCGCGGGTGCCGGCGGTGCGCACCCTCTCGGATGCGGCGCGTGCGCGCCTGGATCGCGTGCTACCGGCATTGCTGCAGGCCGCGGCGACGTCCGCACAACCGGATGCGGTGTTGCGCCGCCTGTTGCCATTGCTGCACATGCTGCTGCGTCGCGCGAGCTACCTCGCCCTGCTCGACGAACAACCGGTCGCGTTGCATCGCCTCGTCGACGCACTGGCGCGCAGCGCGCTGCTCGGTGAGCGCCTGGCCGCGCACCCTTTGTTGCTCGACGAGTTGCTCGATGTGCGCATCGGCGGCGAGTTGCCCGATCGAGATACATTGCACGCGGCATGCCGCGCCGCCCTGGGCGATGCCGATACCGAAACCGCGTTGAACGCGCTCAACGAAGTGCGGCAGGCGCTGAGTTTCCGCATCGCGCTGGCATTGCTCGATCGCCGCATTGCCGTGGTCGCCTGCGTGCTGCAACTGGCGCAGGCCGAGATGCGTGCGGCCCACGGATCCATCGCCGACGCACAGTTCGCGGTGCTCGGCTACGGCAGCCTGGGTGGCGAGGAACTCGGCTTCGGCTCGGACCTCGACCTGGTGTTCCTGTACGACGCGCCCGATGCCGCCGTGTCCGATGGCGCACGCGCGATGGACGCGCCGCGCTGGTTCGCGCGGCTCGGACAGAAGATCGTCGCG
>JAVWUU010000064.1:6600-14134 GCA_036666995.1 Thermomonas sp.
GTGCGCCTGCGCCCGGACGGCGCGAAGGGCCTGCTGGTCTCCAGCCTGGCCAGCTTCTCCGACTACCAGCGCGAGCGCGCCTGGACCTGGGAGCACCAGGCATTGGTGCGCGCGCGCGGCATCGCCGGGGACGCGGCGCTGCTGGAGGGATTCGAGCGTCTTCGCGGGGAAGTGTTGTCCCGCGATCGCGATGCCGACGTACTTCGCGAGGATGTGTCTTCGATGCGCCGCAGGATGCGTGCGGAGCTGGATCGCAGCGATGACGCGCTGTTCGACCTCAAGCAGGGCGAGGGCGGCCTGGTCGACCTGGAATTCCTGCTGCAATTCCTGCTGTTGCGCGAGAGTGGCACGCACGCCAGCCTGCGCACGCCGCGCGCATCGCCGGCGATCATCGACGCACTGCATACCGCCGATGTGTTCGATGCCAACACCCGCGCTGCCCTGCAGGTCGCGCATGCCACCCTGCTGGATGCCGGCATGCGCTCCACCCTGGATCGGCGCCCGCGCCGGGTGGCCCGTGACGAGCGCATCGAACTCGCACGCGAGGCGATCCGCGATGCGGTTCGCGCGCAGGGGCTGCGATTCGATGGGGAAAAGGGGGCTGCGGAAAAGGGGTCAGAGTGAAGTTTCCCGTTCGGGATCAGGAGCGAGTGGAGATCGCCCACGGGAAATCCACTCTGACCCCTTTTCCCTACCCGGGCTGCATGACTGTTCCCGGCATCATCGACTCTGCGGTGTCGGCTTCACTTCGCGCCAGTCCGCCAGCGGCAGTCCTTGCTTCCTGCAGAACCTGACCGTGCCCGACGCCTGGAGAAATTCATCCACGGCCTCCGGCGTGGGCGCCATCCCGTCCCGAAGCAGGTTCGCCATGACCTGCGAGCCGGTGATCATCGTCGACACGTTCAGGCGGCGCAGCGATTCGATATCCAGGAGCGAATCCCGGCGCGCACCGGCGTCCAGCGGGATCGGGTAGGACAGGACCGTCAGGCGTCCGATCAACCGGTTGGACTCCATGCGGTAGTCGCGAATTTGTACGGTGCTGTCGTTGAGCGTGGCGTAGCGGTCCTGCCACTGCTGGCTGAAGTGGGTGGCGGTGCCGTTCGCCACCAATGCCTCCCATGCCGGGAGTCCCCAGGGACGGGTGGGCATGCGCAGGACGAAGCGCGGATTGCCCGGGAAGGCGGGATCCGAATAAACGGGTGCCGCCGCCAGGGTGCTGCCGCTTTCCATCACGTTGCGGGCCAGCCGATCCAGCTGCGCGTCGATGCAGGGCTGGGTCGCGAAGTGCTCGGCACTGCGCTGGAAGATCCGCTCCGTGTCGCCCTTGAGGCGCACCTGGCCGGCGGCCACGCTGTTGCGCCAGCTTCGATCCTCGACCGCTTCGTTGGCGGCCAGCGCGATCGCCACGCCAAGCACCACGATGAGGATCTCGCTCCAGAACGCCTTCCAGCCCATCGAAGGCGAGAAGCGCCGCCAGCGCGAACGGGATGCGGAGGCCGGCTGGTCGGTGTCGGTCATGTCGCGACGTTACCGCTTTCCTCCAGCCTTCGCCGCACCTCGCTCGCCACGCGCGCCGTCTCGCGCAGCGGATCGAGCACGAACGGTGCCAACGCATCGTCGACAGCGCGCACGCGGCCGCTGGTGCGGAGCGCATCGAGGAACAACCGCAGGCGTCCGCGGGTGATGTCCGCAGACCAGACGAACACCGGTGCCAGCGTGGCCGCGGCTTCACTGATCATGTTCACCGAGTCCGGCGTGCAGACGATGCGGTCGGCATGCGCGAGCAGGGCTGCATACGGGTTCGGCCCGTCGCGTTCGTCGCGCCAGCGGGTGCCGGGCACGCCGCCATCGTGGTCGATCAGTGCGTCGCGCCACTGCATCGGGGTGCGCCGCGATGCGACCGCGCTGAAGCTGCCGGCTTCTGCGATTGCCCGTTCGCGCAGGTCGCGCAGCAAGGCGAGGAAGCCGGCATCGTCCAGTGCCGCATGCCGGGTTGGCCCACCGACCAACAGCACGGTGCGCGGCTCAGGCAATGCCGCAAGTTGCGGTGAATCGCGCCGGGCCTGCGCCAACCACAGGTCATCGATCGGATGCAGGCTGCCGCGCATCGGGATGACGTTTGTGCCGCTCAGGCCATCGTGTTCCGGAGCGATCACCAGGTCCCAGTGGCGCGTGTCGATGCGCGGGTCGAGGATCTGCACGGCCTTGCTGCCGCGCGCGCGCAGCAGCCGCGTCGCCAACGCCGCTTGCCGCCCGCAGCCGATCGCGATCGTGGGTGGTCGTTCAATGCATGCCGCGAAGGCCGCACCGAATGCGGCATCGGCACCCGGCAAGGTGCGCGGGGCCAGCCAACGCCACGGGGCCTGTGGCTGCAAGACGCATTCGGTCGCGTCGGCATCCAGCGCGCGCGCCAGCGCCAATGCCTGGCGGGCATTGCCGGCGCGGCCGTCGTGCAGGGCCAGCACGCGAGTCATCGGCGGGTGTGTGGGCGTTGTTGCATGGATGGAACCGATCCGTTCCTTTCTCGGTGCATTCGCTTCACTCGTGGAACTCTACACTGTGCAGCCTTCGCACCCTGCCACGAGGATCGCATGACCCAGGCCCTGAACGATGCCGCGCTCGACCAGTTGTTCCGCACCGCGCGCACCTACAACGCATTCACCGGCGAGGTGTCCGACGAGACCCTGCAGCAGCTCTACGGCCTGCTGAAGTTCGGCCCGACCGAAGCCAACACCACGCCGGCGCGCATCGTCTTCGTGAAGTCGGACGAGGCCAAGGCCAAGCTGGGTCCGGCGCTCAGCGAGGGCAACTACAAGAAGACGATGGCCGCGCCGTGCGTGGCGATCATCGGCTACGACATGCGCTTCTTCGACAAGCTGCCGGTGCTGTTCCCGCACACCGATGCCAAGCCGTGGTTCGAGCATCGCGAGGAGGCCAACCTGGCCTGGGTGGCGATGCGCAGCAGCAGCCTGCAGACCGCGTACCTGATCCTGGCCGCGCGCTCGCTGGGCCTGGATTGCGGGCCGATGACCGGCTTCGACAATGCCAAGGTCGACGAGGCATTCTTCGCCGGCACGCCGGTCCGCTCCAACATCCTGGTCAACCTGGGCCATGGCGATCCCGCCAGCATCTTCCCGCGTTCGCCACGCCTGGGCTTCGACGAAGCCTGCCAGATCCTCTGATCCGCACCCACCACATCCCCGGAGAATTCCCATGTTCAAGAAACTGCTGCTCACCGCCGCCCTGGTCGCTGCCAGCGCCAATGCCTTCGCCGCCGGCGTGACGTACAAGCTCGATCCCACCCACACCAACGTGCTGGCCAGCTGGAACCACTTCGGCTACTCCAACCCGTATGCCAACTTCGGCGATGTCGAAGGCACCCTGGTCTACGACGCTGCCGACGTGACCAAGTCCAGCGTGGAAGTCACCCTGCCGCTGTCCGGCCTCAACGGCTTCAGCAGCAAGTTCAACGACCACCTGCGCAGCGCGGACATCTTCGACATCGCCAAGTTCCCGAGCGCGACCTTCAAGAGCACCAAGGTCGAGTCCGCCGGCAACGGCAAGCTGAAGATCACCGGTGACCTCACCATCAAGGGCATCACCAAGTCGGTGGTGCTGGACGCGACCCTCAACAAGGCCGCCGATCATCCGATGAAGAAGGTCCCGGCGATCGGCTTCGATGCGACCGCCACGATCAAGCGCAGCGATTTCGGCGTGGGCCTGTTCGCGCCGATGGTGGGCGACGAGGTGACCCTGCGCATCACCACCGAAGCCACCGCGCCGAAGGCCGACGCCGCCAAGTGATGCCGCGATGATCATCGAACGCCCCTCCAATGCCCGCGGCGAGGTGAGCCTGGGCTGGCTGCAGAGCCGGCACACGTTCTCGTTCGGCCATTACCACGACCCGGCCTGGATGGGCTTCGGTCCCTTGCGCGTGATCAACGACGACACCGTCGCCCCGGGCGGCGGGTTCTCGCCGCACCGGCACGCCAACATGGAGATCATCAGCGTGGTCCTGCAGGGCGCGCTCGCCCATCGCGACAGCACGGGCACAGTCGGCGTGATCGAGGCCGGCGACGTGCAGTGGATGAGCGCCGGCCACGGCATCGAGCACAGCGAATACAACGGCTCCGATGCCGCGCCGGTGCATTTCCTGCAGATCTGGATCCAGCCGGACCGGCTCAATGCGCAACCGGCGTACGCGCAGCAGCGTTTCGAGCCGGCCGACCGGCGCGGACGCTGGGCCACGTTGGCGTCGCCGGACGGGATCGATGGTTCGATCGCGATCCGCCAGCAGGCCACCCTGCGTGCGGCCAGCCTGCAACCGGGCGACGACGTGTCGGCCACGCTGGATCCGACACGCTTGTACTGGCTGCATGTGGCGACCGGTGAGGTCGCGGTCGGCGAGCGCGTGCTGAAGGCCGGCGATGCGCTGGGCCTGGTGCAGGAAACCGCCGCGCTGGCCGTGCGCGGCGTGGGTGCGGACAGCGACGTGCTGTTGTTCGACCTGCCGGCCTGAGCGATGCCGCGCTAAACTGGCGCGGTTCCCGCCACCGCGCCGCATCGCCATGACTACTCCTGCATCGTCGCCCGCCAATGCCCAGAAGCAGTACGAGGTGCGCCGCGCCGAGCTGCCGCTGAGCTGCCCGCAGCCGTCGATGGCGCTGTGGAATTCGCACCCGCGCGTGTACTTGCCGATCGAGGAAGAGGGCGGGCACAGCCAGTGCCCGTACTGCGGCGCGACCTACGTGCTGGTGGATTGACCGCGTAGCGACGATGCGCCGCCTGACCGTGGTGCAGTTGTTGCCGGCACTGGACGCCGGTGGTGTCGAACGTTCCACCCTGGAAATCGCCGAGGCACTGGTCCGCGTGGGTCATCGCGCGATCGTGGTCTCTGCAGGCGGACGCCTGGTATCGCAACTCCTCGCCATCGGGGCCGAACACGTCACCCTCGACATCGGCCGCAAGTCGCCACTGACCTTGCGCCATGTGCGTGCGCTGCGCGTGTTGTTCCGCGACGTCGATGCCGACATCGTGCATGCGCGCTCGCGATTGCCGGCGTGGCTGGGCTGGTGGGCCTTGCGTGGCATGCGCGGCAAGCGTCCACATTTCGTCACGACGGCGCATGGACTCAATTCGCCGTCGCGCTACAGCGCGATCATGGCCCGCGGCGAGCGGGTGATCTGCGTGTCGCAGACGCTGCGCGATTACCTGCTTGCGAACTATCCGGCGGCGGACCCGGACCGGATGGTGGTGATCCCGCGCGGCGTCGATCCCGCTGCGTTTCCGCGAATGCCGCATCCGGATCGCGAAGCGCGCGCACGCATCGCCAACGCATATCCGCAACTCGCGGGTGATGGCCCGTTGCTGCTGTTGCCCGGTCGCGGCACGCGGCTGAAGGGCCATGCCGATGCGATCGATTTGCTCGCCAGGCTGCGTGCGAGCGGATTCGATGCGCGCCTGTGGATGCCCGGCGTGGTGCAGGCCGGACGTGAGGATTACCTCGCCGAGCTCCGGCGCATGGTGGCCGATGCCGGCGTCGTGGATTTCGTGGCGATGACCGAACCGACAACCGACATCGTGCTCGCCTACGCCGCCTGCGATCTCGTGCTGCAACTCTCGCGCAAGCCGGAAGCGTTCGGCCGCACCGTCATCGAAGCATTGTCCGTCGGCCGGCCGGCGCTCGGCTGGGCACATGGCGGCGTCGGCGAATTGCTGCGCGAGCTGCAACCCACTGGCATGGTGCAGTCGTTCGATGGCGACGCCTTGCAGCGCATCGCGCTCGACCTGCTGGCGCAACCGCCAAGGCCACCGGCTACGATGCCGTACACATTGCAGGCGATGCAGGAGGCGACCTTGGCGCAGTACCACGCACTGGTGCAGGCATGAACGAGGCAGGGCAGGCCGCGCCGGGTTGGCGCTGGGCACCGGCCTGGGTGCTGGCCTTCGTCGCGTTGTGGCCGGCGCCGGGCTATGCGGAAGGCGTGCTCGCGCTGGGTGCGCTGGCCGGATTGATCAAGCTGGTCGGCAGCCGTTTCCGTGGCGGCAATGCGCTGCTCAGCGGGCCGGCCTGGGCGCTGACCAGCGTGCTGTTCTTCGCCTACTGGTTGCCGGAGGCGATTTCCGCGGTCGATGCGATGGATCGCGGACGCGCACTGCGCGAGGCACTGGTCGACCTGCGTTATCTGCCGTTCCTGTGGATCGTCGCGGCCGCGGTTGCCGATGACGCAGGGCGACGGCGCACCTTCGGCGGGCTGGCGATCATCGTCGGCGTGTGGACGCTGGATGCGCTGGTCGAGGCCGCGACCGGCACGAGCCCGCTGTTCAGCGGCATCGATGCGGTCAAGCAGGCAATCAGCGGCCACGGCATGTGCACCGCGGCGCAGGTCGCGGCGGCGGATCGCCTGGGCGGCGTGCTGGGGCCTTGCAACCTCAAGCTCGGCATCGTCCTGGCCAGCCTGTCGCCGTTCGCGCTGGATGCGATGCGTCGGCGCTTCGGCAGGATCGGCTGGCTGGTCGCAGCGGTGGGCATCGGCATCGTGGTGTTGCTGGCGGGTTCGCGCGCGTCGTGGCTGACCTATGCGCTGGTCCTGTTGTGGACCGGCTGGCGCACGCTGGGTCCGAAGAAACTCCTGATGGTCGGTGCGTTCGGGGCTCTGGCGCTGGTCGTGGCCACGCTGCTGGTGCCGCAGGTGCGCGAGCGCATCGAACGCACGACGCATGTGCTCACGGCCGATTCGCAGGGTGTCGATACCGCGCTGTCCGGTCGCACGCGGATCTGGTCGGCGGCGGTGTGCATGGCGCGCGAGCATCCGGTCAACGGCGTCGGCGCGCGCGGGTTCCGCCATGCATTCCCGGCGTGCGACGCGCAGTCGGGCGTCATCGCGGCCTGGGGCGAAGGCGCTGCCCTGCATGCGCATCAGCTGGTGCTGGAGATCCTCAGCGAAACCGGCGGCATCGGCCTGCTGCTGTGGTTGGCGGGTGCCGCGCTGGCGTGGCGCGCGTGGCGTTATGCCGATCCCGTGGCGCGCGACCGCGCGCGGCCGGCCATGCTGGCGTTGGCGGTCACCGTGTTTCCGCTCAACACGCACCTGGCCTCGTATTCGACGTTCTGGGGCGGCGTGCTGTTGATGCTGTCCGCGCTGTATGCCGGCAGCCTGCTGGGCCGCGAGCAGGACTGACATGGGCCTGCGCCTGTCCGCAGTGGTGACCACGCTGGACAACGCGGCGACGCTCGATGCGTGCCTGGCCAGCCTGCGGTTCTGCGACGAGATCGTGCTGCTGGATTCGGGATCGACCGATGCCACGCTCGACATCGCCCGCAAGCATGGCGCGCGTATCGCAGCGCAACCTTTCGCCGGCTACGGTCCGCAGAAGCAGGCGGCGATCGACCTCGCCGAAGGCGAGTGGATCCTGCTGCTGGATGCCGACGAATCGCTGACCGACGATGGCCGCGCGACGATCCTGCGCGAGCTCGCCACGCCACGCGCCGATGGCTATCGGCTGCCACGCCGCGAATGGCTGTTCTGGCGCT
>JAVWUU010000065.1:0-4203 GCA_036666995.1 Thermomonas sp.
GCGTTCGCGATATCACCTGCTGCATCCGCGCGTTCGCCGAACCACAGACCGGTGCCGCCGATGAAGCGCGTGCCTTGTGCCGCAGCCTCCAACGCCTCTGGTTTATATGGGCTGATGCCAGGCGACTTCACCACCACGTCGAACGCTCCAAGTCGCTCGCCTGTGGGCGTGTTTTCGATCAGCAGCAGCGCGTCATCGAATGCCAATGCATCGACGGCTTCGGCTTCGCTGCAGAACAGCGTCAGCGCCTGATTCGGCAGACGCGAGCGCAGTGCGGCATACGCCGCGCGACCCTCGCGCCCCCAGCCCCAGAGGGCGACATGCTTGCCGGCGAGGTCGGCGATCTTCATGCGCGCTCAGGCGGCGAAGCGGGCACGCAGTCGCTGCCACAATGCGGGCGGGATGCGCTGCTCTTCGTCCAGCACCAGCAAGGGCTCGATGCGAAGGTCTTCTGCATGCAACTGCGGCGCGATCTCGCGGGCGAAGCGTGCGACCAGTGCGTCTTCACGCCACTCCGGGCGCTGCGCGAGTGCAGCCATCGCCGCACGCGACTCGCGGCCTTCGCCCACGCACTCGAACGGCTTGTGGTCCTGGTACTCGAGTAGCGCGTCGAAACCGCCGGTCTGTGCGGGATCGTCCAGGAGGTTGCGACCCACGATGCCGACCAGGCGCAGCTTCGGCACGAACGGCGCCAGCGCGAGGAACACGAAATGGCACTTCGGGCAGACCCCGCACCAGCGGCTGGTCGGCCGCTCGCCGAGGATGTGGAAATTGCGGTTGCAGCTGGAGAAATGCGCGTCGTAGCGATCTGTCTTGGCGAACTGCCGGGCGACCGCGAGTTCGCTGAGCGGGCGCAGCAGCGAGTAGTACTGCAGGTCGGCGGCGACATGCGATTGCAGGTGGTCGCCGAACGCGGACTCGAACGCCCAACCCTTCGACCACTGGTGATTGACCTCGCCGGTGCCCGGGATGATCGAACCGTAGCTCGCCGAGCGTTCGTTGGAGAACACCACCTGGTCCACGCCAAGCACCACCGCGGCGAAGGCCATGATCGCGGAGTTCACCGCGGTCACCGGGATGTGCCCGTTCCATGCACCCTGGCGGTTGAGGTCGAACAGTTGCGGCGCGAGCTGGCGGCCGATGTTGAGCGTCGGCAAACCGGTGTGCGCGGCGCAGGCGGCGATCAGTTGCGAGCCACCGATCCAGGTCACGGTCTGCGCAATGCCTTCGGCGCGCAGGGCCTCGATGCTGACCAGCGAATCCTTGCCACCACCGATCGCGACCAGCGCGTGTTCGCGCAGTCCAAGGTTTGGTGCCGTCGCATGTGCGTCATCGGCATGCGGAAAGCGGATCCGCCCGCGCAGGTCGAGCCCATTGCGATAGGCGAACTCGCCCAGCCCATTGAGATACACGCTGTCCAGCAACGTCGCGGTGGCGGCATCGATGGCGTAACCATCGATGCGGATCTCGGCCGGCACCGCGGCCTTGTAGTAGCTCACGCCGGCGATCAGGTGCAGCAGTTGCAACGCCCGCTCGGCCGCTTGGACGCGCGCGGCATCCATGTCAAACGGCGCGCCAGGCAGGGTCACGGTCTCGACCAGCTCCGGGCCGTCATCGAAGGCGTAGACCAATCGCGCAACGCCCGTCGCGGCATCGAAGCCGCATCGCACGAAACGGAACGCGCGGATCGCGTCGCGCTCGAACACCCAGTCACTCATTCGGCGGCCCCATCAAGGATGTCCTCTGCGGGCAATGCGCGCAGGTTGTAGGTGTTGGCCATGCTGAAGCCGTAGGCGCCGGCGTCGGCGATCACCATGGCGTCGCCCGGCGCGGTGGCGGCCGGCAACTTCACCCGATTGCCGAAGATGTCGCTGGATTCGCAGATCGGGCCAACCACGTCGAAGTCGGTGTCGCAGGCCTCGTCCAACCGTTGCAGGTTGACGATGTCGTGCCAGGCGTCGTACAGCGCCGGGCGGATCAATGCGTTCATGCCGGCATCCAGGCCGACCCGGCGCACGCCGTCCTTCTCGACGACCTGGGTCGCGCGGGCCAGTACGACGCCGCTCTCGGCGACGAGGAAGCGGCCCGGCTCAATCGCCAGCCGGAAGGTGGAATGCACCGCCTTGATCTGCGCCAGGCCTTCCGCCCAAGCATCCAGGTCGAACGGCTCGTCGTCGGCGCTGTAGGCGATCGGCAGGCCGCCGCCGATGTCGAGTACTTCGATGGTGCCGATGCGGCGCGCGAAGCCGGCCAGTTCGTCGACCACCAGCTTCCAGTGCGCGGTGGTCTCGATGCCGCTGCCAAGGTGCGCATGCAGGCCGGTGATGCGCACGCCCAGCGTCCGCGCCACCTCCAGGAACTCGTCGACGCGCTGGGTGGACAGGCCGAACTTGGCTTCCTTGCCGCCGGTGTTGACCTTGGCGTGGTGGCCATCGCCATGGCCCAGGTCGATGCGCAGCCAGACCGTGCGGCCGCGGAACATCTCCGGCCATTGGCGCAGGAGTTCGACGTTGTCGACCGTCACGTTCACGCCCAGCGCGAACGCCGCTTCGTACTCGGAGACAGGCGCGAAGTTCGGGGTGAACAGCACGCGCTTCGGATCGAGGCCCGGCACCGACGCGAACACGCGTTGCAACTCGCCCAGCGACACGCATTCCAGGCCGAAGCCTTCGTCGGCCAGCGTGCGCAGGATCGCCGGATGCGAGTTCGCCTTGATCGCGTAGTAGCGATGATCGACCGCGGTGATCGCCTTCAGCTGGCGCGCGCGTTCGCGCACGGTGGGCAGGTGATAGGCGTAGCGTGGGGTCTCGCCCTTCGCCAGTTCCAGCAGTTGCGCGCGCTCGCGGTGCGCGTGCCACCACGGCGTCGGGCGCGGACGCACCGCACCATTGATTTCGCGCCACCGTGGACCGAAGACTTCGGTCTCGTAGACCGGCATCGCACCGCTGTCGATCAGCGCCGCGTGCAGCGTCGGCAACATGCCATCGGCGGCGGCCTCATCGACAACGAAGGTGAGGTTGAGGTCATTGGACGATTGCGAGATCAGGTGCACGCGCTCGCGCCCGAACATCGCCCACACCTCGGACAACTTGTGCAGCAGCGAACGCATGCCGCGCCCGACGAGGGTGATCGCCGCGCAGGGCACGATGATCTTGACCTTGCAGACCTTCGCCAAGTCCGCCGACAACGCCGACAGCACATCGGTGCTGACCAGGTTCTCCGACGGATCCAGCGACACGGTGACATTGGTCTCGGCGGAACCGATCAGGTCGACCGACAGGCCGTGCTTGCGGAACAGCGCGAACACCTCGGCGAGGAAGCCGACCTGTTGCCACATGCCGATGCCTTCCATCGACACCAGCACGATGCCGTTGCGCCGGCTGATCGCCTTGACGCCGGACACCGCCGCGGCACTGCCATCGATGCGCGTGCCCGGCAGTTCCGGGCGGCCGGTGTCGAGGATGCACAGCGGCACGCCGCCGTCGCGGCAGGGCTTGATCGAACGCGGGTGCAGCACCTTGGCGCCGGTGGTGGCGATTTCCTGCGCTTCGTAATAGTCGAGCCGGGTCAGCAGGCGCGCATCCGGTACCTCGCGCGGATTGGCGCTGAACATGCCGGGCACGTCGGTCCAAATCTCGACGCGACGCGCGCCGAGCAGCGCGCCGAAGTACGACGCCGATGTATCCGAACCGCCGCGCCCGAGGATCGCGGTGCCGCCGTCCTGGTGGCGCGAAATGAAGCCCTGCGTCAGCAACAGCCGTGCGGGCTGCGCCGTGAAGCGTGTCCGCCATGCGGCGTCGGCCTGCCACTGGCAGTTCACCGACAATCGCTGCGACCACTCGGTCTGGTTCGGCTGCGGCGGCAGCGCATCCAGCCACTCGCGCGCATCGCACCAGCCGAAGTCCAGTCCCTGCCCGCGCAAATAGGCTGCACCAAGCGTGGACGACAGCAACTCGCCCTGTCCCAGCACCTCGGCCTGCCAGTCCAGCGTGCGCGTCGCCGCGCGCGGATCGTCGCGCAGGCTTTCCAGCGCGCGCAGGCGTTCGCCGAGCGCGGCCTCCGCATCGATGCCGAGTTCGTCGCTGCAGAAGCTGCTATGACGTTCGATGAGCGCGGCGACACGGCCCGCGACATCGTCACCGTTCGCGATCGCGGTCAGCTCGTTGGTCACGCCGGACAGCGCCGACACCACCACCAGCACCC
>JAVWUU010000065.1:4213-13974 GCA_036666995.1 Thermomonas sp.
CTTCCGTTTCCGCGCGCTCGCGCGCCAGCCGGCCGATGGTGTCCCAACGCTCGCGTTTCGACACCGACGTGCCACCGAACTTCAGCACCAGCCAGTGATCGTTGGACGCGGGGGAAATGGACATGGGCCTTGGGCGATGTGAGGGGAGTCGGGGAAGGAGACCCGCGATGCGGGCGTGGTGCATTCTATCCGGCCTCACCCGCCCATGAGACGCGCCCGACATGCCACGTCGTTATCTGCAGCTCGATGTTTTCGCCGCGCGCGCCGGCACCGGCAATCCGCTCGGAGTGGTGTTCGATGCCGGGGACATGGACACCGCCACGATGCAGGCGCTGGCCGCATGGCTGAACCTGTCGGAGACGATCTTCTTCCTGCCGCCCGATGCCGGTGCGGACTACCGCATCCGCATCTTCACCCCGGGCAGCGAACTGCCGTTCGCCGGTCATCCCAGCGTGGGTGCGGCATGGACCGCGGTGGTGCACGGAGTGGCCACGCCGCGCGATGGCAGTCTGGTCCAGCAATGCGAGGCCGGGCTGTTGCCGGTCGAGGTCAACGGCGACCACGCCAATCCGCGCGTCGGCGTGCGCAGCCCGCGTGCACGGCTCCTGCAGCAGCACGCGCCTCTCGCCGGACTCGATGCGATTGCGTCGCCCGGACAACTCGCCGCGCTGTGGAACAACGGGCCGTCCTGGTGGATGGTCGAAGCGGCATCGCCCGCACTCGTGCGCGGCCTCAAGCCCGACTTCGCGGCCATCGCCGCGTGGACCAATGCGACCCATTCCACCGGCGTGGCGATCTTCGCGCTGGAGCCAGGTGACGGCCACGATGTCGTCGTCCGCGCCTTCTGCCCCGGCGATGCGGTGAACGTCCCCGAGGATCCGGTCACCGGCAGCGCCAATGCCCTCGTCGGCGCGCTGCTGCATGCGCAGGATCGCCTGCCCGGCCATGACGGCCATTACATCGCCAGCCAGGGCCGCGAACTCGGTCGCGACGGACGCGTGCATGTGCATGTCGACGCCGACGGCGAGGTCTGGATCGGCGGCGAGGTGCAACAGGTCATCGCCGGCACCCTGGATTGGTAAGCTGCGCGCCCCCATCCGATCCGACCGCCATGCCCCGTCGTTACGTGCAACTCGATGTGTTCGCCTCGCGCCCCGGGGCCGGCAATCCGCTGGCGGTGGTGCTGGATGCGGAGGGCTTGGACGATGCCGCGATGCAGGCGATCGCCAAATGGACGCGACTGCCGGAAACCACCTTCGTGTTTCCCGCCGTATCCGACGATGCCACCCACCGCATCCGCATCTTCAGTCCGCGCCGGGAAGTCCCGTTCGCCGGCCATCCCAGCGTGGGCACCGCGCACGCGCTGCTCGATGCCGGGCTGGCGACGCCGCGCGACGGGTTCCTGGTGCAGGACGGCATCGCCGGCAAGCTGCCGCTGGCGGTCACCGGTGAGGGGGCCGAGCGCAGCATCGCCGTGCGCACGCCGCGTGCGCGGGTGCAGGAAATCGCGACACCTGATGATCCGCGCCTGCGTGATGCGCTGGCCGGATTGAAGCTCGGCGGACTGCCGCCGGTGCTGATGGACGGCGGTCGCCGCTGGTGGCTGGCGGAGCTGGCCAGCGAAGCCGACCTGCGCAGCGCCACGCCGAACTGGGAGGCCATCGTGGCGCTCGCCAACGCCACCGAAAGCATGGGCCTGTTCGTCTACGCACGCAGCGAGGATCCGGTCTATCACTTCGCGGTGCGCGCCTTCGTCGGCGCGCCGGCACAATTCGAGGACGCGGCCTCCGGCGCGGCCAACGCGACCCTGGCGGCGTGGCTGGCCGAGCGCAATGCATTGCCGGATCTTCCCGGCGGCTTCTACCGGGTCAGCCAGGGTCGCGAGGTCGGGCATGACGCGATCATCGAACTGCGCATCGATGCCGATGGCGATGTGTGGTCAGGCGGCCGCGCGGTGGCGGTGGTGACCGGGTCGCTGGACTGGCCGGAGTAAGAAAAGGGGTCAGAGAACATTTCCAGCGCATTTGCTTGATGCTCGAAGAGATTCCGACAAGGAGATGTTCTCTGACCCCTTTTCGCACCTTTTCGCAGTACTGAAACAACAAAGGGGCCTTTCGGCCCCTTCGTCTGGATCATTTCGATGATCGTTATTGCGGCGACACATCCACGCGGACGCGCACGCGTTCGCCGGGGTGGTAGTCCATGCGCCTGGTGTAGCGGCGACCGTTGTACTCATAGGTCACGTCGTAGGCATTGGCGCTGCCGGTGCGATAGCTGTCGTAGCCATCGTCGTAACTGCCGTAGCCACCACGCACCGGCTCCGGGTCGCAGACGCGGACCGTAGCGGGGCGGACGTAGCGATCCTGCTGGGTCTGGTCGTAGATCTGGCGGCCCGCCATGCCACCGACCATCGAGCCGATCGCGGTCGTGGCATAGGTGCCGCTGCCGCCACCCATCTTGCTGCCCAGTACCGCGCCGGCGATGCCACCGACGATGGTGGCGACGTTGCGCCCACCTTCGTTGCCGTAGCCGCTGCGCGAACGGCCGTAGCTGTCGTAGTAGCCGTCGTTGCGATAACCACCCTGGTAGCCATCGCGCTCGTAGCGACCGGCGGTGGTCGTCTCGTAGCAACGCTGGTTGCCGTAATTCGCGGTGCGACGATCGTTGTAGCCGCCCAGTGCCGGATCCACGCGCACCACGCGGGCGTAGTCGTAATAGGCCTCGCCCTGGCTGCCATAACCTTGCGTTTCGTAGCGATCGTCGTTGTAGCGGCTGTCGTAGCCGGATTGTGCGAATGCCGAAGTGCTGGCGGCGATCAGGCCAACGGCCAGCAGGGCAGAGGAAAGGCGCTTCATGGTGGATCCCCGTCGCCGGGAAAGAGGGTGGTCCGGCGCGAGGCGAACAGTGCGGCGCGGGGGTTGACGCGAAGCTGAATGCAGCAGGCCTGGCCAGATGCATTTAGCGCGCCGACAGCTACCCGGGCCCGGCGCTAACATCCACCGTAACCACACCAGGATGCGCAGCACGATGACCCAGGGCACCCAGCACGCGACGGACGACCCGCGCAACGCCGACATCCGTATCTGGATCAACGGCGCGCTGCATCATCGCGATCGCGCCTTCGTCTCGGTCTTCGACAGTGGCTTCGTGCTCGGCGACGGCGTCTGGGAAGGCCTGCGTGTGGTCGACGGGCAGCCGGCCTTCCTGGATGCGCATTTCGACCGCCTGTACGAGGGTGCGAAGGCGATCATGCTCGACATCGGCATGGATCGCGCCGCGCTGGAAGCGGCGATCCGCGAGACATTGGCGGCTAACGGCATGACCACCGGCAGCGGCGTGCACGTCCGCCTGATGGTCACCCGCGGGGTCAAGCGCACGCCCTACCAGGATCCACGCGTGACCGTGGGGCCGGCCACCATCGTGATCATCCCGGAGTACAAGACCGCATCGGCGGAACATGCCGAACGCGGCATCACCCTGTTCACCGTCCACGTGCGCCGCGGCTTTCCGGACGTGCAGGATCCCAAGCTCAATTCGCACAGCAAGCTCAATTGCATCACCGCCTGCATCCAGGCTTATACCGCCGGCGCCGATGAAGGCCTGATGCTGGATCCGCACGGCTTCGTCGCCACCTGCAACTCCACCCATTTCTTCATCGTCCGCAAGGGCGAGGTGTGGACGTCGACCGGCGACTACTGCCTGGGTGGGATCACCCGCGCGAACGTGATCGCGTTCTGCCGCGAGGCCGGCATCCCGGTGTTCGAGAAGAATTTCAGCCTGACAGAGGTGTACGGCGCCGACGAAGCCTTCGTCACCGGCACCTTTGCCGGGGTGGTGCCGGTGCGCAGCATCGATGGCCGCGCGATCAGCGACGGCCGCGGACCGATGGTCGAGCGCCTGCAAGGCCTGTATCGCGGGTGGCTGGTGCGCGATGTCGCCGCGCGCAAGGCGATCGCGGGTGCGTCGTCGTGAGCGAGCCGTTGCGGGTCGCGATGTGGTCCGGTCCGCGCAACATCTCCACCGCGATGATGCGTGCCTGGGAGAACCGCGAGGATTGCGCGGTCAGCGACGAGCCGCTGTATGCGCATTACCTCGCACACACCGGGCTGGATCATCCCGGCCGCGACGAAGTGATCGCCGATGGCGAGACCGACTGGCGCAAGGTCGTCGATGACCTGCTCGGCCCCGCGCCGGGCGATGCGCCGGTCTGGTACCAGAAGCACATGACCCACCACCTGCTGCCGCACATCGACCATGGCTGGATCGCCGGCCTGCGCAACGTGCTGCTGATCCGCGATCCGCGCGAGGTGGTTGCCTCCTACGTGAAGTCGCGGGCAGAGGTCGCACCGGACGACATCGGCCTGCGCCAACAGGTCGAGCTGTACGACCAGCTCGCTGCAGACGGCGAAGCGCCCCCGGTGATCGATTCCGGTGATTTCCTGCGCGCGCCGGAAGCGCATTTGCGCGCCCTGTGCGACTGGCTCGGCATCGACTTCAGCGAACGCATGCTGCGGTGGCCGAAAGGACCGCGCGCCAGCGATGGCATCTGGGCGCCGCACTGGTATGCGCATGTCCGGGAATCCACCGGCTTCGAGGCACCGGAGCCGCGCAGCATCGAACTGAGCGAGGCCGCGCAAGCGGTAGTCGATGTATGCCAAGCGCACTACGACAAGCTGCATGCGCTGCGGTTGCGAGTCGCATAGCGTTTGATCGTCACGCCCGGCGATTTTTTCTCGTCACCCCAGCGAAAGCTGGGGTCCAGCGTCTTTGCCCTTGAACACACGAAGTCACTGGATCCCTGCCTCCGCAGGGATGACAAGCGAATAGCGCTGCGGGCGATGTTGCAGCGCAAGACATCGCCGCCGGATTCCGCGCTAAGGTGCCAGTCCGCCATGACCGCCCGCCGAGCGCACTGCTCCGGCGCAAAGCGCGGACAGCCATGACGCCACGTCCATTCGCACGCGAAGGAGGAACGGGCTCATGTCCTACAGCACACAGCAAATCCGCAATGTGGCCCTGGCAGGCCACCCCGGCGCCGGCAAGACCACCCTGTTCGAAGCCCTGCTGCATGCCGGCGGCGCAATCCAGACGGCAGGCACCATCGAGCGCGGCAGCACGGTTTCCGATTTCGACCCGATCGAACGCGAGCGCAGCCATTCCATCGACGCCGCGATCGCCAGCATCGACCACGCCCCGCACGGGCAGCCGCCGATCCACGTCAACCTGATCGACACCCCCGGCTATCCGGATTTCCGCGGCCCCACCCTGTCCGCACTGGCGGCGGTGGAAACGGTGGCGGTGGTGGTCGATGCCGACAGCGGCATCAGCTACGGCACCCATCGGATGATGGAGCACGCCAAGGCGCGCAATCTTTGCCGGGTGATCGTGGTCAACAAGATCGATCATCCGGGCGCGAAACTCGGTGCGTTGCTCGACACCCTGCGCGAGACCTTCGGCAGCGAAGTCCTGCCGCTCAACCTGCCGGCCGAAGGCGGCAAGTCGGTCATCGACTGCTTCTGGCAATCCACCGGCAGCAGCAACCTCGGCCCGGTGGCGGACTGGCACCGCAGGATCATCGACCAGGTGGTCGAGATCAACGAAACCGTGATGGACCATTACCTCGACCTCGGCGAAGACGGGCTGTCGGGGCAGGAACTGCACGACGCGTTCGAGCAATGCCTGCGCGAGGGCCATCTGGTGCCGGTGTGCTTCGTGTCTGCGCGTAGCGGCGCGGGCGTACGTGAACTGCTCGATGTCGCGGAGCGCTTGTTCCCGCATCCTGGCGAAGCCAATCCGCCGCCCTTCATGAAAGGCGCGGGCGACGAGGCGCAACCGATCACCGCCACGCCCGACCCGCAGGCGCACGTGATCGCCGACGTATTCAAGATCATCAACGATCCCTTCGTCGGCAAGCTCGGCATCTTCCGCGTCTACCAGGGCACGGTGAAGAAGGACACGCAGCTGTTCGTCGATGACGGCAAGAAGGCGTTCAAGGTCGCCCACCTGTTCAAGCTCAAGGGCAAG
Organism: Thermomonas sp.; assembly: GCA_036666995.1. Taxonomy (GTDB): domain Bacteria; phylum Pseudomonadota; class Gammaproteobacteria; order Xanthomonadales; family Xanthomonadaceae; genus Thermomonas. Next base: position 10,238 of record JAVWUU010000065.1, read on the forward strand.
GACCACGTGGAGGTGGCGCAGGCGATCCCGGGCGACATCGCCGCGGTGGCCAAGATCGACGAACTGCATTTCGATGCGGTGCTGCACGACTCGCACGACGAGGACCACATCCACCTGGCGCCGATGGCGTTCCCGAAGCCGATGTTCGGGCTCGCGGTGGAGCCGGCCAGCAAGGGCCAGGAGCAGAAGCTGGCGACCGCGCTGCACAAGCTGGCGGAAGAGGATCCGGCCTTCGTGGTCGAGCACAACATCGAGACCAATGAGACCGTGATGCGTGGCCTGTCCGACCTGCACCTGCGGGTGATGCTGCAGCGGCTGAAGGATCGTTACGGCGTGGACGTGAAGACGCACCCGCCGCGCATCGCGTACCGCGAGACCGTCAGCAGCAATGCCGACGGCCATCATCGCCACAAGAAGCAGACCGGTGGTGCCGGACAGTTCGGCGAAGTGTTCTTGCGCATCGAGCCGCTGCCGCGCGGCGGCGGTTTCGAGTTCGTCGATGAAGTGAAGGGCGGCACGATTCCTGGCCAGTTCCTGCCGGCGGTGGAGAAAGGCGTTCGCCAGGTGCTGTCCGGCGGCGCGGTGGCCGGCTACCCGATGCAGGACGTGCGCGTCATCGTCTACGACGGCAAGCATCATCCCGTCGATTCCAAGGAAGTCGCGTTCGTGGCCGCCGGCAAGAAGGCGTTCCTCGATGCGATCGCCAAGGCGCGGCCACAGGTGCTGGAGCCGATCGCCGAACTGCAGGTCACCGCGCCCGAGCAGCACATGGGCGACATCAGCGGCGGGCTTTCGTCGAAACGCGCGAGGATCAACGGCACCGATTCGCAACGCGGCGAGATCGTGGTCAAGGCGCAGGTGCCGCTGTCGGAGCTGGAGGGCTATGCGGCCGAACTGAAATCGGTCACCGCCGGGCGCGGCAGGTACGCGCTGGACTTCAGCCATTACGAACCGGTGCCGGCGCAGGTCCAGCAGAAACTGGTCGAGGCCTGGAAGTCGCCGCACCACGACGAGGATTGAGCCGACACACCCGCTTCACCCGCCTTCGCGATGCTTGCGGCATGCCTGCTTCGCATGCCGCTCGTCGCCGTCGGTTCATCCCGACACTCTGGTTCCTGGTCGTCGTCGCGATTGCGCTCGGCCTGTGGTGGCGCGCATCGCCGGTGCCGCGCGCCCTGCCGGAGTTGTTCCGCTTGTGGCGAATGCCGCCGGCACGCGAGGTCACGGTGCCGGTCGATGGCGTGCGTGTGCGCGGCATCACCGATACCTGGGGCGGCGCACGCGATGGCGGACGCAAGCACGAGGGCACCGACATCTTCGCCGTCCGCGGCACGCCGGTGGTGAGCGCGACCGATGGCATCGTGCTGCGGATCGGTGAGTACGGGATCGGCGGCAAGCATGCCTGGGTATTGGGGCCCGGCGGAGAACGCCACTACTACGCACACCTCGACGATTGGGCATCGGGCCTGCACGCTTGGCAGCGTGTTCGTGCGGGTGAGGCGATCGGCACGGTCGGCAATACCGGCAACGCCCGCACGACCCCGCCGCACCTGCATTACGGCATCTACACGACCACCGGGGCGGTCAATCCGCACCCTCGCCTGCGCGACCTGAAACCGGCACACTGAACGCGTCGCTGCTGCCCCGCTAACCGGATGTTCACCGCGGTCGGCGAGGATGCAGGTTCCGTCACCGCCGAGATCGCCATGCGCAGATTCCTTCCGCTCCTCGCGCTCCTGCTTGCCGCATCGCTGGCGGCCTGTTCCAGCCTGGGCACGTCCGTGCTGCTGGGCCGTGACATCACCTTTTCCGCGCCACAGCTGCAGGCGCAGCTGGATCGCAAGTTCCCGCGCGACTACAAGAAGCTCGGTGGGCTGCTCAACTTCAGCCTGATGAATCCACGCCTGAGCCTGCCGCCCGGCGGTCGACTGCACCTGGAGTTCGACATCGGCATGGGCGGCCCCGGCGGCACACGCACGCCATCCGGGCATTTCAGCGTGGAAAGCGGGCTGCGCTTCGATCCCGGCACGCGTGGCCTGCACATGGACCAGCCGCAGATCGTTGCAGTAGACGTGCCGGCGCTGGGCGGAGTAATGAACGACAGCGCGCGCAACATGCTCAACAGCTGGCTGCTCGACTACGCGCGCGAAGAGCCGGTCTACCGGCTTGACGACAGCACGGTGGGCCGCATGGCCTCGCGCCGCATCGATCGGGTCGACATCGACCCGGGCCTGATCACCATCCGACTGGACTGACATGTACCTCAAGCATTTTTCGATCGCGGCCGCCTTCTCCGTCCTGCTGCTCGCCGGCTGCGGCAAGGACGCTGCCCCCGGCAGCACCGGTGCAGTCGGCGAAGACGGCTTGCCGAAACCCGATGCCGTCAGCGGCTCGGTGACCGGCATGCCCAACCCCGGCGAGTCCACGCCCAATCCGGGCCAGCCGGTGGATGCACCGGTGGTGGACGATCCGGAAGCGACCGACACCATCGTTCCGATCGATGGCGAGACCCAGGTGGAGGGCAGCGGCATCACCGCCACGCCCGAACCGCCGGAACCCGAAACCATGCCGATGCCGCCTGCCGAATCGGCAGTGCCCGCCAACGGCAACGAACCCGGCACACCGGGCGCCGGCCAACCATGAAGCGCGTCCTGCTGGGCGCATGCGTGGTGATGATCGCGGCATGTTCGCCTGCACCCGCACCGGCACCCACGCCAGTTGCCGCGAAACCTGCGGCCGTTGCCACGCCCACGCCCGAGACACCTGCGCCTGCGGAAGAGGCGGAGGTCGCGGCGCCGATCGCCGAAACCTGGGAACTGCCCGGCACGCTCGGGCCGCTGACCACGCGGCTGGAGCTGGAAGCGCGCTTCGGCAAGGACAACGTGCGCCAGGAAACCTTCGATGGCGCCGAGGGTATCGGCACGTATCCCGCGCTGGTGGTGTACCCCGACGATCCGCGCAAGCGGCTTGAACTGGTGCTGGACGGCGACAACCCGGACGCGCCGATCGAGCAATTGCGCGTGTCGGCGCCGGACTCGATGTGGCACGACGCCTCGGGACTGCGCACCGGCATGACCCTGGCCGAACTGGTGAAATTGAACGGCGCGCCGGTCAGCTTCTACGGCCTGGGCTGGGACTACGGCGGCACCGTGCAGGACTGGCACGGAGGCAGGCTGGCCAACCCGGTCGGCAACCGCCTGTTCCACGGGGTGAACATCGTGGCGCGCGAAGGCGCGAACGAGGACAAGTTGCCGATGGGTGATACGACCTTCCGCAGCGACGACGCGAAATGGCCCGCCATCGCCAAGGATCTCGTCGTCGGCCAGCTCGCGATCAGCTGGCCGCACGAAGGCGAGGACTGAGCCTTACAACTCGAACCGGTAGGCCAGCTTCACGACGAGTTGTTCGTCGTTGCGCAGGCTGAAGGCATCGTTGAACTGGTCGAAGGCACCGGCGGCGTACGGGTCGTAACCGAAGCCGCCGCGTCCGTAGACGACGTACAGGTTCGACAGCGGCGCGAGTTCGTAGCGATAGCGCACCTGGAAGCCCATGTTGCGCAGGCTGAAGGGCTGCACGGGGTCGTTGCTCACCACGCCGCGCCCGTCCGCGCCGAGCCGCCACGCGATGGGGTTGTCGGCATCGAAGCCCAGTGCTTCCAGCTTCACCCGCAGTTCCTGCCGGATGCCGATGTTCCAGTTCAGGCTGGCACTGAGGTCGTAGCGGTTCATGTGGAAACT
>JAVWUU010000066.1:0-13680 GCA_036666995.1 Thermomonas sp.
CGACACGGAAGCAGCTTCGGACGATCCGTCGGCAGCGGTTGGCGATGGCGCTGGTGGGCGCGATGGCGATGCCGATGTTGCCGGCGATGGCGCAGAGCTTGCCGACCAGCGGCGACGTGGTGAACGGTAGTGCCACGATCGGCCAGACGGGTAGCCAGATGACGGTGACCCAGACGACGAAGGGCGCGATCATCGATTGGGGCAGCTTCAACATCGGGGCCGGGTACGGGGTGACGTTCGACCAGCAGTTCGGGTCGAGCAGCGTGACGTTGAACCGGGTGATCGGGTTCGGTTACGGCGGCAGCCCGTCGAGCATCAATGGCACGCTGACGTCCAACGGCAACGTGTTCATCATCAACCCGGCCGGGATCACCTTCGGCAACAACGCACAGGTCAACGTCGGCGGACTCGTCGCATCGACATTGGATATGTCGAACGCGGATTTCCTGTCAGGACTGACGTCGGGCCAGTACCGTTTCGTCGGCAACGGCAGCGATGCCGGCACGGTCTTCAATTCCGGCCAGCTGACCGCTGCGGATGGCGGCACCATCGGATTGATCGGCTCCTACATCAGCAATTCCGGGACGATCACCGCGAACCTGGGCAGCGTGGTGTTCGGTGCCACCAATGACGTCACCCTGGATTTCTTTGGCGACGGCCTGACCCAGGTCACCGTCTCCGGCAACGGGCTTGCGCGTTCCAACTGTTCGTTGAACTGCACCGGCGGCATCACCAGCAACGGCAATGTGTTCGCGCAGGGCGGCCACATCGAGATGCGCACCAACACCATGGATGGCGCGACGGCGGGCAACGCGCTGTTCGTCGATCCCGCCAACGGCGGTCGCATCTGGATCAGCGGCAATGTGGTGGCGCGGACATCGGGTACGCGCCGCGGTTCCATCATCATCGATGCCGGTCAGGGCAACATCGACCTGGGTGGCGTGGACGGTCGCACCGGCAACGTCAGCGTGACCGCGATCAATGCCGGAGAGAACGCGGGCACCATCGAACTACGCGGCAACCAGCTGTTCACCCACCTGTGCTACGGCACGGGTCCCACCGACCTGTGCGTCAACAACAACCGGCTGGGCCTGGTCAATGCCTCTGCCTTCGGCACCGGCGGCAACGCCGGCGAAATCCACATCGACGTGAACCGCTTCTACCACGGAGGTCTGCTGCAGGCGGTGGCCAACGATGGCTCGGGCGGGTTGATCGACATCACTGCCGGCAACGCCGAGATCTACAACTGGGTGTTCGCCTACGGCAACAACGGCAGCGGCGGCACCATCAACATCGACGCCGACGACCTGCTGCTGTTCCGTGGCCAGCAGGCTTGGTTGGGTGGGCCGGGTACGGCCTACTGGAGCGCTTCGCTGCTCGCGTACGGCACCACCACCGGCGGCTCGGTGAACATCGACGCGGGCAACATGGTCGTGATCGACCTGGGCAATGTCACCCCGGAATCCCCGGACCTGGTGCCGGTCATCAACGTCACCGGCCAGTTGGGCGGCAATGGCGGCAACATCACCATCAATGCCGGCTCCGCCAGCATCGACGACACCCTGTTCGCGGATGCCTCGGGCGAAGGCGCTGGCGGCAGCATCGACATCACCGCCGACGACCTCTGGCTGGGCGGCGGCCTGGTCGCCAATGGCGGGACCGGCGGAGGCATCGTCAGCACCACCACGACCGGTTCGCTGTTCGCTGCAGGGTCGGCCTACGTGCACGCGGGCACGTGGCGGATCCACGCACCCTCCGCAAGCATCGTCTCCGCGATCGATGCCGGACCGGGTTCCGGCGCGGTGATCACGGATGCCGCGCTGGGTGCCGCGCTGGATGACGGCACCATCGTCCAGCTGATGGCCGATGCGTCGCTGTCGTCGGGAGCAAGCGGCAGCATCTACATCGGCGATGGCGTCGCCATCGTCCACGATTCGGACGAGGACGCCGCGCTCGAACTCATGGCGACCGGCGGTATCTACGGCAGCACCTTCAGCATCGAATCTTCGGGCGCTGGTGCGCTGGACATGGACTTCCGCGCCAACGTGGATGGCGACGATCCCGATAACGGATTCGTGTCGTTCCACGATGTCGTGCTGGCCAGCAACGGCGGTTCGATCAACCTGGAAGGCAACGGCAGCGGCGTGTACCTGGAGTTCGGCGACGTGTCGAGCGCGGGCGGCGACATCCGCATCACCGGTTCGGGCGAAAGCGTGGGCGTGTACCTGCTGCTCACCTCGGTTTCGAGCGGCGATGGCGACATCGCGATCGATGGCAGCGCGTCCCTGGTCCAGGACCTGGCCTATCCGTTCGGCGTGGCGCTGGCGGGCTCGAGCCTGACCAGCACCGGCGGCGACATCAGCGTCATCGGCGATGCCGCCGGTGGTACCGGCGTGCAGTTCTGGTCGGTCTACGACAGCGATTCCGGCACCAATGTCTACAGCAGCATCACCACCGACAGCGGCGCGATCACGCTGGACAGCACCGGGTTGCGCGGTCTGGGGCTGAACGGCATCGACCTGGCCACCGATAGCGGCGACATCACCCTGGCCGGCACCGCGCTCGACGAATACGCCACGGCCGCCGTGTTCATCGGCAGCGGCGGCATCACCACCAATGGCGGCGACATCACCATCACCGGCACCGGCGGCGCCACCGGGGTCTGGTTGTACCAAGGCGACGTGATCAGCAATGGCGGCGACATCACCATCGCCGGCGAAGGCTTCCACTACGGCGTGCAGGTCTGGGAGAACCTGGTGTCCAGCGGTGCGGGCAGCATCGACATCGACGGAACGGCGACGGGTTCGGATTCGACCGGGTTGAACGTGCGCGATGCCGCCTTCGTCGCGACCAGCGGCGACATCACGCTCTCCGGCAGCGCGGCGCAGGGGCTCGGCGCGTTCTTCGGTGGCATCTCCTACGGGCCGGGCAGCAGCGTCACCACCGGCAGCGGCGCGATCAGCGTCATCAGCACCGGCTTGTCGGGGCTGAACGTGGGCGATGTGCCGTTCACCACCGACACCGGCAGCATCACCTTGCAGGGCACCGCGCTGGGCGACGATTTCGGCGTCTACGTGGGTGCGGGCGGCCTGAGCAGCAATGGCGGCGACATCACGATCATCGGCAGCAGCACCACCTACACGGGTGTCTGGGTCAATGGCGGGGATATCGCCAGCAATGGCGGCGACATCACCATCACCGGCACCAGCACGGACCTTGCGGGCGTGCAGATCTCGGGCAGCGACATCGACAGCGCCGGCGGCGATATCGTGATCCGCGGCGAGGGCCCGACCTCGACCGGATTGATCGTGGCTTCCGCGAATATCTCCAGCGGCGCAGGCAATATCGACTTGAGCGGGGTTGGGGGTGGGTTCGGTGCCGGCGTGGCCATCGGCCAGGGCAGTGTCGTGTCCACGACCTCTGGCGACCTGTCGATCGATGGCGTCAGCAACTCCTATCACGGCGTCACCATCCGCGCCTCGGATGTGTATACCGCGTCCGGCGACATCGGCATCGCGGGCCAGGGCGGCAGCGGTGCAGGATTCTGGATCGATGCGGATTCGAGCATCGACGGCGGCGATGGCCTGGTGACCGTGCGCGCCGGCAACGACGGCACTTCCGATTCGGTCCGGATCGACGGCAGCATCGCCAGCAATACCGGGGTGAACCTGCGCCCGCTCGATGGAAACGGCACGATCCTGCTGGGTTCCGGCACTGGCTTCGCGCTCTCCGCGGCGGAACTTGCATCGATCGATTCGCCGGAACTGGTGATCGGCAGCGCGCAGCATGCCGGCGCGATCCTGGTGCAGGATGCGATCACCCGCGACGGCAATCTGACTCTGCAGAACCAGGGCGGCAGTGGCGGCATCGATCTGCAGGCCGGAATCGACCTTGGCGACTACACGCTCGCACTGGCGACCGGCGGCGACATCACCCAGTCGGCAAGTGCGGCGATCATCGCGCACAGCCTGCTTGCGATCGCCACCGGCGACGTGCTGCTCGGCACCGCGCAGAACGACGTGGCGGCGACCACGCTCGCCGGTTCGTCCGGCGGCGATTTCGAGTTCCTCGATGCGACTGCATTGTCGATCGGTTCGGTCTCCGCTCGCGGCTTCGACGCCGCCAATGGGCAACTGTCCGGCGTGTCACGCAATGGCATCAATGCCGGCGGCGATGCACTGGTGCGCAACCTGGCCGGCAACCTGACGCTGCAGTCCGGCATCACCGCGCATGCGATCGACCTGGTCACTGCCGGTGCGCTGCAGAATGCGGCGGGCGCGACCCTGACCGCGGCGAATGGCTGGCGCGTGTGGGCATCGAGCTGGGTTGGCGAAACGCGCGGTGGCCTGGCCGGCAATGGCGCGCTGCCGAATCTGTACGGCTGCAACTTCAATGGTGCCTGCGCAGCGACCGCGCCGGCTGCCGGCAGCAATTATTTCATCTACCAGCAGCAGCCCACCGCGTTCGTGGTGATCGGCAGTGCCAGCCGCGAATATGGCCTGGCCAATCCCGCGTTCACCTACAGCATCACCGGCGGAATACTGGGCGATGGCCAGGGCAGCATCGCCTCTGGCACACCCATCTCGGCAGCGACGGTCGGCAGCAATGTCGGCAGCTACGCGATCACCGGCAGTTTCATATCGCCTGCGGGTTACGCGCTGCAGTTCTCGCCGGGCACCCTGAGCATCACCCCGGCGACCCTGGTCTTCACCGCCGACGAGATGCTGCGGTATTTCGGCTTCGGCAATCCGGACTTCACCGGCACGTTCAGCGGGTTCCGCAATGGCGACACGGTGCAGAGTGCCTTCAATGGCGAGGTGAACATCTACACCACCGCCGGATCGGGATCGCTTGGCTACTTTCCGATTTTCGCGTCGGGCAACTCGCTCAACTACGTGATCCAGCAGGCTCCCGGCAACGAAGTCGCCCTGCAGATCGTGCCGGCACCCCAGTCAGCATCCGCGCTGACCGAATTCATCAGCGACCCGAACCACTCCTACGTCTACGAAAGCAACATCGCCCGCGACTGGATGTGCCCGCTGGGTGCGCCCACCGAGGATGAGCTGCTGCAGGCGGCCGGCAACGACGACCTGGGGCGCGACTGGCTGAAAGTGCGGCGACGCTTGCAGCTCAACAACTGCATCGACAGCAGGGATGCGCCTGGATGCCGATTCTGAACGCCTTGTAATCCGGGATACGCAGGACGACGAAGATTCCGGACACGGAATCTTCGTCGGGATGGCCTATGCCATTCCCGAGGATGGTCGATGTCCTGCGTCGTTCCCAGACTTCGTTGAATTCGATATCAGGCCGTCGCCTGTGTCCGTTCACGTCTGGGAGCACCCCGCATGCGTTGCACCGCGTCGTCCTCCATCGGCTTAGCCGTTTTCCTGCTGGCGCTGTCGCTCGCCAGTCCCGTTTCGAGAGCGAACTGCGCGCCGTTGGGGGGTGTGTTGTCGACGTCGATGGTGTCGACGGGCATGGTGTCTGCACCTGCGGTGCCGGCGCCGCAGGCCGCGCCTTCGTCAGCGTCGCCTTCGGCCGATGTGCAGTCGGAAGCGCGGCAGGCGCTGGCGGCGATCGGCCGGCTGGAGGATGCCGACACGGCGTTGTCGCTGGCGGCGGAAGGCGCAGCGCTGTACGAGCGCGAGGCGGTGAAGCTGGACGGCTACGCGTACTGCAGCCAGGCGGTGGAGCTGGCGGAGCAGGGCGAGTTCCGCGAGAGCACGCGGGCGGCGAGCAAGGCGCTGCACGTGGCGCTGCAGACCGGCAACACGGATTTGCTGGGCAAGGCCTACCGCGACCTGGCGATCGCATTCAGCTACGCCGGCCAGCTGGAGCGCGCCGAGCAGTTCGCCAATCTCTCCCTGAAGTACCCGGGCGTCGATCCCACCCAGGTCAACGGCCCCGGCAAGAAGGTGCTGGGCGATGTGCGCACGCGGCAGAAGCGCTTCGACGAAGCGATCGCGCTGTACGACCAGGCCCGCACCGAGAGCTCGGCCCGCTTCCGCCCGCTGGTGGATGCCTCGCTGGCCAATGCGCTGATCCTGTCGGGCGACCTGCCCCGCGCGCGCAGCACGCTGGACGCGCTGGCGGTGCCCAGCGATCCCTCGCAGCAGGCGCAGCTGCAACGCACCCGCGGCCGGCTGCTGCTGGCCGAGAACAAGCCGGCCGAGGCGCTGGTGCTGTACCAGCAACTGGCCAGCGCGCCGGTCAATGGCGATGAAGGCTTCTACCGCGCCTGGGCGCTGGACGGCATCAGCAAGAGCGAGGCCGCGCTGGGCAACGAAGCGCAGGCCGCGCAGGCGCTGGACCAGGCCATCGACGTGTTCGACAAGGCCCGCGCGAAGTTCCGCAGCGACGAGTTCAAGATGGGCCTGTTCTCGGACCTGCAGGTGGTGTTCGAGCGCGCGATCGGCATGCACAGCCGGCTCGGCCAGGACAACAAGGCCTTCGACATCAGCGAGCGCAGCCGCGCGCGCGCCCTGCTGGACGCGGTGGCGGGCCGTGCCGAGATCGGCAATGGCGAGGCGGTCGCGCTGGATGCGGCCACCCTGCAGACGATGCTCAAGCCGGACGAGGTGGTGGTGGCCTATCACTCCCTGCCGGACCGGTTGGTGGCCTGGGTGCTGTCCAATGACGGCGTGCGCGAGGCGAAGTTGCCGGTGGCGATCAAGCGCGCCGACCTGGCGCGGCTGGTGGATGCCTACCGCGATGCGCTGATCAACGTGAAGCCGGCGGCGGAGGTCGGCGACAAGATCGGGCAACTGCTGCTGGCGCCGCTCGGCATCCCGGCCGGCAAGCGGGTCATCATCGTCCCGCACGGCCCGCTGCATTACCTGCCGTTCCAGGCGCTGCGCGTGGATGGCCAGTACCTGATCGAACGCAACCCGATCTCGATCGCGCCGTCGATCAGCATCGCGGCGAAGCTGGCCGAGCGCACGCCGACGGTAGCCGCGCAGCTGGTGGCGTTCGGCAACCCGACGATCAATCCCGACGTGGCCGACCCGCTGCCGGGCGCCGAGCGCGAGGTGCATGAACTGTCGAAGCAGTTCCCGGGCGCGACGCTGTTCTTCAAGGACCAGGCGAACAAGACCAACTTCCAGTCGAGCGCGCCGAAGGCGCGGCTGCTGCACATCGCCGCGCACGCGATGGCGGACACGCTGGACCCGCTGCACAGCAAGGTGCTGCTGGCCGACGAGAACGGCCAGCCGAACTACCTGGAGGCGAAGGACGTGCTGGGGATGGACCTGAAGGGCACCGCGATGATCGCGCTGTCGGCCTGCGAGTCCGGCCTGGGCCGGGTCGAGGACGGCGACGAGGTGCTGGGCTTCACCCGCTCGTTCCTGTCGGCGGGCACCAGCACGCTGCTGGCCTCGCTGTGGCCGGTGTCGGACGCGGCGACGGAGACATTGATGACGACGCTGTACGACGACCTGGCCAAGGGCGTGGCGGTGCAGGACGCGATGCGCGATGCGCAGCGGGCGGTGATGGCGAACCCGGAGACCGCGCATCCCTTCTTCTGGGCGCCGTTCAACCTGATCGGCAATTGGCGCCTGACGGTGCAGAAGTGAGTACGTCGATGACCCAGCGCGGAAGAGTTCCCATGCACATGCAGACCCCGCGGCACAGGCCGCTGACGATGAACCTGCTGGCGCTGTCGCTGCTGGCCTGCGCGCCCTTCGCCTGGTCTGCCGAGGCAGCAGGTGCCGATGCGGCAGACGCTGCCGTCCCGGCACAGGACACGCCCTCGGCCACGCCGCAGCAGGCGCAGGCGCTGCCGGAGCCGCAGATGGCCGGGCAGGCGAGCTTCGTGCTGCAGGGCGTGCGCTTCACCGGGGTGACCGGGGCGACCGACGTGCCGGAAGCCGAGCTGCAGGCGGCGGTGGCCGGCAAGATCGGGCAGACGGTGACCTTCAGCGACCTGGAGCAACTGGCGGCCAAGGCCAGCGCGGTGTACCGCAAGCATGGCTATGCGCTGGTGCAGGTGTTCGTGCCGGTGCAGGAAGTGGTGGACGGCCAGGTCAGCTTCAACGTCAGCGAAGGCGCGCTCGGCAATGTCAGCATCGAGGTCGCCGACGGCGCGCCGGTGCAGCAGGAGCGGGTGGCGAAGACGCTGGCGGTGCTGGAGCCGGGCAAGCCCTTGAACGGCAAGCGTTACGAGCGGGCGATGCTGCTGTTGTCGGACCTGCCGGGGATCAAGCCGCAATCGGCGATCTCGGCGGGTGCGGTCAACGGCACCACCGACCTGACGGTGAAGGTGGGGCAGCGCGACCGCCTGCAGTTCGGGCTGGAGCTGGACAACTTCGGCACCCGCGACTCGGGCCGGCACCGGGTCACCGGCAGCATGCGCTGGGCGAGCCCGTTCGAGCGCGGCGACAACCTGGACCTGCGGGTGATGCTGGCGCAGGGGATGCACACGGCGTTCGGGCGGCTGTCGTACGAGACGCCGGTGGGCTACACCGGCCTGCGCATCGGCGGTGGCCTTGCGCGGGTGCAGTACGAACTGGGCGGTCCGTTCGCGGCGCTGGAACCGACCGGCGTGGGCAACGTGGCGGACCTGTCGTTCAGCTATCCGCTGATCCGCCAGCGCACCACGAACCTGTTCCTGCGCGGTGCGCTGGACAACAAGGACCTGACCGACCGCTTCGAGGCGGTGGGGTTCGAGTCGAGGAAGCGGATCCGCGGGTTCGGGATCGGGATCGCGCTGGAGAAGCGCGACACGTGGCTGGGTGGCGGCTACACCAGCGTGAACGCGCAGCTGTACCGGGGCAGCCTGGATATCCGCGATGCGATGAGCGAAGCGTTCGACAAGCCGCCGTTCGGCTACGACACGGAAGGCGGCTTCGGCAAGCTGACGATGCAGTTCGCACGGCTGCAGTACGTGGCGCCGAAGCTGAGCCTGTACCTGGGCGGCGGGTTGCAGCGAGCGAGCAAGAACCTGGACACGTACGAGAAGTTGTCGCTGGGCGGTCCGAAGGCGGTGCGCGCGTACGCGACCGGCGAGGTGCTGGCGGACGATGGCTGGCTGGCGACGACGGAGCTGCGGTTCGCGCTGAACCCGGAGGCATCGTTGTTCGCGTTCTATGACGCGGCGAAGGGCGACTTCTTCCACGACCCGCGTGCGGTGGACGTGGTGACCAGCCGGAGCCTGCGCGGGTATGGCGCGGGGTTCAACTGGAGCAAGCCGGGGAAGGTGACGATGAACCTGAGCGTGGCATGGCGGGGGACGGGTCCCGGGCTGACGGACGGCGGCGATCGCAATCCGCGGGTGTACTGGTCGATCCAGAAGGCGTTTTGAGGAGCATGGCGATGCGCATGAAGAAGACGACACGGAAGCAGCTTCGGACGATCCGTCGGCAGCGGTTGGCGATGGCGCTGGTGGGCGCGATGGCGATGCCGATGCTGCCGGCGATGGCGCAGAGCTTGCCCTCTGGCGGGACCGTGATCCCGGGGACGGGTTCGGCGACGATCGGTCCGATCACTGGCAACGAGATGACGATCACGCAGACCACGAAGGGCGCGATCATCGACTGGGGCAGCTTCAACATCGGGGCGGGGTACGGGGTGACGTTCGACCAGCAGTTCGGGTCGAGCAGCGTGACCTTGAACCGGGTGATCGGGTTCGGTTACTCGGGCAGTGGTCCGTCGCAGATCGACGGCACCCTGACCAGCAACGGCAACGTGTTCATCATCAACCCGGCCGGCATCACCTTCGGAAACAATGCGCAGGTCAACGTCGGCGGACTCGTCGCGTCCGCGCTGTGGATGAACCAGGGCGACTTCATCAATGGCCTGGCCACCGGGCAGTTCGTCTTCACCGGCTTCAACGGCGATCCCAGCACGACCCACCAGGTCCGCAACAACGGCACGATCACTGCAGGCGCAGGTGGCGTCGGGCTGGTTGGCCAGACCGTCTGGAACAGCGGTTCGATCACCAGCAACGGCGGCAACATCGTGGCGGGTGCAGGCACCCAGGTCACCTTGGACATGATCGGTGACGGCCTCACCCAGGTCACGATCAATGTGCCACCGACGGTGGATTCCGCGGTCATCCAGGATCGGTTCGGCTCGATGACCGCCGATGGTGGGCGGATCCTGCTGCGCAGCGCGGCGACTGCAGGTGGAACCGGCGGCGCGATCTATGCGTCGGGCACCTTGCGCGCGCAATCGATCGCCAACGTCAATGGCCGCATCGAACTGACCAGCGTGGGCGGGCCGGTGATGGTCGGCGCTCCCGGCATTTTCTCCGACGCAGGATCGCCGTTCACCATCGGCGACATCGATGTGTCGGGACAGGCGGGCGAGACGGGCGGTTCCGTGCTGATCCAGGGCAATGGCGTGTTTCTGGTCAACAACGACGACACCCCCGCCAATCCCACCGATCCGCTTTCGACAGGCAGCATGATCAACGCGTCCGGCGATGCCGGAGGCGGCCAGGTCGATATCCAGTCCACCCTGGGCGTGAGCATGCTCGACCTGTCGCGGATCATCGCGGATTCGCAGACCGGCACGGCCGGGCAAGTCCGCATCGCGGCGATCGGCGACGTGGTACTGCAGGGCGACATCAGCGCCTCGACGAAGATCGGTGGCGACGGCGGCAGCGTAGGCTTGGTGTCGACCACCGGGAACTTGTTCGTATTCGGCGGCGTGTCGGCAGTCGGTGCTGCAAACGGTGGCTCGATCCTGATGTCGGCCGCCAACGGCGGACTGGGGATCGGCGGCTTCCTCAGCGCGAGTGGCGGCACTGGCAATGGCGGCCAGGTCACCGGCGTGGCCGATACCGTGATCCTCACCGAGGATTCGGAAGTGCGCGCCAATGGCGGCCTCGGCAGCGGTGGCCTGATCGGCTTCCGCGCCACCAGCGCGCTCGCAGCCTATGGCCTGCTGTCTGCGCGTGGCAATACCGCTGGCGGCAGCATCTTCACCACGACCGATAACACGTTCGACATCCGTGGTTTGCTGGTCGATGCCGGTGCCGACAACGGCACCGCGGGCAGTTGGTTGCTGACGGCACCGTCGCTCACGGTGTTGAACGGTGCCGACGTTGGCGGCGTGGGCGCGCCGGTGCTTGGCACCGATGTGCAGGACGCGGAGATCAACTATGCCTTCCTGACCGGCACCAGCGTGGTGCTGCAGTCAGCCAGCTTCGTGCAGTTCGACGATGCGCAGATCGTTGCCGATAACGCATCCCCGCTGTCCTTCATCGTCAATGCGGACGGCGGGATCTTTGGCAACGCGTTCTCCATCACCAGCCTGGCTGGTCCGTTGGACATGGCGTTCAACGCGAATGCCAACAACCTGAACGCCGGCTTCGCCGGGATCGATTTCAGCAACGCCACACTGGACAGCAACGGCGGGAACATCGCCATCTACGGCCAGTCCGATCCTGTCGCAGGCGTTGCCAGCAACTACGCGACGGGTATCTCGCTGACGGGCAGCACGATCAATACGGGCGGCGGCAACGTGCTCATCCGTGGCGCGAGCACCGCCGCCGACGCCGGCCCCGGTGACGCCGGGGTGCTGCTGGGCAGTACGACGATTGATGCAGGCATCGGTGCCATCGACATCTACGGCTTGGGCGCGGGTGAGACCAGCGGCGTGGTCGCGCTGAATTCGCAGCTCATTGGCGGTGGCGTGACCATCGACGGCACGGCGCAAGGTGCTGGCGAGGGGGTGAATTTCTATTACACCGACATCGACGCCGGGTTGGGCGATGTGACGATCGACGGGCAAAGCGCGGATGGCGATGGCCTGTACGCCTATTCCAGCAATATCGTGACGACGGGCGGCGACATCGCGCTGACCGGCATCGGTGGCGCGCGTGGGCTCGTCTTGGACGGCGACAGCAACCAGCTGTACAGCAATGGCGGCGACATCCTGGTGCGCGGCGAAGGCGGGACTGGCGTTGGAGCGTATGTCTCCGCACTGGTCGACAGTGGCAGTGGCGATATCACCATGTATGGCCTGGGTAGCGCTGCAATCGGCCTTGATTTCGGCGGCGGTTATTACAGCGGCATGATCAGCGATGGCGGTGACATCAATCTCACCGGCATCGGAGCGACCCATGGCGTGCAATTGCAGCCAAGTGCATTCGGTGGTGCCAGCGCGATCGACAGCGTTGGCGGTTCGATCACGGTCGCGGGCACGGCGTCCGCGACGGATGGCATTGGCGTGTACTCCAACGGCGTGGACCTGGTTGGCGGCGCGGGCGACGTGACAGTCACCGGAACCGCTCCGCTTGGCGTGGGCATCCTGCTGGCGGGCGGCGCCAACATCTCGACCACGACCGGCGCAATCGGCCTGTATGGCACGGGTGCCGACTTCGGGCTGGACCTGGCGGACGGCGCGATCGACACCGACAGCGGCGACATCACGTTGGACGGTACCGCAACCGCTGCAACGGCGACCGCCGGCGTGCGCATCACCGGCGATGGCCTGGTCACCAACGGTGGCGACATCACCGTGACCGGCAACAGCGCGGGTGGCGTAGGCGTGCTGCTAGGGAACGGCGGCGCCTTCGCGATCGACAGCGGTGGCGGCGACATCGACATCTACGGCTACAGCGCGACCGCCGAAGGACTGGTGTTCAACGGCGGCTTCTTCGATGGCATCAGCAGTGGAGGCGGTGACATCCGCCTGGAAGGCATCGGCGCCACGGCGGGCACCGTGCTGATCGGCAGCGGTTACGGTAGCAACAGCATCGACAGTGCGGGAGGCCTGATCACCATCATCGGTAACGCTTCCGGCGCGGATGCGGTCGGCGTGTTGGTGTCGAGCCTGGCGGTGGTCGGTGGCGCCGGCGACGTGTCGATCAATGGGTTCTCGCCAGCCGGCACCGGCATCCTGTTCGAAAACGGCGCAGGCGTGTCCACCACGACCGGCGCGATCGGCTTGTACGGCACTGGCGCGGACTTCGGCCTGGACATTGCCGACGGCGCGCTGGATACCGACAGCGGCGACATCACCCTGGAAGGCACCGCGACGGCTGCAACGGCGGTCGCAGGCGTGCGTGTCACCGGTGATGGCCTGGTCACCAATGGCGGCGATATCCGGGTGACCGGTACCAGCGCTGGCGGCGTCGGTGTGCAACTGGGCGATGGCGGCGCATTCGCGATCGGCAGCGGTGGCGGTGCGATCATCATCGACGGTACCGGCATCGACGCTGGCGTGCTGATGCAAGGCAACCAGGTCGCGAGCGGTGGCGGCGCGGTATCGATCACCGGTGCCGGCGCGGATGTCGGCGTGTCGCTGGATGGCAGCGATGTCGACAGTGCCGGTGGCGATATCGACGTCGACGGCACAGCGACGGGGCCGGGCGGCGCGGGCGTATCGGTGTACGCGGCGCAACTGATCGGCGGTGCGGGAGACGTGACCGTGACCGGCAGCGCAGTGGCCGGCATCGGCATTGCCCTGGCCAATGGGAGCAGCGTGTCGACCACGACGGGTGCGATCGGGCTGTACGGCACGGGCGCGGACTTCGGCCTGGACATCACCGACGGCGCAATCGACACCGACAGCGGCGACATCACCCTGGACGGCACCGCGACTGCGACAACGGCCACGGCTGGCGTACGCGTGACCGGCGACGGCCTGGTCACCAACGGCGGCAACATCACCGTGACCGGCAGCAGTGCAGGCGGCGTGGGCGTGCAACTGGGCGATGGCGGCGCGTTCGCG
>JAVWUU010000066.1:13690-13967 GCA_036666995.1 Thermomonas sp.
ATCGGCAGCGGCGGCGGGGCGATCCTCATCGACGGCACCGGCATCACTGCCGGCGTGCTGATGCAGGGCAACCAGGTGGCGAGCGGCGGTGGTGCGGTCATCATCACCGGCGATGGCCCCGGGCTGGGAGCCGGCACGGGTGTGTTGCTGGAAGACAGCCTGATCGACAGCGCAGGCGGCGATATCAGCGTCTCCGGGATCGGCGATGGAAATTCGGGGGTGTCGCTCGACAACAGCGAGTTGATCAGTGGGGCCGGTGACGTGACCCTGTTCGGTC
>JAVWUU010000067.1:0-13766 GCA_036666995.1 Thermomonas sp.
TCTCCCACCAGTTGGCGCCACGGCTCGCCGCGGCGCTGGTGGGTTACGGGATTTTGCTGTCGCTGGTAACGCTGCCTGCGTGGGCTTGGCTGCTGCAGCACTTCGCTTGAAGCGGTCTGTTTACCAGACCACTTCCGCCATCGAGCAATTCAGCCCCGAGCCGATCCCGAGCAGGGCCACGCGGTCGCCCTTCTTCAGGCGCCCCATCTCGCGCAGCTTGGACAGCACGATCGGCACTGATGCCGGGCCGATGTTGCCGTGTTCGCCGAAGATGGTCATCACCTTGCGCGGGTCGATGCCGATCGCCTTGGTGAAGGCGGCCGTGTGCACCTTGCTGACCTGGTGGATCACGAACTGGTCGAGCTCCTCGGAGACCCAGCCCAGCGCCTGCTTGGCGGCGATGAAGGTCTTCTGCGCCAGCTTGATGCCCTCGATCAGCAGCATGCGGGTGTCGGTGACCATGCCGTCCAGGTTGCCGCGGCACAGCTTGTTCCACTCGGTCGCGGCGCGGGTGACGCCGCCCTTGTAACGCGGCGCATCCGGGACCAGCTCCGAGCGGGCCATCACCATCGCGGCCGCACCCGAACCGGTGGTCAGCGCCGCCAGCTCATTGCGGAAGTCGTCGGCGGTGACATCCGGTGCGGTCATGCGCTCCAGGGTCTTTTCGTACACCAGGTTGGCGGTCTCACCGTCCACCACCAGCGCGTAGTCGATGTCACCGCGCTCAAGCATGCGCGCGGCGATGTCCATGCCGTTGATGAAGGCCAGGCAGGCATTGGCGACGTCGAAGTTCTGGCAGGTGTCCGGCAAGCCCAGGTTGCCGCTGACGATGGAGGCGGTGGACGGCTCCAGGTAGTCGCGGCTGACTGAGGTATTGACCAGCAGGCCGACCTTGTCAGGGTCGATGCCGGCATCGCCCAGCGCCTTGACGCCGGCCAGGGTGGCCACGTCGGAGGCCTGCACATTGTCTTCCCACAGGTAGCGCGCATGGATGCCGGCGATCTCGCCGAGTACGTCGGTCTTGATGCCGAGGCGATCCATGGTCGGCTTCAACCGCGCATTGATCTCTTCCGAGGACAACCGGCGCGGCGCGTCGATGTGGGCCAGGCCGGCGATGGCAACGTGTTGGAACAGCATGGGCGCGGACTTCAGGGACGCGGACGACGCGGGAACCTGACAGGATAACGGGTTCGCCCCGTGGCTGCGCGCATGCGCGTCGCGGTTCCGCAGTGCGGAACCGCCCGGATCAGCTGCCGCAGCGCCACAGGGCCCAGCTTTGCCCACCTTCCACCGGCGGCCCCAGCGGGCTGATCGTGTCGGCGCCGACGCCCGGGGCCTCGTTGCGGGCCAAAGTTTCCAGTTCGTCACGAACCTGCGCCTCGCTGCGCTCGTAGAACCCGACCTTGTGGCGGACCGAGACCTCGGCCTCGCCGCGTTTCTGGCAGGAGGGCGCGCTGGCCAGCACCTTCACCTTGGTCGCGCTGGGCGCCATATGCACGAAGGTGCAGGCGGACATCGACACCACACAGGCCATGAGCAGGATCGAACGCATCGACATCACCTCGCTGAAAAAAGAAAGCCCGCCAGAGTGTGGCGGGCTTCCTCGATCACTTGCTGAATGGCTCGCTTACTTCTTCGCCACCGGCTTGCCGTCGGCGTCGAGGATGGTGAGCTCGCCCAGGTTCAGCGCGCGCACCACCTGCTCGGTCTTGGTGAGATCGCCCACGACCACCCAGGTCAGCGCGTTCGGATCGAGCGCCTTCGCGGCCACGTCGACCTGCGCCGGGGTCATCGCCTCGATCTCGGCCTTGCGCTTGAACACGTAGTCGTCCGGGCGGCCGTACAGCAGGTTGCTGCCGATCGTGCCCATCACCGACGCCGCGGTCTCGTACGCGCCGGGCAGGCTCAGGGTCAGGATCTTCTGCATGCCGCTGACTTCCTCGGCGCTCGCACCCTGCTTGCCGCTGGCGAAGTCGGCGATCTCGCGCTTGATCTCGGCCACCGACTCGGCGGTCTTGTCGATCTGCACCGGCGCCGATGCCGTCCACATCCGCGGACCGACCGAATTGCCGGCGCCGCTGCGCGCACCGTACGACCAGTGCTTGTCCTCGCGCAGGTTCATGTTCAGGCGCGCGGTGAAGTCGCCGCCGATCACCATGTTGGCCATGTCGAAGGCGACCGCGGCCGGATCCATGCTGGACGGCGCCAGCTGGGCGGCCACGATGTTCGCCTGCACCGCACCCGGCTGGTCGATCAGGAACACGCGCGGCTTCTTCTGGCCGGCGACGGCTGGGAGCTTGGCGGCCGCCGAGGCAGTGCCGGTCGCCTTCCAGTCGCCGAAGTGCTTCTCCAGCACCGGCACGATCTCGCCGAGGGTGGTGTCGCCGACCACGACCAGGGTCGCGTCCTGCGGGCGCAGGGCGCTGCCGTGGAACGCCACCAGGTCGGCGCGGGACAGGCCGGCGATCGAAGCCTCGGTGCCGCTGCCGGTGCGTGGCGCGGCATACGGATGGCCGGCGCCATAGACCAGGCCCGGCACCACGCGCTGGATGATCCCGCCCGGGTTCACCTTCTCCTGCTTGATGCCGGCGATCCACTGGCCCTTCACGCGGTCGATGTCGGCCTGCTCGAAGCGCGGCTTGCGCAGCATGTCGGCGTACAGCGCGACCGACGGCTCCAGGTTCTGCTTGAGCGACGACAGGTATGCGCTGCTGCTGTCCAGGCCCGCGCTGGCACCGAGGTTGGCGCCCAGCGATTCGGCGCGATCGGCGAACGCCAGCGCATCGAGGTCACCCGCGCCTTCGTCCAGCAGGCCCATCGCGAAGCTGGCGGTGCCGAGCTTGGCCGCCGGGTCGGCCGCCTGGCCGCCGCGGAATTCGTAGCTCATCTGCACCACCGGGATGTCGTGGCGCTCGGCCAGGACCACCTTGGTGCCGTTCTTCAGCGTGGCGCGCTGCAGGCTGGGGAACTTCAGGTCGGGGAAGCTCGCGGTGACCGGCACGCCGGCCTTGCGGTCGACCGTGCTGGCGGTGGTCGCGTACTTCTTGTCGACCGCCGGGAGCTTGAATGGCGCCGGGGTCACCGCCGGCTCTTCCGCGATATCGACGCGCTTGCCCGGGTTCACCACCAGGGTGTGGCTGCCCTTGCCGGCACCCAGCCAGGTGTTGCCGGACGCGCGGACCGAGGCCGTGGTGGCATCGCCCAGGGTCTTCAGGCTGTCGCGGAAGCAACCCGGGTTGCCGGTATAGACCGCGCATTCGGCCAGCGCATCGGCCTTGCCGCCGAACCCGCCGATGCGCTCCACGCCGCGGATCCAGCCCGCCTGCAGGCTGGTGCGCGCACGCGACAGTTCATCCGCGGTCGGACCATCCTTGAGCAGCTTCTGCAACTCCTCGTCGATCGCCGCCTCGACCTTGGCCACGTCCACGCCCTGCTTGACCGCAGCGGTGATCATGAAATTGCTGCCGAGCTGCGAGCCCATCGCGGACGCGCCGACGTTGTCGACCAGCTTGTCCTGGTGGACCAGGCGACGGTCCAGGCGCGAGGACTTGCCGCCGCCCAGCACCTGCGCGAACAGCGCCAGGCGATCCAGGTCGGGCTGGCCGTACTCGGCCACGTTCCACAGGCGGTAGATCCGCGACTGCGGGACGTTGTCGGTCATCGTGCCGCGGCTGTCCTTCGTCAGGGCCGCCACGTCGACCTTCGGCTGCGCCATCGTCGGGCTGGCCGGGATGTCGCCGAAATACTGCGCGACCTTCTGCTTCGCGGTGGCCAGGTCGATGTCGCCGGCCAGCACCAGCACCGCATTGTTCGGGCCGTACCAGGTGCGGAACCAGGTCTTCACGTCCTCCAGCGAGGCCGCGTTGAGGTCGTTCATCGAACCGATGGTGCTGTGGTTGTACGGGTGGCCCTTCGGGTACATGGCCTTGCCCAGCTCGTCCCAGACCTGGCCATAGGGCTGGTTCTGGCCCTGGCGCTTCTCGTTCTGGACCACGCCGCGCTGCTCGTCCAGGGTCTTCTGGTCGATCGCGCCGAGCAGGTGGCCCATGCGGTCGGATTCCATCCACAGCGCCATGTCCAGCGCGGTGGTCGGCACGTTCTCGAAGTAGTTGGTGCGATCGGAATTGGTGGTGCCGTTCTGGTTGGTCGCACCGACCTGCTTGAACGGGCCGAAGAACTCGCCCGGGTTGTTCTCGGACCCGTTGAACATCAGGTGCTCGAACAGGTGCGCGAAACCGCTGCGGCCTGCCGGCTCGTCCTTGCTGCCCACGTGGTACCAGACGTTCACCGCCACGATCGGTGCCTTGCGGTCGGTGTGCACGATCACCCGCAGGCCGTTCGGCAGGGTGAAGCTGTCGTAGGCGATGTCGACCACCGGGGTGTCGGCGGCCTGCGCCTGCGGCGCGTAGGCGCCTGCGGACAGCGCGGTGGCGAGGGCAAGCGCAAGGGCAGCGGGGCGGAACACGGACATGGGCAACTCCTGGGACGGACGCGGGACAGCGAACCGCCGATGTTAGCCGGCGGGGCCGGCCGATACACTAGGCCGGAAGCCACCCGAGGAGCCTGGCATGGCCCGCACCGCCCTTGTCACCGGTGCCAACCGCGGCATCGGCCTGGAATTCGTCCGCCAGTTGCTGGCGCGCGGCGACCACGTGGTGGCTGCCTGCCGGCAACCGGGCAAGGCGCCATCGCTGAATTCGTTGACCGGGGACTATCCCGGTCGGTTGCACGTGCTGCCGCTGGACGTGGCGGATGCGAAATCGCGCGCCAGCCTGCTGCACGACCTGCCGCTGGTGCTCGGCGACGACGGCCGCATCGACCTGCTGGTCAACAACGCCGGCGTGCTGCATTCGGGCGAGCGCTTCGGCCATGTCGAGCAGCCGATCCTGGAGGACAGCCTGCGCACCAATGCGATCGGGCCTTTCCTGCTGGCGCAGGCGTTGGCGCCACTCCTTCGTGATGTCGCCGACGACACCAAACCATCCCGCACCGTCATCGCCAACATCAGCTCCCAGCTGGGTTCGATCACCAATACCACCCGCTTCGGCACGCCCAGCTACGACATCAGTAAGGCCGCGCAGAACATGGCCAGCGTGCTGCTGGCAGGCGCGCTGGCCGAGCGCGGCATCGTGGTGCTGGCCCTGCACCCCGGCTGGGTGCAGACCGAGATGGGCGGCGCGCAGGCGCAGGTTGCGCCCGCGGATGCGGTGAACGGATTGCTGCGGGTGATCGATGCCGCCACCCCGGCGCAGTCCGGTACGTTCCTGGACTGGCGCGGCGAGGCGCTGCCCTGGTGAGCGTCGCGACCTGATGTTCCACGTCATCCTGCATCGTCCCGAAATCCCGCCCAATACCGGCAACGTGATCCGGCTGTGCGCCAATACCGGCGCGCAACTCCACCTGGTGCGGCCGCTCGGCTTCGACATCGACGACAAGCAGTTGCGCCGCGCCGGGCTGGACTACCACGAGTTCGCACCGATGCAGGTGCACGACGACCTCGCCGCCGCGCTGGCCGCGATCGAGGCTGCCAACGGCGCGCCACCGCGCGTGTTCGCCCTGTCCACCCGCGGTATGGTCCGCTTCGACACCCCGGCTTACCAGGCCGGCGACGCCTTCCTGTTCGGCAGCGAGACCGCCGGGCTGCCGCAGGCCGTGCTCGACGACATCCCGGAAACCCGGCGCCTTCGCCTGCCGATGCGGCCGGGCAACCGCAGCCTCAACCTGTCCAACACCGTGGCGGTGGTGGTGTTCGAAGGCTGGCGACAGGCCGGCTTCGACGGTGGAGCCTGAAGCCGCACCCCGACCAGACAGAACCGGAATAGTTCCTGTACCAGTCGGTTTTGTATTCATCCCGGGTTGTGAAGCCCTGTCCAGAATGCGCCCACGTCCTGACCTCCCCGCAGGGCGCAATAACAACAACTCAACGAGGTTTCCCCCATGAAGCGTTCACTGCTTGCGCTGACCCTGCTGGCCGCCCTCCCCTTCGCCGCCTCTGCGGCCGACGGCCTGTCCTACAACTACGTGCAGGGTGGCTACAGCCACATCAATTCCGACGTCAACGCGAAGGGTTGGGCCATCGACGGCTCCGCCGCGATCGCCCCGAACTTCCACGTGTTCGGCGGCTACAACGCGGTCAAGGCCGATACCGCGATCCTGATCCCGGGCGGCGGCACCCAGAAGCCCAAGCTCGACCAGTGGAAGCTGGGCGTCGGCTACAACCACTCGATTGCCGCGAACACCGACTTCGTCGGCACCCTCGCCTACCAGAAGGCCGAAGCGAAGCTGGCCGGCGTCAGCACCAGCCTTGACGGCTATGCCGCCGAAGCCGGCGTGCGCAGCGCGCTCGGTTCGCGCGTCGAAGGCTACGCGATGGCCGGCTACGAAGACGGCAACGACTTCGATGGCGACTTCTATGGCCGCCTTGGTGGGCAGGTCAAGATCAACACCAACTGGGGTGTGGCCGCGGACGTAAAGTTCGCCGATGGCGACACCCAGTTCTTCGTCGGTCCGCGCATCACCTGGTAAGCAGCGACTGCAACACGGCGGACATGCCCTTCAGGATGTCCGCCAACGAAAAAGCCCGGCAAATGCCGGGCTTTTTTGCTGGACGCCGCGCTGGCGCGCCGGCAAGCGGAAAGCGATTCAGTCGCCGAACAGCGACTGCGGATACTCCGCTTTCCGCTCACGCGCCATCAGCCGCTTCAGGCCTTCGGCCGGGGTGATGTCGCCATGCAGGACGTCGCGCACGTTCTCGGCGATCGGCAGTTCGATGCCGTGGCGCTGCGCGAGCCGCATCACTTCATCGGCGGTCTGGATGGATTCGACTACCTGGCCGATCGCGCGGACGGCGTCTTCGATCGACTGACCGCGACCCAAGGCCAGGCCCAGCCGGCGGTTGCGCGAAAGATCGCCGGTGCAGGTCAGCACCAGGTCGCCCAGCCCGGCCAGGCCCATCAGGGTTTCCGGGCGTCCGCCGATGCCGATGTTGAGCCGCAGCATCTCGTTGAGGCCGCGGGTGATCAGGCCGGCGCGTGCGTTCAGGCCAAGCCCCATGCCATCGGCGACGCCGGTGGCGACGGCCAGCACGTTCTTCATCGCGCCGCCGAGTTCGGCACCGCACATGTCGTCGCCGGTGTAGGCACGGAAGGCCGGCCCGTGCAACGCATCGGCGACCTGCTGGCAGAACACCGCATCCTCGGAGTGCACGGTCAGCGCGGTCGGCAGGCCTTCGGCCACTTCCTTGGCGAACGACGGACCGGTGACCACCGCCAGCGGCACGTCATCGCCCAACACCTCGGCGGCGACCTCATGCAGGAAACGGCCGCTGCCGGGCTCGAACCCCTTGGTCGCCCACGCCACGCCCGCACCCGGCTCGCGCCAGGGCGCCAGCGCGCGCAAGGTTTCGGCAAAGGCATGCGAGGGCACGACGACCAACACCAGGTCGGCATCGGCCATCGCCTCGGGCAACGCCGTGGTCGCACGCAGGTTGCCCGGCAGGGGAATGCCGGGCAGGTAGCGGGGATTCTCGCCGGTCGCCTCGATCGCGGCGATGGTGGCCGCATCGCGCCCCCACAACACGGTCGGATGGCCGTGTCGTGCAATCAACGCGGCCAGCGCAGTACCCCAGGAACCTGCCCCGAGGACTGCGACTGCCGGTGCGCCGGACTGCGTCATGCAGTCGCCGGTTACGCGTTGCCGGCGGTTTCGGTGTTGGCCAGCTCGCCGCCGGCCTGCTGCGCTGCGCGCTGGCGCAGGGTTTCGCCATACAGCGCGTCGAAGTTGATCGGCTGCATCGGGAACGGCGGGAAGCCGCCGGCGACGATCAGCTGGCCCACCGCGGCGGCAGCGTACGGGTAGAGGATGTTCGGGCACTGGGTGCCGAGCATCGCGTCGAGGATGTGCTCCTCGAACCCGCCCAGGCCGAACACGCCGGCCTGCTCGACTTCGGCCAGGTAGGCGGTGCGGTTGTTGATGGTGCAGGTCAGGGTGATGCCCAGGCTGACCTCGAAGGCGTTCTCGGCGAGGCGCTGGACCTTCTGGTTGAGCTTCATCTGCAGGTCCGGCTGGCCCTGTTCGTTGAACACCTGCGGCGCGTTCGGCGCTTCGAAGGACAGGTCCTTCACGTACAGCTTCTCGACGGTGAAGGTCGCGCCTTGCGGCTGGACGTCGGCGGCCGGGACGGCGCCGTTCAGGATTTCATCGGACATGGTGGCTCCAGGGAATGCGGGTGGATGCGCGGTGGGATGCGCGAAAAAGAGGGCGATTATCGCACCGCGTGGTGCGTGCTGCCTGACTTGGGGCAGGTTTGCCGGTTTCGCAAGCGCCGGGCGAACCCGACGTGCGGATCAGCGGCCCTTGACCAGCGGCAGGTCGGCGCCCTGCCAGGCCTGGACGCCGCCCTCGAGCACGTTGACGTTGGCGAAGCCGGCCTTGCGCAGGCGCTTCGCCGCGCCGCTGGCGGTCTCGCCGGACTTGCAGACCAGCACCACCGGCAGTGCCTTGGCGGGCGCCAGGTGTTTGTTCTCGGGGTCGAACTGGGCCATCTGCACGTTCTTCGCGCCGGCGATGTGGCCTTTCTCGAAATCAGCGGCCGGACGCAGGTCGACGACCAGGGCGTCGTCGCGGTTGATCATGCCGGTCAGCTGCGCCGGCCCGATCCGCCGGAACCCGCTGAAGCGGCCGGCGATCTCGTTGTAGAGGATCGCAAGGGTGATGCCGGCCAGCGCCAGCGAAAGGAGCGGGTGGCGGCCGGCGAAGGCGACCAGTTCTGCAAACGTCACGGGAATGACCGGGTGGTGCGGGGCGTGGATTGTACCCGCGCCGCGCTCAATCGCCTTGCCACAGGTCCGGCAGGCCGCTGACCAGCCACCAGGTCTTGGCTTCGCCGTCGTAGCGCCAGCGTTCGCGATAACGGACGGTGCGCTCGGCCAGGGTGTTGCGGTTGATCACCCCGATCTCGACATCGCGCACCACCACGCCATCGGGTTCGACGGTGCCGCCCATGTCGCGGTACGTGGAGATCTGCACCTGCTTGTAACGGGAGAAATCGACATCGGTGAGTGGCTTTTCCTGGCGCAACTTCGGCTCCACCAAGGTCCACGCGCCCTCGAAGTCGCCCCAGCGGATCGCCGCGGAATAGTTGTACTGCACCTCGTCCAGGGCGCTGCCCTTGCTGGCGTGGGTCTTCGGGCAACCGGCGAGCAGGGCCAGGCAGCACAGCAGCAGGCAACGCAGCAGCAGTCGTGGCATCGCGGTTCCTCCGGTGGGTGCCCGCATCCTAACCGCTCGGCGCGACCGGGGTTCAGCCGCGCGCGATGGCGACGTAGCGACCGACCAGCACCGCGGCCACTCCGCCATCGGCCAGGCGCGTGCGCGCCTCCATCCGCACGCTGGCGCGCCCCTTGCCACGCAGCGCGCCGGGCAGGTCGATCGCGTCCGCGCCGCCTTCGCCGGCGGTGTCCAGGCGAACGTCGACCAGCAGGTCCTCGTACACGGGCTTGAGGTAACGCACGCGGCTGTCGGCGACATAGATGTCCGCCTCCAGGCCGGCACGCGCCAGCTCCAGGAAGGCGAGTCCCCAGCCGGCGATGGTCATCAGCGAGCTCAGGCTGCCGCCGAATGCGCAGCCCTTGTCGTTGACGTTGGCGGCCAGCGGCGCCTGCATGCGCAGGCAACCGTCCTGCCAGTCGAGCACGCTCGGCTGCATCGCCGCCACCGGCGGCATCGCCATGTAATGCGCCGCCAGCGCGTCGAGGAGGGGTTCGGTGGATTGCATCGAAGGGTTCTGCATCGCAACAGCCTGACGCAAGCGCCGACACCATGCCAAGCTGTATTGATGATCCAGCGCGCCATCGACGCATCGCCACTGGCCGGCTGGACCGTACTTTCGCTGCGCCCGCGCGGGCAGCACGCGGCCTTGCGCGCCGCCGCCGCACGAGCCGGCGCCAGCCTGCTTGCACTGTCGCCGCTGGCGATCGAATTGCGAACCGATGCCGCCAGCCGCAAGGCCCTGGCCGCCGCACGCGCTGCCGATGTGATGGTGTTCACCAGCCCGAACGCGGTGCGTGCCGCGGCGAACCTGCATGCGCTGCGCATCGCCCGCAATCGACCGGTGCTCGCGGTCGGCGATGGCACCCGTCGCGCACTGCAGAGACAAGGCGTGGATGCGACCTCGCCCACGCGGATGGACAGCGAAGGCCTGCTGGCGATGCCGCAATTGCAGGATGTCGCAGGCCGATCCATCGGACTGGTGACCGCGCCGGGCGGGCGCAACCGGCTTGCGCCGACCCTGCAGTCGCGTGGTGCCGAGGTGCTCCGCGCCGACGTCTACCAGCGCATCGCCATCACCATCGGCCAGGCCCGCTGGCAGGCGCTGGCCGATGCGCTGTTGGCGCCACGGCGAGTGGTGCTGGCGTTGAGCAGCGCGGAGGCGCTGGACGGCATGCTTCGCCAGCAACCATCACATCTCGAAAAACCGCTGCGACAGGTCGCCGTGGTCGTGGCCAGCGAGCGACTGGCCGAAGCCGCTCGCAAGGCCGGCTTCCGGCGCATCGCGATCGCCGCCGATGCGCGCCCGGCCAGCGTGTTGCGCGCTGCCGCCAGCGCCTTCGTTTAGCATCGTCGGGTGAGTACGCCGACGCCCCACCCACCCGTCGCGCCTGCGCGCCGTTCGCGCGCCGGGGCCTTGTTGCTGTGGCTGCTGCTGCTCGTGGTGCTCGCCGCCGCCGGTGGCGTTGGCTGGTGGCAGTGGCAGGCCCGCGACCAGCAGCGGCAGTCGCTGGCCGAGCAACAGCGCGCGGC
Organism: Thermomonas sp.; assembly: GCA_036666995.1. Classification (GTDB taxonomy): domain Bacteria; phylum Pseudomonadota; class Gammaproteobacteria; order Xanthomonadales; family Xanthomonadaceae; genus Thermomonas. The sequence continues at coordinate 10,801 of JAVWUU010000067.1, forward strand.
GCTCGACGCACGCGTGGAAAGCCTGCGGCAACTGCAGCGCACACAGGCGCAACGCCTGCAGCAGGCCGAGGCGACCAACCGCGTGCTGCGCGATGAACTGCTCGGCATCGGCCAGCGCGCGGCCCTGCTGGAAGACAGCGTGTCGAAGCTCGCCGATCCCGATCGCCACGGTGCGCAGGCGATGCGCCTGGACGAGATCGAGTTGCTGCTCGGCATCGGCCAGCAACGCCTGCGCCTGGACGACGACATCGATGGTGCGCGTCGCGCATTGGCGCTGGCCGCACCATTGCTCGACGGACTGGACGATCCCGCCTACCTCAACCTGCGGCAGGCGCTCGCGCAGGAACAGTCGGCGCTGCAGGCACTCGGCGCGGATCCGCGCATCCGCGCGAACGTGCTGCTGGAGAAAATCGCTGCAGGCATCGATGGCGCGATGCCGAACCAGCCTGCGCCATCGATGCGCGAACCCTGGTACCAGCGCCTGCTCGGGCGGCTGGTCCATCGGCAACCGACCGCGGCCGCCGGCCTTGCCCAGCGCCCCGATCGCGATGCCGCATTCGCCGCGCTGCAGGTCGAGTTCAGCCTCGCGCGCGCCGCGGTGGAACGTCGCGACGGCGACGGCCTTCGGCATGCCCTTGTCCGCATCGACGGTTGGCTGCAGCGGCTGCTGGCCGGTTCGCCGGGCCTGTCGGGGAAGCGTCGCCTGCTGGCCGAGCTGAAGGCACTGCCATTGCGGATGGAGTCGCCGTTCGCCGGCACCACCCTGCAGCAGCTGCGCACGCTGCGCGGCAAGTGAAGCGCGCCGCTCACGCAATGCTTGCAACACCCCTGCGATGCTCGTTCCGACCCTGATCCGGCCGCACCGCAAGGAGGCGCGATGACCCTGTTCCGCAGCGTGTTGTTCTGGCTGGTATTGGCCGTGCTCGGCGCACTGCTTGCGCAAGTGCTGCTGCAGGATCCCGGCTACGTGCTGGTGCGTTTCCGCGGCACCGATTACAGCACCACAGTGGCGGTCGCGATTGGCCTGTTGCTGGCATGCATGCTCGGGCTTGCACTGCTGTGGACCTTGCTGCGGCTTCCGTTCCGCGCGTGGCGACGGCATCGCGCGCGACAGGCACGGGCGAAGCTGACCGATGGCCTGGCCGCCTACCAGCGCGGCGACTACGCGCGTGCCGAACAGTTGCTGGCACAAGCGGCCGACGGTGGCGAAGCGGAGGCGGTGGCGCGCACGCATGCCGCGCGCGCGGCGCTTGCGCGTGGCGACGAAGCCGCGGCCAATGCGCACCTGGAAGCGTTCGGCGATCGCCATCCGACCGCACGCGCGACCCAGCGCGCACAGCTCGAACTGGCGCAAGGTCGCCATGCCGACGCGCTTGCCGCACTCGATGTGCCGGCAGCACAACCGTTGCCTCCGCGCGGCCTGCGTTTGCGTGCGGAGACATTGGCCGCCAGCGGGCGCGGCTTCGAGGCTTACGGCTTGCTCGGCGCATTGCGCCAGCAACAGGCCCTGCCCGCGACACGACTCGACGCGCTGCAGGCCGACTGGGCCGCGCAGTCGCTGCGTGAAGCAGGCGATGCCAATGCGCTGGCGGATCGCTGGGATGCGCTGCCTGCGCCGTTGCGCAGCAGCGCGCCGGTGGCGGCCGCCTACGCCTCGCGCGCCGCGGCGATGAGCTGGGAAGAAGCCGCGACCCGCAGCCTGGAACAGGCGCTGGACGCGCAGTGGGACGAATCGCTGGTCGACTTGTATGGCCGGCTCCCGGTTGGGCGCATCGAGCATCGTCGCGCGCAGGTCGAGCGCTGGCTGCCTGCGCATCCTTCAAGCCCTGCCCTGCTGCTGGCCGCAGCGCGCATTGCCCAGGTGCAGGGCCAATTTCCGCAGTCGGAAGTTTGGCTGCATCGCGCGATTGCCCAGGGCGCGGGCGCACCGGCGTGGGAGCTGCTTGGCGATGCCGCCGTCCGCAACGGTGACGACGCCGGCGCACGCATGGCCTATGCGAATGCGCTGCGCAGCCAGCGTGGCGATGCCGTGCTGGAACTGCCCGGTCGTGGCCTGCGCCAGCAGATCGCGGATACCGCGGCGATCGAGGAACGCGACGACCACGGCGTGCCGCGACTGCGTGGCTGATCATGTCTGGATAGAGCCGCTACAGCGTGGCGGTGCGGCGATAATGACCGCATGACCACGATCCCCGGCATCGACCTCGTCCGCGATTACCTCACCAGCCTGCAGGACCGCATCTGCAATGCCGTCGAGGCCGCGGATGGCAGCGCCCGTTTCATAGAGGACCGTTGGCAACGCGATGCTGACGATGCTTCCACGCACCTTCGCGGCGGCGGTCGCACGCGCATCCTCCGCGATGGTGCGGTGTTCGAGCAGGCCGGCATCGGTTTCTCCGATGTCTCCGGCACGCAACTGCCGCCTTCGGCGACGGCCGCGCGGCCGGAACTCGCAGGCGCGTCGTGGCGCGCGGTCGGCGTGTCGCTGGTGTTCCATCCGCGCAACCCGTACCTGCCGACCACGCATGCGAACGTGCGGCATTTCCGCGCCGAGCGCGATGGCGAGACCGTCGCCTGGTGGTTCGGCGGCGGCTTCGACCTGACCCCGTTCTATCCGTTCGACGACGACGTGCGGCATTGGCACCGCACCGCGCGCGACCTGTGCGAGCCCTTCGGCGGCGCGCAACGCTACGACGCGCACAAGCGCTGGTGCGACGAGTACTTCTTCCTCAAGCATCGCAACGAGACCCGCGGCGTGGGAGGCCTGTTCTTCGACGACCTGCACGGCGAATTCGACAACGACTTCGCCTACATGCAGGCGGTCGGCAACGGCTTCCTCGACGCCTACCTGCCGATCGTCGAGCGCCGCAAGGACATGGATTACGGCGAGCGCGAACGCCAGTTCCAGCTGTACCGCCGCGGGCGCTACGTCGAGTTCAACCTGGTATTCGATCGCGGCACCCTGT
>JAVWUU010000068.1:0-13418 GCA_036666995.1 Thermomonas sp.
ATCTTTGCGCGAATGCCGACTGGCCGCGTCGCGGGCTGGACCTGCAGGGCGACAAGCTGCCGCTGGCGCTGCTGGTGCCCTACCTGCCGGAACGCGCGGACGGACGCCCGTGGGCACTCAATGGCGACATCGACTTGACCGCGCAGGTCAAACCCGCCGGCAATGCATGGCGCGGCAGTGCGCGGCTGACCTCGGCGGCCGGCGGCGTGCGCAACACCGCGCGCGCGCGTCGCGACCTGGTCAGCTATCACGACCTGGTGCTGGACGCGACCTTCGATCCGCAGAAGATCAGCGCCACCCTCGGCGCGGTGTTCGACGACGACGGCCGCATCGACGCGCGCATCGCCACCGGCTGGGACGACTACGCACCGCTCGATGGCGAACTGAAGCTGGCGACCGACGAGCTGACCTGGATGGAATTGCTGTCGCCGGACATCGTCGAGCCTACCGGCCGGCTGGATGCCGACCTGCGCCTGGGCGGCACCCGCGCGCAGCCGCAGATCGGCGGCGAAGGTCACCTGCAGGCGTTCGCCACCGAACTGCCGGCACTCGGCCTGTCGCTGCAGGACGGCGACGTGCGCCTGGACGCGCAAGCCGACGGCAGCGCGAAGATCAGCGGCCGCGTGCGCTCCGGCGAAGGCACGCTCTCGGTCGACGGCACGCTGGGCTGGAAGGACCAGGACACGCCGCTGGTGCTGAACCTGCGCGGCACCAATGTGCTGCTGTCGGATACCCGCCAGCTGCGGATCGTCGCCAATCCCGACGTCGTGGTGCGCTATAGCACCAGTGCGCCGCTGCAGGTCACCGGTACCGTGACCGTGCCGGAGGCCGATATCCACCTCGATCGCCTCGACATGGGCGTGTCCGCCTCGCCCGACGTGGTGGTGCTGGATCCGGTCGATCCGAAACGCGTCTCCGGCGGCACGGCACTCGAGCTCGACCTTGCCCTGGTGATGGGCGATGCGGTGAAGATCGACGGCTTCGGCCTGGCCGGCACGCTTGGCGGCAGCCTGCGCGTGCGCCAGTCCGCGGGCCGCGACATGCGCGCCACCGGTGCGCTGGAAATCGCCGGCCGTTACCGCGCCTATGGCCAGAACCTGCAGATCACCCGCGGCCGCCTGGTGTGGTCGAACACCGCAGTCGGCGATCCCCTGCTCGACCTGCGCGCCGAGCGCGAAGTGGGTGACGTCACCGCCGGCATCCGCGTCGAGGGCCGAGCGTCCGCGCCACGCGCCACCGTCTATTCAAATCCCGCGAAGAGCGAGTCCGAGGCGCTGGCCTACCTCACTCTGGGCCGCCCGCTGTCCAGCCTGACCGGCGCGGAAGCGAACCAGTTGGGCGCAGCGAAATCCGCGCTCAATGCCGGCACCGGTTTGCTGGCAGCGGAGCTGGGCGCGCGCATCGGCCTGGACGATGCCGGCGTCACCGAATCGCGCGCGCTCGGCGCGGACGTGCTCACCGTGGGCAAGTACCTGTCGCCGAAGTTATACGTCGGCTATGGCGTGTCCCTACTCGGCACCGGCCAGGTGCTGATGCTGAAGTACATGCTGCGCAAGGGCTTCGACATCCAGATCGAATCGAGCACGGTGGAGAACCGCGCGTCGGTGAACTGGCGCAAGGAAAAATGATCCGGAGGGCTCAGGCCGCCGGCTTCAGCGCCTTGCGCAACTCGCGTCGCAACGCCGCCAAGGTGACCGGCGCGTTGTCGGCATCCAGTGCGGCTCGCAACGCGGCATTGATCGCCGTCTGGTAACCGCGGCCCTCGGCCTCGGCACGTGCGCGGAACGCCTCGATCACATCGTCGTCCAGCATGATCGTGATGCGGGTCTTGCCCGGCGAGGCGATGACCGCCCCACGCTTGGCCTTGCTGAAGTCGTATTCACTGCGCATAGCTGTTTGCCTCGCCATTGCTGGCCTTCCTTGCGGAAATGATCCGGGCGCGGTCACCGCGCGGTGTCCAGGCCACCACCAGTATCCGTCCTGCCGCATCCCTGCCCAGCGTGACGAATCGCGCTTCGCCGATGGCGTCCGGATCTTCCACCGTGTCCGCCTGCGGGTCGCGCAACGCCTGCTCGGCATGCGCGAAGTCCACACCGTGCTTGCGCAGGTTCGAAGACGCCTTGAGCGGGTCGAACTCGATGCCTTGCGGCATGTTATGCATAAAAAATACATATTGGCAAGAGACCGACACTTTCGCTTGCGTAGCGACGGGACACAGTCGGGATTTCCCGCATCTCCGGATACGAAAACGGCGCGGTTGCTCGCGCCGTTTCGCATTGCTTGTCGCTTGAAGCGATTTACAGGTCGAAGCCGAAGCCCGCGCCGGCCGAGGATTCGCCGCTGCTGAAGCTGGCGCCGAACGAGAACGAAGCACGGTCGCCGATGCGCTTGCCGTAACCGATCGACACCGCGCCCTGGCTGCCCTGGGCGCCGACACCGATCGCGATGCGGCCCTTGTCGCTGCTGCCGTTCGCCGCGTTCACCGCCATCTGCGTCATCGCGCTGCCCATCGCGCCGATCTGGTCGATCCGTCGGTCGGTCTGCGCGAAGCGGGTGTCGACCTGCTGCTGGTATTGGGTGAAGGTGTCGGTCCAGGCCGCGAACTTCTGGTCGGTGTACGACTTCGCCGATGCCAGTGTCTGCGTGGCGGTGGTGTCGGTGTAGGCCTTCGCCGTGGTCAGGGTCGCGGCATCACCGGCGGTGGCATGCGCCTTGGCAGCGGCCAAGGTCGCGGTGTCGCCCACGTCCGCATGCGCCTTGGCGGATGCGAGGGTGCTGGCATCGCCGGCATCGGCATGCATGTTGGCCTGCTCCAGCGTCGCAGCGTCACCCGCATCGGCGTACTGCTGCGCGGTGTCCAGCGTCGCGGCATCGCCGGCGGCGACCATCTCCGCCACCTCCGTCATGTCGGCATCCTCGCCATCCTGTCCAGCCGGACCTTGCGGACCGGTCGGGCCTTGCTCGCCCTGTGGGCCGGTGGGACCGGTCGGACCCGGCTCACCCTGCGGGCCGGCTGGACCGGCCGGGCCCTGGTCACCCTCGGGACCGGTGGGGCCCGCAGGCCCGGCAGGACCACTCGGACCAGCCGGACCTTGTGGGCCGGTCGGGCCGGTCGGGCCTTGTGGGCCAGCCGGGCCAGCCGGACCTGGCGGGCCACCGACATTGGCGGCAAGTTGGGTCAGCCTGGTGTCCACCGCTGCGAACGCGGCCGCCACATTGGTGTAGTTGTTGCCCTGGATGCTGAAGCTCGGCGCGTTGAACACGCCACCGCTGAAGCTGGCGCCGCCGCCGAACCAGTTCACCAGCGTGCGCAATTGGCGGACGTTGACCGCGTCGTAGTCCTCGGTGCCGTCGGCCAGGTGGATGATCTGGTGCTCGCCGCCGGACCTGCCCACGGCGACCGAGAAATTGCGATCCGCGATGGCCTGGTAGCCGATCGCGGTGCTGCCGCTGTTCAACGCCTGCGACTGGAAGCCGATGGCCGTACTGGCAAGCCCGAGGGCGGTGTTGCCGACGCCGAACGCGCTGGTGAAGTCGAGATTGGTGGTGTTGCCGAAACCGAATGCGTTGCTGTTGGCACCACCGACGGTGTTGCTGCCCCCCACTGCGGTGCTGCCGGTGCCGTTCGCGGTATTCCGCAAGCCGAAGGCGTTGCTGCTGAGGCCATTCGCGGTGCTGCCCATGCCTACTGCGGTGCTGAAGTTGCCATTCGCGGTGCTGCCCACGCCCACGGCGCTGCTGGCAGTGCCGATTGCCTGCGCACCCGCACCCAACGCGGCCGCACCCCTGCCCGTGGCGCGAGACGTTTCGCTCGAGGACTCGTTGACGGCGTCGCCATCGAGGTCAAGGTCCAGGGTTACCTGGTTGTTGCCGTCGCGGTCGTACCAGCCGGACACGACGACGCTGCCCTGGCCTCTTGCGTGGCCGTTGTAACCGAAGGCGCTGCTGTACTCGCTGGCGGTGGTATTCCGGTACCCGAAGGCACTGTTGTTCAGGTCGCTGGCGTTGTTGCCGAAGCCGAAGGCGCTGCTACCTTCCCAGGCGCGATTTTCATATCCGAATGCGCTGCCACGCGAGCCGGTGACCCTGTTGTCCACGCCCACCGCGCTGCTGAATTGGCTCTGGGCGAGGCCACTGCCGATGGCCACCGCGCCAGTGCCCTGCGCCGTGGCGGTTTCGTTGGCATCGATCGCGCCGTCACCGTCGAGGTCGGTCCACGCCGACACCGCAAGGCTTCCCGCCCCCCCCGCCCAGCCAGCAACACCGAACGCATTGCTATATGCCCCCTGCGCCGCGTTGTAGTAGCCGAACGCACTGCTCGACTCGCCTTCCGCGGTGTTGTGGTAGCCGAAAGCGCTGCTGGTGAATCCCAGCGCCACGTTGCTGGCGCCGAAGGCACTGCTGTAACTACCCCAAGCCGAGTTGCCCATGCCGAATGCACTGTCGGCGTCGCCCGCGGTGGTGTTCGACCTACCGAAGGCGCTGCTCGACCAGCCGGACGCGTTGTTGTGCTGGCCGAAGGCGCTGCTGCTGCCGAAACACGTCGTGTTGGTGTTGCCGAAGTCGTTTTCGGCACCGTTGTCGCGATTGTCGAGGGCGGGATCCTGCACCCAAGTGGAGGTTCCCGCATCCCACACCAGGCAGGGGGCATCCGCCCATGCCGGCATCGACATGGCGCCCAGCAGGGCGAGGGTCAGGAGGGAGACAACCGGCGCACGCCGGCGATAGCGGGTGGTGGACTTCATGGTGGTTCCCCTTGCAGTGTTGGGTCTTGAAGGCCGCGCGAAATGCGCGTCTATCCCTCCATGCGCAGAAAGCCGGCCAATCCCGACATGGCCCCGGAAATCGCCACCGCTCCGGCTATGCTTGGCCGGCCCCGCCGCCGGACTGCGCATGGACGATCCCTCCGTCACCCAGTGGTTGCACCGCGCTCGCGAGGGCAATGCCGAAGCGCTGGGCCACGCCTACGCGGCCGCCTACGAAGACCTGAAGCAAACCGCGCACGCCCAGTTGCGGCGCGGGGGCGGCGGCCTGGACACCACCTCGCTGGTCAACGAGACCTACCTCAAGCTGGCCCGCAGCGACGGCTTCCAACCGGAGGACCGCAAGGCGCTGATGGCGCTGTCGGCGCATGCGATGCGGCAGGTGCTGGTCGACCAGGCGCGCAGGCAACAGGCCGACAAGCGCGGTGGCGGTGCGGCGGCGGTCACCCTGCACACCGGCCTGGCCGACAACGTGCCCGCATTGGACGTGCTGGAACTCAACGACCTGCTGTCGTCGCTGGCGCAGGCCGACCCGCGCGCGGCCGAGGGCGTGGAACTGCGCTGCTTCGGTGGCTACACCGAGCCGGAGATCGCCGACATCCAGGGCATCACCGAGCGCACCGTGCAACGCGACTGGCGGCGCGCGCGCGCGTTCCTGATCGCGCAGCTGGGCAGCGCATGAGCATCGACCCAGCTCGCCTGCAGCGCACCCTGCAATTGTTCGATGCCGCGCTCGATCAGCCCGTGGCCACGCGCGCGGCATGGCTGGCAAGCGAATGCGGCAGCGATGCCGAGCTGCTTCGCGACGTGCAGGCAATGCTTGCCGCCGATGCCGGCGAGGACGCCGATCCGATCACCCCGAAGCTTGCGAGCTTGCGCGAGGACAGCATCGATCCCGGTGAATTGCCGGCGGGCACGCGGATCGGCCCATGGAACGTGCAGGAGGTGCTCGGTCGTGGCGGCATGGGCGCGGTCTATCGCGTTGAACGCGTCGACGGCGCATATCGCCACGAAGCCGCGCTCAAGCGCATCCGCATCGGCCTGGACAGCGCGCTCGCGCGCCAGCGCTTCCTGCGCGAACGGCAGATCCTGGCCCGCCTGCAGCATCCGCACATCGCCGGCCTGCTCGACGGCGGCGTGGACGAACACAACGCGCCGTGGTTCGTGATGCCGCGGGTGGACGGCGAACGCATCGACCGCTGGTGCGATGCGCGCGCGCTGGACGTACGCGGTCGCGTGCGCCTGCTCTTGCAGGTGCTCGATGCGGTGGCATTCGCGCACCGGCAACTGGTGGTGCATCGCGACCTCAAGCCGTCGAACATCGTCGTCGATGCCAGCGGCCACGCGTTCCTGCTGGATTTCGGCATCGCCAAACTCATGGAGGACGACGACGCCGGCCACACCCGCACCGCGGAGCGCGCGTTCACCCCCGAATACGCATCGCCCGAACAGCTGCATGGCGAGCCGGTCTCGACCGCCACCGATCTCTACCAACTCGGTGTGCTGCTGTACGCGCTGCTCGCGCAAGCGCATCCCTACGGCCTGACCGGCGAGACCCCGCTGCGTACGCGGCTGACGCGGATGGATGGCGATCCGCAGCCGCTGTGGGATGCCGCGCTGCATTCCTCCGCCGAAGATGCGGCGAAGCGCGGCTCCACGCCCACAGCACTGGCAAAGCAATTGCGTGGCGACCTGTCGGCGATCGCACAACGCTGCCTGGTCTCCGACGCCACGCAACGCTATGGCAGCGTCGATGCGTTGCGCGCAGACCTGCTGGCCTGGCTGGACGCCAAGCCGGTCTCTGCGCGCGCGCCGACCCTGCGGTACCGCACCAGTCGTTTCATCCGCCGCAATGCACTGGCGGTCGGTGCCGCCTCCGCCGTGGTCGTGGCGTTGTGCGCGGGCCTCGGCATCGCGCTTTGGCAGGCACGCGAGGCACGCCTGCAGGCGCAGCGCGCCGACCTGGTGAACAACTACCTGGTCGACGTGTTCGGCAGCATCGATCCCGACGAAGGCATCGGGCCCGACGCCACCGCGCGGCAACTGATCGACCAGGGCGTGGCGCGACTCGACCGCGGCGAACTGAAGGGACAGCCCGGCGCCGAAGGCAAGTTGCGGCTGACCCTGGCCGACAGTTTCGTCGCGCTGGGCGAGTACGCCAAAGCCGACCAGCAACTGCAACGCGCACTGGCGCTGTTGCCGCGATCGCAGGCGGACGACGTGTTCCAGGCGCGGTTCCGCCAGGGCGAAGTGCGCCTGCAGGCCGATGACCCGGACGGGTTCGAGAAGAACCTGCAGGCCAACGAGGCCTGGCTGCGTGCGCATGCGTCGAGGCTCACGCAGCCGGAGGTCGCCGCCGCGCAACTGCAAATGGCGCGTGCAGAGCTGCTGGCCCACCGCGAGGACTACGAGGCTGCGGAGCCGCTGGCACGCGCGGCGTGGCAGCGCACGCGCAAGGCGCTTGGCGACGACAACCGCCAGACCCTGTCGATGCGGATGACGTACGCGATGACCCTGGCCGACATGGGTCGGGTGAATGATGGCGTCGACCACACGCAGGCCGTCGTCGCCAGCCTGCGCCGCGCGCGACCGCTCAATGAATTCCGCCTGGCGAATGCGCTGAACAACCTCGCCTTCGCCAAGGATCGCGCCGGCAAGTCGGCGGAGGCGGTGGTGCACGATGAGGAATCGCTGGCGATCCGCCGCCGCATCCTGCCGCCTGGCCATCATTACATCGCCCTGAGCCTGGGCAACCTGGCCATCCACATGGACAACAGCGGGCGCAACAAGGACGCACTGCCGCTGCACGCGCAGGCGGTGGCGATCTATCGCGCGCTGCCGCCGCCCGGAAAGCAGGGCGAACTGGCCGCCGAGATGAACAATTGGGGCCTGGGCTGCTACTACCTGGGCGACATGCCCTGCGCCATCGACAAGATGCGCGAGGCCACCGCCATCTGGAGCAAGGAGCTGCCGGCCGACCATGGCAACCTGCTGACCGCGCGCACCAACCTGGCCGCGTTGTACAGCCGCAGCGGCATGCTCCGCGAAGGCGAGGCGCAATTGCGCCAGGCGACGGCCGCACTGGAAGCCGCCGCGAAGCGATCGCCGAACGCGGCGGTGCTCATCGGGCTGTCCAGCGCGCGCAACGAACTGACCGACAACCTGCTGGCGCAACAGCGCTACCCGGAGGCCTTGCAGGTCGCCCGGCAGCGCCTGCGCGACGTGCAGGGCGGCGCCGACATGGACGAAGCCGCAGTGTTGGCACTGGCCATGCTCGCCCTGAGCGAACTCGCCAACGGCATGCCGGCCGAGGCGCTGGCGCACGCGCGAACCGCGCAGGCACGCGCGCATGCGGAAGGCGCCGGCAGCCGACGCGAAGCCTTCGCGCTAATGACGGTGGCGCGCGCGGAACTGGCCTCTGGCGATCCCGCCGCAGCCGCTGCCCACGCTCGCCAGACGATTGCGATGTTCAGCAAGGCCCTGAGCGCGGACCATCGCGATACCGGCCTTGCCCATGGGGTGCTGGCGCGCGCGCTGCTCGCATCCGACCAGCAGGGCGAAGCCCGCAAGGAACTCGATGCCGCCATCGCGATCCTGTCGGAAAAGGCGGCATGGCTGCCGGAGCTGGCCGAGCTGAAACGCCTGCGCTGAGCGCGCGCAGATTGGCCTGTGCGAAACTCCGACGCGAATCGTTCGCCCGGTAAAGCTCGATGGTTCCCGATGCCTCCGAAGCGCCCGTCACCCAACTGCTCGCCCGCGCCCGCGCCGGCGACGCACAGGCATTGGGCGAGGCGTATTCCGCGGTGTACGACGAACTCAAGCGCGCCGCGCGTTCGCAGCTGCGGCGCATGCGCGATGCCTTCGAAACCACCGCGCTGGTCCACGAGGCTTACCTGAAGCTCGCCGGCGGCGCGCAACTCACCGCGGTCGATCGCAATCACCTGCTCGCACTGTCCGCGCGGGCGATGCGCCAGGTGCTGGTCGACGATGCGCGCGCCCGCAAGGCCGAGAAGCGCGGCGGCGGCCAGGACGCGCTCACCCTCGGATCCGTGCTCGGCAACGGCGAGGCGGCGGCGATCGAAGTGCTGGCGCTGGACGAACTGCTGGCCTCGCTGCACAACGTGGACGAACGCGCCGCGCAGATCGTCGAACTGCGCTATTTCGGCGGCTATTCGGAAGTCGAGATCGCCGGCATGCTCGGCATCAGCGACCGCACCCTGCGGCGCGACTGGCGCAAGGCACGCGCCTTCCTGCTGGCCGAGATGTCGCAGTGAGCGACCTCGACGCGAAGCGCCGCGCGTTGGCGATCTTCGACGCGGTCGCCGACCTCGATGCGGAGGTGCGGCTGCGCACGCTGGACGCGATGTGCGAAGGCGACGCGAACCTGCGCGCCCGCGTGCAGGCACTGCTGGATGCCGACGCGCACGCCACCGAGCCCTTCCATGGCGATGCCGTCGCCTGGGGCAATGCGCTCGCCAACGACCATGTCGATGCTGACCACGCGATCGGGCGCGCGATCGGTGCCTGGAAGATCGTCGGCACCATCGGCCGCGGTGGCATGGGCGCGGTGCATGCGGTCGAGCGCAGCGATGGTGCGTACACCCAGCAGGCCGCGCTCAAGCTGATCCGCGCCAGCGCCGACTCGCCCGCCGCACGCGAGCGCTTCCTGCGCGAACGGCAGATCCTGGCCGGCCTGCAACACCCGAATATCGCGACCCTGCTCGATGGCGGCATCAGCAGCGACGGCGAGCCGTACTTCGTGATGGAACGCGTCGATGGCGAACCCATCGACCGCTGGTGCGACGCACGCAACCTGGGACTGCGCGAACGCGTGGTCCTGTTCCTGCAGGTGCTCGATGCCGTGCGCTACGCACATCGCAACCTGGTAGTGCATCGCGACCTCAAGCCATCGAACCTGCTGGTCGATGGCGACGGCCGGGTCAAGCTGCTCGACTTCGGCATCGCCAAGCAACTCGAGAATGCCGACGTCACCGCGACGCACGATCGCGCGCTGACCTTCGAATACGCCTCGCCGGAACAGCTGCACGACGCGCCGATCACCACCGCCACCGATCTCTGGCAACTCGGCGTCGTGTTGCACCGCTTGTTGTCGGGCTCGCATCCGTTCGGGCTGACCCGCGACACGCCGGTCGCGAAGCAATTGCAGCAACTGGAGCGCGAACCCGAACCGCTGACCCGCTCCGCCGCGCAGGCCAGTGCGGAGCAGGCGGCACAACGAGGCGGCCTGAGTCCCGGCTCGCTGTCGCGTGCATTGCGCGGCAACCTGGCGGCGATCGTGCAGGCCTGCCTGCGTCGCGACCCGGACGCGCGCTATGCCTCTGCGGATGCGTTGGCCAATGACCTGCGGGCGTGGCTGGACGATCGCCCCGTCGCTGCCGTACCGCTCTCGCGTGGCGAGCGCGGCGCGTTGTGGTTGCGGCGCAATCGCGTGCTTGCTGCTGCCATCGGCGCGGTGTCGCTGGCATTGCTCGCCGGCACCGGCGTGGCGCTGTGGCAGGCACGCGAGGCACGCGAGCAGGCACGCATCGCGCAACGCGAAAGCGACAGCGCACGGGCAACGCTGGGCTTCCTCACCGATACCCTTGCCGCGGCCGCACCGGGCCAGGCAATGAGCACCGAAGTGAGCGTGCGCCAGTTGCTGGACAAGGCACGCGGGCAACTCGACCAGCGCGCGCTGTCGCCGCAAGTGCGGCAGTCGATCCAGCGCATGCTCGGGCATCTCTACGGCGGGCTTGGCGAGTCGGAAACGGCGGCACGCATGTTCGATGCCGGCCTGAAGGGCGCGGCCCCTGCGAACCGTGACGAAGCCATCGCGATCGCCGCCGACCTCGATGGGCAATCGACGGTGCTGGCGGCCCTCGAACGCGGCAAGGACAGCCTGACGGCGGCACAACGCGCAGCCGCATTGCGCCAGCGTTACGCCGCGGATGATGTGCATCAGCGTTTCCTGGGCGAGCGGCAACTTGCGATCGCCCATGGTGCGCTTGCCGACTGCAAGCAGGGCGATGCGCAATGGCAGCAGGCCCTGGCCAGCGCCGCGCGCATGCCGAAGCCGCGTCCCGTCGAAGTCGCGGATGCACGGGCGCTGCACGCACGCCTGCTGTTCAACTGCGGCGAGTACAAGCGCGGCTTCGAGGTTGCGGAGCAAGGCCTGGCGATCGCGGATCGCGAAGGACTGCCTGCACTCTCGCCGGCACGCGCCAACCTGCTCTGGATGAAATCGTCGAATGGCAACGCCGTCGGCCTGCTGCCGATCGAACAGAGCGAAGCGCTGCTGCGCCAGGCCATCGCGATCCAGGAAAAGACCGCCGGCCCGGGCGGCGCGCAGATGGCGGAGTTTTATTCCACCCTGGGCACGCAGTTGCAGACCACCGGCCGACTGGCCGAAGCGCTGCAGGTGCACGAGCATGCCGCAGCGCTGTTCACGGCCGCCGGGGCCACGCCGATCAACCAGGCGATCACCCAGTACAACATCGGTTATCTCTACCGCGACTGGGGCGATTACCCGAAGGCGCTGGCCGCGCACGAACGCAGCCTGGCGATCTTCGATGCGGCGGGGATCGACCGCGACCACATCGAACGCCGACGCTCGGAGAAGTGGTACGCGCTGGCGTTGATCAATGCCGGACGCGCAGCGGAAGGCCGCGAGCGCCTGCTGCGCCTGCAGGAACGCGCAGCGGCGCTCGATGGCAAGGATTCGGTCGAGTATTTCGACACGGTGTGGAACCTGATGCGTGCGGCGACGATGATGAGGGACGTCGAGCACGGCGAGCCCTTGCTGGCGGAAACCCGCACGCGTGCGCTGAAGTTCGTGCCGGACACGCATCCGGTCTTCATCGAATTCCTGCGCAGCGAAGCCTGGTTCCGCTGGCTGCGCGGCGACAAGGCCGGCAGCGAACACATCCGCCGCGACGTGCTGGCGCGCATCCTCGCGACCAAGGTGCCGCTGGACATCGCGGTGGCGCGCGCCGAGCTGGCGCAAGACCTGGCCGGCAGCGGGAAAACGTCCGAAGCGCGCAGCCTGTTGGCCCAGGCATTGCCGGTGCTGCGCGAACATTTCCTGCCGCAGCACATGAACCGCGCCAGGTTCGAAACCCTGGCGCGCACGCTGGGCGTATAGCCCATACGATCGACGGCGGGCGCGAACTCGCGCCGCGCATCAACGCGTGATGCGCGCACCCTGCAGGTCGGCCACGCCATCGACGACATCGGTCCAGGCCAGCCAGGCGCCCCCGGCATCGACCGCGAGCCGTGGCGTGCCGCTGGCATGGCCGCGTGCGCCGAGCCTGGCCACCTCGATCAATTGCAACCGCTTCGACAGGTCAGGCGTGTAGCGCGCCAGCATCAGCGCCTGGCCCTTGGCGTCCTCGCGCAGCCACGCGACCCACGCCTGCTGTGCATCCATCGCCACGTCGACCTGGCCGCGCACCGCGGCATCGCTGTCGACAATCACCGGCGCAGCGAACGCATCACCGGCATTGGTGCTGCGCGCGATGCGCACCGTCGGCGTGCCGCCGGCCTCGCTGTACCACGCCACCACCGCGGCATTGCCGCTGGCGGCAATCGCCGGGCCGTTGACCGGACAGGCCTCGACCTTCCAGCCATCCGCATGCACAGACACGGGCTTGGTCCACGCACCGTCGTCCTGCAGGCGCGACACCACGATGTCGCGCACCTCGTCGTCGCTGCGATCGCGCCATGCGAGCAACGTCCCGCGATCGGTCGATGCGGCGTCGGTCTGGCAGCAGTCGCATGCGCGTGCATCGACCACTGCATCGGCACCGCGTGCCAGGTCCATGTCGAAGCCGTTCGCACGCAGCTGCATCGCACCACCATGGTGTGCAACGTCCTTTGCGTCCGTCGCATGCGCGCCTTGCTGCTCGCGGCCGTCCAGCCAGGCGATGCCGACCGCATTCGCGCCACGCGGCCACAGCGCGGCGAAGCCGTGTTCGCTTGCGGTCTGGTCGTCGTTGACGCGGGTGATCTGGGTCCAGGTCATGCCGCCATCGCGCGAACGCGCCAGCGCCACGTCATAGGCGGACGGACTGGCGGCATTCGCCTGCAACCACTGCACCCACAGCGCGCCATCCGCGGTCGCCAGCATGTGCGGCGTGTCCGCCCAGTTGGCGACCAGCGACTGGCCGACCGCGATGGTGCGCGGCAGGCTCTGCCAGCCGCCGGCCTCGGTATAAGACGAGAACTGCAGGACATTGCGGCGGCCCTGCTGGCGGTTGAGCCAGCTGATCAGCACGCGGCCATCGGGCGCGACGCGCAGGTCGGGCGCCATCGAACCGGCCTGCGCCGGCAACACCCAGTCCTGCACGAGGTAGTCGCCATTGGTCGGCTTCGCGACCGCAGGTGCCGCGTCATCGCGCTTGCAGGCGACTAGCGCGGCGAGCGTGACGACGAGGGCGATCGCGATGCGCGATTTGATGGGCATATTCATGTGTAAAGGATACGCCCGTGCTGTAGGGGCAGGCCCCCGTGCCTGCCCTTTCGCAGGATTGGGCAGGCACGTCGGGGGCAGGCACAGTGGCCTGCCCCTACATGGGTTGCGTCAAGCCGCGCGTTCGCGCCGCTGTCGTTCCAGGTGCACCAGCAGCAATGAAATCGCCGCGGGGGTCATGCCCGGGA
>JAVWUU010000069.1:0-13405 GCA_036666995.1 Thermomonas sp.
TGTTGCCGGGTCCCGCGCCACTGCCTGCGGTGGTGACGCCACGTCCGCCCTGCGCTGCCGGCTTCGCGCCCTGCCCGCTGCCCGCTGCGGCCTTGCCGGCGGATGCCGCGTTGCCGCGTTCGCCACCGGCACCGTTGGCAGCACTCGTCGCACTCGCAGACGTGCCCCTGCCGGGTTGCGTGGCCGGCGTTGGTGCACCACCAGGCGGCATCGGGATATCACGCACTTCGCCACGCAACGTCGGCACCTGCACCTGGCGGTTGGCGACATCGGGCGTTGCCCGCGCAGCGATGGCCTGCATGCGTTGCGGTGCTGGAATATCCAGAGACTGCGGCTGGTTGCGCAGTTCAGGCGTGCGCAACTGTGCCTGGCGCTCGCTGGGCTGCAGGCTGCGCACCGGTTGCGGGCGCAGGGTGGCGATCTCGTCGACCTGCTCGCGCGGTTGTGGTTCGCGCAACTGCACCTGCGGCACCGGGACAGTGCGCTCGCGCACAGCGGGCAACTGGAATGCGACCGGCTCGGGCGGCGTCGGGGTTTCGCTGACCTGCAGCGGCTGCGCGGCTTCGGCCGGCAACGGCGGCACCGATGCGCGCACCTGCTGCGGTGTTTCCGATTCGATCGGCAGCGGCGGTTGCGACGGCAGCGGCACCTGCGCGACCGCAGCATCCGGACGACCGCTGGCCGGCGATGGCGTGGTCGCCTGCTGCGCGGGAGCGGCCGCAGCCGGCGCGGAATCCGCACCCGCATTGGCCAGCGCGCCACCACCTTCGGCGACGTTGCCGCGGCCGATGAACTCGACCTGCACTGCTTCTTCTTCCTCGTCCAGCTTGCTCGCCAACGCCATGTAGCCCAGGTACATGAGCCACAGCAGCGCGCCTGCGAGCAGCAGGTGCAGGACCATGTCCAGCACGCGCACGCCGATCCGCAGGCCGCGCTCCTCGCGCAGGTCGGCATGCCAGTTCTGTTGCCACAGGACGCCGAACGCCTGCCAGCGATTCAACCGGCGCGGACTGCGCGGGATCGCGCGCAACGGTTTGGCCGCAGCGGCATCGACCAGGCCAGCGACCGCCGCACGCGACGTCTCCGCATCCACCCGCGGATGGGTGTCGAACCAGTCCTGCCAACCGGCCGGGAATAGGCCGGGCGTTTCCGGACGCAGCGATTTGCGCTGGCGACGCTGGTTGAGCGCGGCGATGACGTCAGCGGCTGTCGTCACGCGCGGCGGTTCCGGTCAGGCCGCGCCGAGCGGCGAGGTGCCGGATTCCGATCCCGCATCGCGCGGGATGAACGGTGCGGCGCCGCTGTCGTGGTCGGTCGCATCGCGCACCGCAGTCACACCCGGCACCTTCTCCATCAGGGTTTTCTCGATGCCCTGCTTCAGGGTCACGTCGGCCATCCCGCAACCATGGCAGCCGCCGCCGAAGCGAAGCAGCACCACGCCATCCGCAGTGACTTCCTGCAGGCTCACATGGCCGCGATGCTGGGCGAGCTGCGGATTGATGTCCTGCTCCAGGGTCCAGCGCACGCGTTCGACCAGCGATGCGGCATCGCCGGGGGCCACGCCCTTGATCTTCGGCGCGCGGATCTGCAACTGGCCGCCGGTGGCGAGCGTGGTGTAGTCGATCTCGGCGCCGTCGAGGAACGGCACGCTGGGCGCGTCGAGCCAGAGGGTGAAGCCCTCGCAGTCGATCGCCCATTCGTCGCCGCTGAGGTCCTCGCTGCCGGCGAATTCGAGCCGCACGTCCGCACGCGGCGTGCCGGGGTCGCGCGCGGCAAGGCGCACCCCAATGCCGGCAACCGATTCACGTTCGATGAGCTTGCGGAAGTGCGCCTGCGCGGCTTCGGAAATACGGATCATGCCGGTATTCTAACGATGCAACCGCAGCGCGCATCCATCGGGTGCCGGCGCAGTGCCACTCCCGGTTCAGTCACTCCGAAGGAAATCGCCATGGCCGACCTGATCCCGCTCGCACAGGCGCATTGTTCGCCGCGCCACGGCCACGACCACCGCCTGACCGACGCCAGCATCCGCGAGCTGTTGCCGCAGCTGCCGGGCTGGGAACTGACCGAGCAGGGGCATGCGTTGAGCCGCACGTTCGCCTTCCCGGACTATTACCGGACGATGTCCTTCGTCAACGCGCTGGCGCATGTCGCCAATGCGGAGAACCACCACCCCGACCTGTCGGTGCACTACGACCGCTGCGTGGTGCGATGGTCCACCCACGACGTCGGCGGGCTGTCGGAGAACGACTTCATCTGCGCCGCCAAGGCGGATGCGCTCGCCGGCTGAGTGCGGACCACGCGCTGGCCTGCGGCACCGGCGTCATGCGTTGGTGCCGGGATGGACAATCGCGCAGCCACCGCCGCAGGGCCCACGCCCTGGATGTATCGCGGCAAGCCCGTGCACCGGGTCATCCTGCTCTGGGTGGCCCTCGCAGCGGCATCCTTCTGCGCATTGCAGGTCGGTTGGCGAATCTGGCTGCTGGATGCCGGCGAGCCGGTCGTCGGTGAAGTCACCGTTGCCGCCGACAGTTGCCGCACCCGCCATCGCGCCAATTGCTTCCTCGGCCGCGCGGTGGTCAACCCGCGCATGGACACGCATCGCTTCAAGACCAGCAAGATCCCGGGCGGCCGCTTCTATGACGTGGGCGAAGAAGTGCCGATGCGCATCCATCCGCACCAGCGGATGTACCTGGCGGCGGTCTACACGCCAATGAACTGGCTGCTCGGACCGGGACGCAGCGGAACGGTCGCACTGCTGCTGCTTTTTGCCGCATTGATGCCGGCACGCCGCAAGGCACTGTGGATCCTGCCCGTGCTGGTCGCGGTTTTCCTCACCTTGGGTTGACCCGAAGGCGGGTCAATCCGGGTTGAAGCGGTGCTGCTGCCGAACCAACTCGAATTTCTGCGGATCGATGACCGGCTTGCGGCGCAGGATCGCCAGTGAATCGCAACTACCCAGCCAGTCGGTGAACGCGAGCACCGGGTGATAGTGCGGGCGGTTCCAGAAATCATGGAACAGCAGCACCGCATGCGGCCTCGCGCGGGCCAGCGCCTCCAATGCGCAGGCCACGCGGAAACGGCCATCGACCAGGACCAGGTCGGTCTCGATGGCAGCGGCATCGTCCCAGACGGCTTCTTGATAGCGCGGCCAGGCCGACTGCATCGACCTGTCGACGGGGAATCCATAACCGCCGACCGGCCCGATGTCGGCCGCAAGCAGGTTCAGCCGCCCGCTTTGTTCCGCGGTCGCGACATCCGGCTCGGCACGCAGGCGGGCGATCCAGGCCGGATCGCTTTCGACCGACCAGATCCGTCGCAGCGACGGACTGCGGACCGCCAGCAGGGTGCTTCCGCCGCTGCCGAACTCCACCAGGCTGCTCGCCTTGGAGAAGCATTCCCGGAGCACGCCGATTTCGGCGTCGGTCATCTCCGGCCTGAGTGCCTGCGCAACCTCAGCCATGCAGCCGATCCAGCACGGCCAGCAGATCCGGGGCGAGTGGCGCGCTCAACATGTAAGGCGTCTTGCCGCCATCCAGCGCGAACTCGAGGGTGGAGGCATGCAGGAACAGGCGTTTCAGGCCGGCCTGCTCGCGCAGCTTGCGATTGGCGACTTCGTCGCCGTACTTGTCGTCGCCGGCCACCGGATGGCCGATGTGCTTCGCATGCACGCGGATCTGGTGAGTGCGGCCAGTCTCGATGCGCACCTCGCAATAGCTTTGGCCACTGCAGCGTTCCAGCACCCGGAAATGGCTGAGCGACGCCTTGCCGCGCGGATTGACCTGGACATGGCGTTCCCCGCCTTGTCGCAAGCCGACGTGCAATGGCGCGTCCACCGACATCGTCCCGTCCGGCATCCGACCCGCCAGCAGGGCCAGGTAACGTTTGGTGATGCCGGCACCGTGGTCCTCACGCAGCAGTGCCTGCAACTCCACCAGCGCCGCGCGTTTCTTGGCCACGATCAGCAAGCCCGAGGTGTCGCGGTCCAGCCGGTGGACCAGTTCCAGCGATTCGCGCGGACGCAGCGCGCGCAACGACTCGATCGCGCCGTGGCTGATGCCGCTGCCGCCATGGCTGGCCAGTCCGCTGGGCTTGTTGAGGGCCAGCAGGCGGGCGTCCTCGAAGACGATGGCGGCCTCGAGGGCATCGAGCAGTCCCTTCGGTGGTGGCGACTTTCCGGTATCGTCTTCGATCGTGAGGCGAACGGGCGGGATACGGATCTCATCGCCCGCCTCAAGCCGGCGCTCGGCCTTGCATCGTCCGCCGTTGACACGCACCTGCCCGGACCGCAGCAGCTTGTAGATGAGGCTGCGCGGCGCACCTTTCAGGTAGCCCAGCAGGAAGTTGTCGATGCGCTGGCCGTCGCGGTCTTCCGCAATCCTCACCAATCTTGCCCCGGTGGTGGGCGCGGGCGTTTCCGGCTGTCTCATGGTCATGTGATCTGGTACACTCGGCGGGCGTTGCAAGGGTTTGATTTCGCTGGAAAGAACCGGCCAAAAGCCGACTTTCCCGCGAGCCCCGCCGCAGTCTCGTTGCCACCGCCCCCGGGGCGGACATGTTAACGGCTGCGCGGCAGGCCCGCCCATCGCCGGCCCGTGCCGTGACCGCATCCGTTGAACAACGTCCCGTGCGACGCGCCCTGCCCTCACCGGCGTGTGGCGGCGGTCGCCGGCCCAGCAACACGAACAAGGAACAAGCGCTCCCGCGGTTCGCCGTGGTGTCGTAGCGCTGGACCACTTGGAGCGACGCGGCGCGCATGCGCTGCCACGGCGCTTGCGGTATCCAGAGGCGAAACGCCCCAGGCGTTCCGTGCGTTGTCCGCAGGGGCAAGTGAGCGCGCGAGGAACGCACAATGAAGCGAATGCTGATCAATGCCACGCAGGCGGAAGAACTGCGGGTGGCCATCGTGGACGGCCAGAACCTGTACGACATCGACATCGAACAGCCGTCTAAGGAAAACAAGAAGTCCAACATCTACAAGGGCCGGATCACCCGGCTTGAACCGTCCCTCGAGGCGGCCTTCGTCGAATACGGCGCGGAACGCCACGGCTTCCTGCCGATGAAGGAAATCTCCCGCGACTATTTCCAGGCGGGCGTCGATCCGAACAAGGGCACGATCCGCGAGCTGCTCCGCGAGGGCCAGGAGGTCGTGGTCCAGGTCGACAAGGAAGAGCGCGGCAACAAGGGCGCCGCCCTGACCACGTTCATCTCGCTGGCCGGCCGCTACATGGTGCTGATGCCGAACTCGCCGACCGCCGGCGGCGTCTCGCGCCGGATCGAGGGCGACGACCGCGCAGAGCTGAAGAAGGCGATGGACGCGCTGGCGATCCCCGACGACATGGGCGTGATCATCCGCACCGCCGGCGTTGGCCGCGATGCCGAAGAGCTGCAGTGGGACCTGGACTACCTGCTCAGCATCTGGCGGGCGATCGCCGAGGCCGCGCTGAGCAAGCCGTCGCCGTTCCTGATTTACCAGGAATCGCGCCTGATCGTGCGCGCCCTGCGCGACTACATGCGCAGCGACATCGGCGAGATCCTGGTCGACACGCCGGAGATGTACGGCGAGGCGCTCGACTTCGTCGAACAGGTGATGCCGCACAACAAGCGCAAGCTGAAGCACTACACCGACGACACCCCGCTGTTCAACCGCTTCCAGATCGAGTCGCAGATCGAAAGCGCTTATGAGCGCACGGTGCGCCTGCCGTCGGGCGGCGCCCTGGTGATCGACCAGACCGAGGCGCTGACCGCGATCGACGTCAACTCGGCTCGCGCCACCAAGGGCGGCGACATCGAGGAAACCGCGTTCAACACCAACCTGGAGGCGGCCGAGGAAGTGGCTCGCCAGCTGCGCCTGCGCGACCTCGGCGGGCTGGTGGTGATCGACTTCATCGACATGTCCAGCAACAAGCACCAGCGCGACGTCGAGAACAAGCTGCAGAACGCGCTCAAGTACGACCGCGCGCGCGTGCAGATCGGCCGCATCAGCCGCTTCGGCCTGCTCGAGATGAGCCGCCAGCGCCTGCGCAACAGCCTGGGCGAAGCCAGCCAGATCGTCTGCCCGACCTGCGAGGGCCACGGCCGCATGCGCAGCGTGGAATCGCTGGCGCTGTCGATCATCCGCGTCGCCGAAGAGCATGCGATGAAGGACAACACCGGCCAGGTGCTGGTGCAGGTGCCGGTGGAAATCGGCAACTTCCTGCTCAACGAGAAGCGCAGCGCGCTGCGCGAGATCGAGCAACGCCACGACGCGCCGATCGTGATCGTGGCCGACGAGCAGTTGCATACCCCGCACTACGAAGTCACTCGCATCCGTGAAAACGAGATGGGCGAAGAGACCGCGAAGCCCAGTTACCAGCGTGGCATGCCGCGCAAGCTGAACACCATCGCGCTAAGCAAGGCCCAGCTCAACATCCCGCCGGCACCGGCGGTGACCAAGGTCAGTCCGGCGCAGCCGGCCCCCTTGCGCGAGCCCAAGCCGATGCCCGTCGAGGCCGTGCAACAGCCCGCTCCCGTCGCCCAGGTCGCCGCGCCACAACAGGTGCAGGCCGGCAGCGGCGTGATCGGCTGGTTGCGCGGTCTGTTCACCAGCGCCCCCGCCCCCGCGCCAGAACCGGTCAAGGCCGAGCCGCAGGGACGCCGCGAGGATCGCGGCAATCGGCGCGACGGACGCGATGGTCGCGGCAACCGCGATGCGCGCCGCGACGACCGCGGCAACCGCGACGACAATCGCCGCAACCAGCAGGGCGAAAACCGCGGCAACAAGCCGCAGGGCGAACAGAAGCAGGCCCAGCCGCAGCAGCAGAAGCAGCCGCGCAACGACAAGCCGCAACAGCAGCAACCGAAGCAGGACAGGCAGGCCCAGCCGCAGCAGGAAAAACAGCAGAAGCAGCCGCAGCAGCAGAAGCCGCAGGGCGAAAAGCAGCCACAGCAGCCGAAGCAGGACAAGCCGCAGGCACCGAAGCCCGTCGCCGCGGACATCGATGCCGAGGCGATCGTCATGCCGGTTGCCGCTGCCGCATTGACGGCTGCAGCGCCTGTCGCGATCGCGACGGACGAAGCGCAGGTCGTGGTGGCGTCGGAAACCGACCAGGCGAATGAAGGCGCGCAAGCAACCGGTGCCGACGACGCGAACGGCGAGGCCGGCGGCAAGCGCCGCCGCGGCCGTCGTGGCGGTCGTCGTCGTCGTCGCGGCGCCGGTGAAGCCGGTGGTGTGGCCGATGACGGCTCGCTGGACCAGGACGGCGCGCTGGATGAAGCCCTCGATGTCGATGGCGCGCAGCCGGAATTCGATTTCGACGATATCGCGCCGGTCGCGCCGCAGCAGCCAGTGGTGAGCGAAGCGCAAAGCACGCCCTCGCCTGCCATTGCCGCAGTGGCCGCGATTGCGGCAGTCCCGGTCATCGAGGATGTTGTCGCTGCGCCAGCCGAGCCAGTTGCAGCGCCGGTGGCGGAAGGGACCGCGATCGAGTCGCCGGTTTCTGCCGTCGAGACTGCAGCGGAAAGCGAAAAGGTCATCGTCGATACCGCCACCGCCGAGACCGCGATCACTGGCGAGAATCCGATCAGCGCCATCACCGAGGTCGCGGCGGAAACGATTGCCGACGTCCTGCCGCCAGTCGACGACACCACCGCAACGGCCGCCGTCGAAGTCGAGCCGGCTGCGATCGATGTAACGGTGGCTGACGAGGCAGTGCGTGCTCCGGCTGTTGCCGAAGTTGTGCCTTCCGAAATCGCGCCGACCGTCGAAGCAGCCGCCGTTGAAACGACGGTCGCCGATGAGTCGCCTGCCGCTGCGGAAACTGCGTCGATCGATGACGAGGCGGCACGCCGCGCCGAGCTGTTGCGTGGCCTGTTCCAGACCGCACGGCATGACGCGGTCAACCCGCCATCGACGTCGGATAGCGACCCCGACCGCGGCGCCTGACGCCACGGGGTTCCGCGTACGCCGTCAAGCCACGGCGTGCGCGGTATCCACCAGCCCGTACTGACTGATCAACCGCGCCAGCGCGATGCTGTCGCGGATCGCGAGCTTCTCGAACAGCCGCGACTTGTGCGTGTTGATGGTCTTTGCGCTCAGGTTGAGGCGCCTCGCGATCGCTTCCTGGCGCATGCCCTGGTTCAGCAGCAGCGCGACTTCCATCTCGCGCGGGGTCAACCCGTCGAACGGCGATGCGGCCTCGCCGCGCATGCCGGACAACGCGATGCCTTGGGCAATCGCACTGGCCAAGTATTTCTTGCCGCGGTACACATCGCGCACGGCACGCAGCAATTCGTTGGCATCGCAGGCCTTGCCGACATAGCCCGAGGCGCCGGCCTCCAGCAAACGCCGCGGCATCGGCCCCTCTTCCAGCACCGACACCGCGATCACCTTGGTGCCGTAATCGCCGCGCACGACGCGTTCGGTGACTTCCAGCCCACTGATGCCGGGCAGGTTGAGGTCGCACAGGACCACGTCGGGCTTGAGTTTGCGGATCTGCGGCAGGGCGTCCTCGCCGCTTTCGGCCTCGCCGACCACTTCGATGTCGACTTCGCGCCCCAGGATCAGGCGGAAGCCGGTGCGCACCAGCGCGTGGTCGTCGACGATGAATACCTTGATGCTCATGGCCCGCTCCCCGGTTGATGGGGACACGCTAGCGAGCCGGCCCACCCCTACCAATCAGCGTAAGCCGCATCGAGGGGTAGGAAAAGTCCTACCGAGGTAATTGGCGGAAGCGGTGAGATTGACTCGGGCCATCCATGGCCCTCGCCCTACGGGCGGCTTCGCCGTCCACATCGGCAATCCTGCCGATGCGTCGAACTCATTGAATCTGGCGGAAGCGGTGAGATTCGAACTCACGGATGGTTTGACCCATCGGCGGTTTTCAAGACCGCTGCCTTAAACCACTCGGCCACACTTCCGTGATGCAATTGTCGCACGCGCTTTGAGTTCGACAAATCGGCATGGAATGCCGATTTGGACAGCCGGAGGCTGCCCGCGCAACGGGTGAAGGCCATGGATGGCCTGAATCTATCTCACCGCTTCCGCCATCTCACGCTTTCTTCGAGCCCTGCTTGGCGTTCGCCTTCTCCTTCGCCTTGAGGCAAGCCGGATCGCTGCATTCCAGGCGCGCCGCTTCCAGCAAGCCGGGCAGGCGTTCGGCCAGGAAATCGATGAACACCCGCACCGCCGGCAGCAGCCCGCGACGGGATGCGAACACTGCATGCGCAATGCCCTGCGGCAATCGCCAGTCCGGCAACACGACTTCCAGGTCGCCGCGGCGCACGGCGTCGGCGCACACGGTTTCCGGCAACAGGGTGATGCCGATGCCGCCTTCGGCCATCGCCTGCATCATCGGGAAATCGAAACCGGTGACGCGCGGGTGCAGGTCGATGCGGCGTACTTCGCCATCGGGACCGTGCAGTTCCCAACGCTGCCGCGCCTCGTCCTCGCTGATGCTGAGCGTCACATGCTCGGCGAGTTCCTCCGGCGACGTCGGCCGGCCGGCGCGATCGAGATACTTCGGACTGGCGACCAGCAGTTCCTGGATCTGGCCGAAGCTGCGCATCACCAGGCTGCCGTCGTCGTCGAGCTTGGCACGCACGCGCAGCGCGACATCGACGCCCTCATTGATCACGTCAACGCGGCGATTGCCGACGATCAGCTGCACCCGCACCTTCGGATACAGCGCCATGAACTCCGGCAGCAATTTCGGGAACTGCTGCTGCGCCATCGACACCGGCACGCTGACCCGGATCGTGCCGCGCGGTTCGGCACTGAGCCGATCCACTGCCTCGCGTGCGGCCTGCGCCTCGGCCAGCATCGACTGCGCGTGGCGATGCACGCTGGTGCCGACGTCGGTCACCGCGAAGCGACGCGTCGAGCGTTGCAGCAGGCGCACGCCAAGCTCGGTTTCCAGTTCGGCAATGCGCCGCGACAGCCGCGACTTGGGGATGCCGAGCGCGCGTTCGGCGGCTGCGAAACCGCCGTGGTCCACCACTGCGGCGAAGTAATAGAGGTCGTTGAGATCCTGCATGACAATAATTCCGTATTTGGAACGTACAGTGATATTTAACCTAGTTTATTCCGAATATGCAACGGCGGAGGATGCACTCCAAGGCGGCGCTGCCGCGACCAGACGGAACAACACGATGAAGCTCCTGCACCTCGACTCCAGCATCCTCGGCCAGCATTCGGCCAGTCGCGAACTCGGCGCTGCGATCGTCGCCCGCTGGCAGCGCGATGTCCGCGGCCTGGAGGTCACCCATCGCGATCTCGCCGCCAACCCGCTGCCGCACCTGAGTGGTGCTTCGCTGGCCCAGGCCGACGCCGATGAGGCCGCCACCGCGGCCGCGGTGATGGACGAATTCCTCTCCGCCGACGTGATCGTGGTCGGTGCGCCGATGTACAACTTCGGCATCCCCAGCCAGCTCAAGGCCTGGATCGACCGGGTCGCGGTGGCCGGCAAGACGTTCCGCTACACCGCAGAGGGTCCGCAAGGGTTGGCCGGCGGCAAGCAGGTGATCGTGGCGGCGACCTACGGCGGCAAGCATCCGGTCGAGAGCGGCCGCAATTTCGTCGAGCCCTACCTGCGCCAGGTGTTCGCCTTCCTCGGCATCACCGACGTCGAATTCGTCAGCGCGGATAGCCTGTCGGTCTCGCACGAGCAGCGTGCGAAGTCGATGTCGGCCGCGAATGAACGCATCGACATCGCGTTGCCGCTGGCGGCCTGAAGAACACGCTTTCGCGTTCCTCCCTCCCCTCCCTGGAACGCAACGGGCCCGCACTGCGGGCCCGTCTTTTTTTTCGTGCGATGCCGGATGGCAATCAGTCGATGCGTTCGAGGCCACCCATGTAGGGCGAGCGCTTCCGGTACGTCGATGCTGCCATCAGCGTTCTGGTAGTTCTCCATCACCGCGATCAGCGCACGACCAATGGCCACGCCGGAACCGTTCAAGGTATGCACGGGTTCGGGCTTGCCGGTGGCCGGATTGCGCCAGCGCGCCTGCATGCGCCGCGCCTGGAAATCGCCGCAGTTGGAGCAGGACGAGATCTCGCGGTACGTCGCCTGCGACGGAAGCCAGACTTCGAGGTCATAGGTCCTGGTCGCACCGAAACCCATGTCGCCGGTGCACAACAGCACCTTGCGATACGGTAGCCCGAGCTTTTCCAGCACCACTTCGGCGCAGCGGGTCATGCGATCGTGTTCGGCATCCGACTCCTCGGGCTTGCTGATGCTCACCAACTCGACTTTCTCGAACTGGTGCTGGCGGATGAAACCGCGGGTGTCGCGCCCTGCGCTGCCGGCTTCGGAGCGGAAGCACATCGAATGCGCGGTCATCCGCAACGGCAGCACATCGGCTTCGAGGATCTCGTCGCGCACGATGTTGGTCAGCGGGACTTCCGAGGTCGGGATCAGGTAGCGCTTGTGCTCTCCGAGTTGGGTGGAGAACAGGTCTTCCTCGAACTTCGGAAGCTGGCCGGTGCCACGCATCGAATCGGCATTGACGATCACCGGTACGTTGGTTTCTTCGGTATAGCCGTGCTCCTGGGTGTGCAGGTCGAGCATGAACTGGGCAAGCGCGCGATGCATCCGCGCC
The DNA here is from genome assembly GCA_036666995.1 of Thermomonas sp. Taxonomy (GTDB): domain Bacteria; phylum Pseudomonadota; class Gammaproteobacteria; order Xanthomonadales; family Xanthomonadaceae; genus Thermomonas. Next base: position 11,578 of record JAVWUU010000069.1, read on the forward strand.
AGTTGCCCACGCAGCACGGTGAAGCGCGCGCCACTCAACTTGGCCGCGGTATCGCCGTCGAGCCAGCCGTTGCGTGCGCCGAGTTCGACGTGATCCTTGACCTCGAAATCGAACGTCCTCGGTGTACCGAAGGTCTTCTGTTCGACATTCTGGCTCTCGTCGCTGCCCAGCGGCACAGAGGCGTCCGGCAGGTTCGGGATGCCCAGCGCGATCGCCTCGATCTGGCCGCGCAGCTCATCGAGTTCGATTTCCGACGCCTTCAATTCATCGCCGAACGCGGCGACTTCGGCCATCACCACGGATACATCCTCGCCCTTGGCCTTGAGCATGCCGATCTGCTTGCTGCGCGTGTTGCGCAGGTTCTGCAGTTCCTGGGTGCGCACCTGCAACTGCTTGCGGCGCGCTTCCAGCGATTCGAGGTGGCCGACGTCCAGCTCGAAGCCGCGACTGGTGCGCAGGCGTTCGGCGAGTTCGGCGGGATTGGCGCGCAGCAGGGCGGGATCGAGCATCTCGAATGGACTTCCGTGGACGAACGCACATTATCGCCCGAGCCGGGCCACGTTGGCGCTGACGCAACATTCCCCTGTGCCAGAATGCGGCATGGCCGACCCCGCCGTTCCGCGCAAGCCGCTGCTGCCGCCCCAAGCGGTCAAGATCCTCGCCATCGCGTTCGGCGCCGGCATCCTGCTGTTCCTGTTGCTTTGGCTGGACCAGCGCAACGACACCGAGTTCTTCAAGGGCGGCGGTCCCGAAACCGCCACCGGCAGCACCGATGGCTTGCCCGCGCCGTTGCCGGCCGATGTCGCCAGCGATGACGGCAACGCGAGTGGCCTGCGCCTACCCGAGACCGCACAAGGCAAGCCGCTGCCTGCGACCGAACAGCCGCGCATCATCGATGAACCGCCGCCCCCACCACCGCCGCCTGCCGCGCCCGTCGCACCCTCGGCACCCGTCGCAAGGGGTAGCGACACCCCTGTACCGATCAGCCAGCCCGCCCCGCGCTATCCGCAGGAAGCGCTGCGACGCAATGCTGGCGGCACGGTGCGTGTGCGCGTCACCGTCGCCACCGATGGCAGCGTCGATCGACTCGACGTGGCCGAAAGCAGCGGCAATCGCCACCTCGACCGCGCGGCGATGGAAGCCGTGCGTCGCTGGAGGTTCCAGCCCGCCGTGCGCGATGGCCAGCCGGTCGTCGCCGACGTGGTGGTGCCGATCGTGTTCAACCCGGGCGGCTGATTTCACCATCGCGCAACGAAATCTCGACGTGGCGGCGACGTCGCTGAACCACGCCCGGTTCGCAACCCATCGCATGCCGCCGGATTGATGCTCGCCTAACGAATCGATCCGGACACTCGGTCGCGTGACATCCACACGACGAGGAGATCGACATGACGAATGTCCAGACCACTTTCGACCCGCAGGCGCAGCAGGACATCCCGCAGGATCCGCAGCCGGCTCAGTCGCGCAAGACGCTGTTGTTGCTCGGCTTGCTCGCCATCACGGGCACAACCTGGTGGGCGATCCAGGACCGCGCAGAGGTGATCGATGCCGCGCCGTCGCTGGCATCCACCGAGCCGCTGCCTGCCCCGATCGACGAATCGCCGATGACACCGGCAGTGGCGCCGGACGCCAAGCCCATCGCCAAGGCGCCGGTCAGCGGGCGTACGCGTGACGCGTCGCCGATCACCAGCAGCCAGGTGCTGCCGAAGTACCCGGCATCCGCGCTCCGCGCCGGTGAAACCGGCACCGTGCTGGTAATGGCGAGCATCGACCGCAACGGCGTACCGATCGATGTAAGCCTGGACGACCGCAGCGGCAATCGCGAGTT
>JAVWUU010000070.1:0-13356 GCA_036666995.1 Thermomonas sp.
GCGCTTGAGACCATTGCTCAAAAACTTAGAAGCCATTCGTGTTTTCCCCTCTGGGACAGTTGACTTGAATTTGTACGCGTAAGTCACAGCCCGTGGGCTCGACAGCCCGATTCTAGGGATGAAACACATTCTTAACAAGTCCTGAAGATCGGGATTACTTATTTCCGGCAATCCCGATCCAGCATCGAGGCAATCCGCCCCTGCTCAGTTTTCAGCGCAACCGGCATGCGTGGGCCGTAATCATCGAGGTAGCCGCCGATGCTCGAGAACTCGGCCTGCCATCCCTCCCGATCGAACCCGAACAGCAGGTCGCGCGCTTCGTCATCGAGGTCCAGTCCGCGCAGGTCCAGGTCCTGTTCGCGGGGCTGCAGGCCGATCGGCGTGTCGACCGCGCCGGCAGTCTCTTCGACACGCCCGATGATCCACTCCAGCACGCGCAGGTTGTCGCCGAAACCAGGCCACAGGAACTTGCCGTTGCCGCCCTTGCGGAACCAGTTGACGTGGAAGACCTTGGGCAACTTCGCGCCGTCCTTGTCGAACGACAGCCAGTGGGCGAAGTAGTCGGCGAAGTTGTAGCCGCAGAACGGCTTCATCGCCATCGGGTCGCGACGCATCACGCCCACCGCGCCGGTAGCGGCGGCGGTAGTCTCCGAGCCCATCGATGCGCCGACCAGCACGCCATGCGTCCAGTCGCGCGCCTCGAACACCAGCGGCACCAGCGACGCGCGACGCCCGCCGAAGACAATCGCGCTGATGGGAACGCCGCGCGGATCCTCGGCCATCGGCGAATAACTGGGGCACTGTTTCGCACTGACGGTGAAGCGCGCATTCGGATGCGCGGCCGGGCGAACCGAAGGATCGTACGGTTGGCCGCGCCAATCGATGGCGGGTTGCTGGCCATTGTCGATGCCTTCCCACCACGGCTGGTTGTCGGCGGTGATGCCGACGTTGGTGAAGATCGTGTTGGACTGGATCGACGCCAGTGCGTTCGGATTGGACTTCGCCGACGTGCCCGGCGCGACGCCGAAGAAACCGGCCTCGGGATTGATCGCGTACAGCCGGCCGTCCTCGCCCGGGCGCATCCAGCAGATGTCGTCGCCGATGGTCCAGATTTTCCAGCCCGCCTCGCGATAACCCTCGGGCGGAATCAGCATCGCCAGGTTGGTCTTGCCGCAGGCGCTGGGGAAAGCCGCAGCGATGTAGTGCGTTTCTCCGCGCGGATTTTCCAGGCCGAGGATCAGCATGTGCTCGGCCAGCCAGCCTTCCTTCCGCGCCTGGTGCGACGCGATGCGCAGCGCATGGCATTTCTTGCCGAGCAATGCATTGCCGCCGTAGCCGGAGCCGTACGACTTGATCGTCAGCTCGTCCGGGAAATGCATGATGAAGCGGCGCTCCGGATCGAGTTCGCCGGTCGAATGCAGGCCTTTCACGAACGCACCTTCGCGCTCGATGCGTGCAAGTGCGGCCGCGCCCATGCGGGTCATGATCCGCATGTTGGCGACCACGTACGGCGAGTCGGTGATCTCCACGCCGCAACGCGACAGCGGCGAATCGATCGGCCCCATGCAATACGGGATCACGTACAGCGTGCGGCCCTGCATGCAGCCGTCGAACAGCGCATCCATTTGCGCGTGGCCATCCGCTGGCGACATCCAGTGATTGTTCGGGCCGGCATCGTCCCGTTCCGGCGTGCACACGAAGGTCAGGTGCTCGACGCGGGCCACGTCATCCGGATGCGAGCGATGCAGCCAGCTGTCGGGGTGGGTCCGCTCGGTGAGCTTGATGAGGGTGCCGTCGGCCTGCATCCGCGCGATCAGCGCGTCGTGTTCGGTATCGCTGCCGTCGCACCACTGGATCGCGTCGGGCCGGGTCAGCCGTGCAACATCCAGCACCCATTGGTTCAATGCATCGAGCCTGCTGCTCATCGATGGTTCCTCGTGAAACTGTTCAGAGTGAAATCGATTGCAATCGCGGGCTGGCGAATTCCTGCCGCGCGACGCGCGGAAATCAGGTTTGCGGGATCAGGGTGTCCATGACGTGTTCGACGTACGCCTCGAACTCGTCGTGATGCAGCCGGGGCTGCTGCAACTGCAGGCTGAGCTGCAGGAAACCGACATAGGCCGCGTAGGCCAGGCGGGCGCGATGCTGGGCCGCCGTGCGGCCGAGACCCGCCTGGCGGAAGCTCGCGGTAAGGTAATCCAGGCGTCGCTGCGAGACCCGCCCGATCACCGGGCTGACGGTCGGATGGTCGAGTGCTTTCAGCAGCTCGCTATAGATAATGTGTGACTTGACTTCGTGCGCCACCAGCTGGAACAGCGAGCGCAGGCGCTCGCGCGGGTCGGACACGTTCTCCACCGAGCCGAACACGATTTCCTGCTCGGCGGTTTCCCAGCGCTCCAGCGCGGCCTGCAGCAATGCATCGCGCGAGGGGAAATGCCAGTAGAAGCTGCCCTTGGTCACGCCGAGTCGACGCGCCAGCGGTTCCACCGCAACCGAAGCCACGCCCTGCTCGGCGATCTGGTCGAGCGCTTCGCGTGCCCAGTCATCGGCGCTGAGGCGCCCGTTGCGTGATGCGGCTTCGGTCATCTGGGCATTCTATCCGTACGCTTGCGGATGCGGGAGTATGTCGAGCAAATGCTCTTATCCCGCGATTGACAGCCTCGCCGGTCTTCCCATACTTTGCCGTATGGTAGGCGAGGCCGCATCTGCAATGCAATGCCGCCGCGCCCGGAACATCCGCGATACCCGGAGCCCCACATGAGCATCGCCCTGCCCTTCCTCGCCTTCCTCGTCGCCAGCGCGTTCGCCGCCTATCACCGGCTGCGCCTCGCGGTCTGGGCCGCGATGACCGGAACCCTGCTGGTCGCCTGCTGGCTGCTGGGCGCCAGTCATGCGGCGACGATCACCGCAGGCGTGCTGGTGCTGCTGATTGCGTTGCCACTGCTGGTGCCGCAGCTGCGCAAGCCATTCATCACCACGCCGCTGCTGGGCTTCTACACCAAGCTGCTGCCGCCGTTGTCGGACACCGAACGCACTGCGCTGGAATCCGGCACGGTCGGTTTCGAGGGCCAGCTGTTCTCCGGCAAGCCGGACTGGGAGCAGCTGCTGTCGCTGCCGAAGCCGCAGCTCACCGCCGAGGAGCAGGCCTTCCTCGATGGCCCCTGCGAAGAGCTGTGCCGGATGACCGACGACTGGGACATCTGCCACGTCCGCGCCGATCTGCCGCCGGAGCTGTGGGACTACATCAAGCGCAACGGGTTCTTCGGCCTCAACATCCCGAAGGAATACGGCGGCCTCGGCTTCTCGGCGCTGATGAACCACAAGGTCATCCAGAAGCTGGCCTCGATCAGCAGCGTGGTCAGTTCCACTGTTGGCGTGCCGAATTCGCTGGGCCCGGCCGAGCTGCTGATGCACTACGGCACCGAGGAACAGAAGCAGCAATACCTGCCGCGGCTGGCCGATGGCCGTGATGTGCCGTGCTTCGCGCTGACCGGTCCGTTCGCCGGCTCCGATGCCACCTCGATCCCGGACTACGGCATCGTCTGCATGGGCGAGTGGAACGGCATCAACGTCCTCGGCATCCGCCTCACGCTCAACAAGCGCTACATCACCCTGGCCCCGGTGGCCACGCTGATCGGCGTCGCCTTCCGCATGTACGACCCGGACGGCCTGCTCGGCGACAAGAAGGACATCGGCATCTCGCTGGCACTGGTGCCGCACGACACGCCGGGCCTCGATATCGGCCGCCGCCACTTCCCGCTCAATTCGCCGTTCCAGAACGGCCCGATCCACGGCAAGGACGTCTTCGTGCCGCTGTCGCAGCTGATCGGTGGCGAGGACTGCGCCGGCCAGGGCTGGCGCATGCTGATGGAATGCCTGTCGATCGGTCGCTCGATCACCCTGCCTTCCACCGCCAGTGGCGGATCGAAGATGGGCGCGGTCACCGTGGGCAGTTACGCGCGCATCCGCAAGCAGTTCGGCCTGTCGGTCGGCCGCTTCGAGGGCGTCGAGGAAGCGCTCGCACGCATCGGCAGCAATGCGTACGCGACCAGCGCGCTGTCGGAAGCGACCGCAGCCGCAGTCGCGCGCGGCGAGAACCCCGCGGTGCCGTCTACCATCGCCAAGTACCACTGCACCGAAATGGGCCGCAAGGCCGCGATGGATTGCATGGACATCCTAGGCGGCAAGGGCATCATCTTGGGGCCGCGCAATTTCGCCGGGCGTTCCTGGCAGGCCGCGCCGATCGCGATCACGGTCGAAGGCGCCAACATCATGACCCGCAGCCTGATGATCTTCGGACAGGGCGCGATCCTCTGCCATCCGTGGGTGATGAAGGAAATGAAGTCGGCGCAATTGGCCGATCCCAAGGAGCGCATCGACCAGTTCGACACCGCGCTGTTCGGCCACATCGGTTTCGCGATCAGCAACGCAGTGCGCAGCTGGTGGTTCGGCCTGACCGGCACCAAGATCGGCAGCGCGCCCGGCGATGACGATACCCGTCGTTATTTCCGCAAGCTCAACCGTTATTCCGCCGCGTTGGCGGTGATGGCCGACACCTCGATGCTGCTGCTCGGCGGCAAGCTGAAGTTCAAGGAGTCGCTGTCCGGCCGCCTGGGCGACGTGTTGAGCCAGCTGTACATCGCCAGCTCGATGCTCAAGCGCCACCAGGATGCCGGCAACCCGGTCGGCGACCAACCGTTGCTGGCCTATGCCTTCCACGACGCGGTCAACAAGATCGAGACCGCGCTGTCCGGCGCGTTGCGCAACTTCCCGATCCGCCCGGTCGGCTGGCTGCTGTGGCTGGTGATCTTCCCGTGGGGCCGCCGCGCGCAGGCACCCAGCGATCGCCTGGGCCACAAGGTCGCCAGCCTGCTAATGACCCCGTGCGATGCCCGCGAGCGCCTCGCCGCCGGCGTGTTCACCACGCCGACCGCGAACAATCCGGGCGGCCGCATCGTCAGCTACCTGCCGAAGTTCGTGATGGCGGAGCCGGTGGAGCGCAAGTTCCTCAAGGCGCTGAAGAACAGCGACATCGAAGCGCTGGAGTTCGATGCCCAGCTCGACGAAGGCGTGCGCGAAGGCTGGATCACCGCCGACGAACGCAAGCAGCTGGAAGAACTGCGCGCGCTCACGCTGGACGCGATCATGGTCGATGATTTCGATCCCGAGGAATTGCGTTCCGCTGGCTATGCATCGCTGCACGGACGCATCGCCACGCGCGCGGCGGCGTGAACGTCCTCGCGTCCTACCGGCGCATCAGCCAGTGGCCGGCAGGCCGCTGGCTGTTCTCGAAGCTGGTCTGCCTGAAGGCGCCGTACTTCGCGAGCATCGCACCGCGCATCGAAGTGCTGGAGCCGGGTCGTGGCGTGGCGACGCTCGCGCATCGCCGTCGCGTCACCAACCACATCGGCACGGTGCATGCGATCGCGTTGTGCAACCTTGCCGAATTCGTCGGCGGCCTGGCCTGCGATGTCAGCATCCCGGCCTCGATGCGCTGGATCCCCAAGGGCATGACCGTCGCCTACCTCAAGAAAGCGGTGGGCACGATGCGCGCGACCGCGACGCCGGCGTTCCCGCCGCGAGAGGCGAGCGAAGGTTACGAGTTGCCGTTCGAGGTCGTCGTCGAGGATCCGCAGGGCGAGGCCGTGTTCAAGGCGACCATCTGGATGTGGGTGTCGCCGAAAGCGACGCGCTGATCAGGCCAGCAAGACTGCCGCCAGCGCGGCCAATGCCGGCACGCCCTGCACGACGAAAATCCGCTTGTTGACGCTGTAGGCGCCGTACAGCGCGGCGACGATCACGCATGCCAGGAAGAACAGCGCGAATTCGCGCGAGCCGGTGGCGATCGCGTAGAACAGACCGGCCGCGAGAAACCCGTTGTAGAGGCCCTGGTTGGCGGCGAGCACGCGGGTGATTTCGGCTTTTTCCGGCGTATTGCGGAACGTCTTCAAGCCAAGCGGCCTGGTCCAGAGGAACATCTCCAGCACGAGGAAATACAGGTGCAGCAGCGCGACCAGGCCGATCAACACGTTCGCCAACAACGACATCAGGGTGTCTCCACATGCGCGCGTTCGGACGGCAGTTTGCGCTCTTCGCGCAGCAGCCGCCACGCACTGACGGTCATCACCCCGGCCACGGCCAGGCCCACGCCGAACACCACCTGCGAACCGAACACGGACAACGCCTTGTAGATCCACGCGAAACTGATCTCGCCGCCGCGGTGGAAGGCGGTATCGATGGCGGCACCGGCCTTGTAGCGCCACTGCCGATCCACGCGCGTGTAGATGGTTTCCCGGCCGGGTTTCATCAGCGAGAACTCGTTGGAACGAGTGACGACCAGGACGGTCGCCACCACCATCGGCAGCGGCGCGGCGGCGAGGATCGCGAATCCGACAAGCAGTGCGGCCATCGGGATCAGGATCACCGGTGCAAGCCCCCAGCGGGACATCAGCCAGCGGGTGGCGAACAACTGCACGACCAGGGTGAGCACGTTCACCGCGATGTCGATGCCGGCGTAGTAGGAGGCGCGTGCTTCGGCCGTGGCGAAGCCCGCGCGCGCAATTTCCGCCTGCTGGTTGTAAAGCAGGGCGCCCACGCCCACGCCCAGGAACACCATTGCCGCGAGCCAGCGCAGCAGCGGCTCCTTCGCGATCAGCTTCAGGCCGGCGAGGATGTCGCCACCCATCGCGCTCTCGTTGTCGCGCCCTGTTTTCAGCTCGCGCTGCACCGCCCACCGGCGCAGCCTCCAGACGCACAGCACGCAGACGGACAGGAATCCGGCGGACACCAGCATCAGGTTGGCCAGGCCCACTTTTTCGGCCAGCACGCGGGTGAGGATCGGGCCGGTGAACGCGCCTACCGTGCCCGCCGCGCCGATGTAGCCGTAGTACTTGCGCGCCTCGTCGCTGGCGAACACGTCGGCCATGAACGACCAGAACACGGAGACGGAGAACACGTTGAACACCGTGACCCACAGGAAGAATGCCATGCCGCGCCCGCTGACATCGCTGTGGAACAGGCCGTAGAACACGAACAGGCAAGCGATGAAGAAGCCGAACAGTACCGGCAGGAAGACCCGGCGCGGGAACTTCGACACCAGTGCGCCGTAGAGCGGCTGCGCGATCAGGATGAGGATGAAGGTGCAGGTGGCGAGCACCTGCAATATCAGGTCCTTCAACGGGATCCCGTGCGCGGCGAAGAAGTCGATCATCGCCGGCGGGAACACCGCCTCCACTTCGGAAGATGCACCCATCGCATCGCGCACCGGGCGCAGCACGTAGTAGCCGGCCAGCAGGCAGAAGAAGAACAGGAACGACCAGCGCAGCGACGGCAGGGTCAGGATTTCCACGAACGCGGCGCGGAAGCGCCGCGGCCAGGGCAGCGCGTTCGTGCTGTTTGTCCCCGCATCCGTCATCGCGCGTCGTTCCTGCCTCGTCCGCGGCACGTTAGCGGAAGCGGGTTTCCGCCGCCAGCGCATTCCCCGAGCATTTGCTCTAGGCCGGGGGCATAGCGTCGCCGGGTCATCGATGCGGGGCGGTACGTTGTTCGACTACATCATCATCGGCGCCGGTTCGGCCGGCTGCGTACTCGCCAACCGCCTTTCCGAAGACCCGAACACCAAGGTATTGCTGCTCGAGGCCGGACCGCGCGACTGGCATCCCTTCATCCACATGCCCGCCGGGCTGGCCAAGCTGGTCAACCGCAAGGGCGTGAACTGGGACTACGACACCGCGCCCGAGCCGCACCTCGACAACCGGGTGCTGTGGTGGCCGCGCGGCAAGGTGCTGGGCGGCTCCAGTTCGATCAACGCGATGTGCTACATCCGCGGCGTCGCCGGCGACTACGACGACTGGGCGAAGGTGGCGTCCGGCTGGCACTGGGATGCCGTGCTGCCCTACTTCAAGCGTGCCGAAGGCAACACCCGCGGGGCCGATGCCTTGCATGGCGGCGATGGCCCGCTGGGCGTGTCCGACCTGCGCCACAGCAATCCGCTTTCGCACGTCTTCATCGATGCCGCTGCACAGGCTGGCATCGCCCGCAATGGCGATTTCAATGGCGCGACGCAGGAAGGCGTCGGCCTCTACCAGGTCACCCAGCGCGATGGCGCACGCTGCTCCAGCGCCGCCGCCTACCTCGCACCGATCCGCTCGCGACAGAACCTGACCGTGCATACCGGCGCGCTGGTCAGCCGCATCACCTTCGATGGCCGCCGCGTCAACGGCGTGACCTATGCGATGGGCGGCAAGGCCTTCCATCAACCCGTCGCCCGCGAAGTGATCGTCAGCGGTGGCGCGATCAATTCGCCACAGACCCTGATGCTGTCCGGCATCGGCCCGGCGGATGCGTTGCGCAAGCTCGGCATCGACGTCGTCCACGACGCCGCCGGCGTCGGCGGCAACCTGCAGGATCACCTCGACATCTGCACCCTGCAGCACTCGACGCAGCGGATCACCTACGACCGCATCAACGAACCGAAGATGGCGTTCGACTACTTCCTGCGCGGCCACCGCGGCGCGGGCAGCAGCAACCTGGCCGAAGCAGGCGGCTTCTGGCGCTCACCGCTCGCTCCCGACGAACGTTGCGACGTGCAGTTCCACTTCGTCCCGGCAATGCTCGACGACCATGGCCGCAACCGCCTGCCCGGCGATGGCTACACGCTGCATGCCTGCTTCCTGCGCCCGCGCAGCCGCGGCCGGCTGTCGCTGGTCAGCAACCGCGCCAGCGACAAGCCGCACATCCAGGCGAACTACCTTGGCGATGCCGAGGGCTTCGACCTGCGGATGATGCTGGAATGCGCCAAGGTCAGCCGCGAGATCTTCGCGCAGCCCGCGTTCGATGCGTATCGCGGCACGCCGATCCACCCGAAGCGCCCCGACCTGTCGGACGCGGAACTCATCGACTTCATCCGCGCCAAGGCGGAATCGGTGTACCACCCGGTCGGCACCTGCCGGATGGGCGACGATGATGCGTCTGTCGTCGATGCGACCTTGCGCGTGCGCGGCGTCGAAGGCCTGCGCGTGGTGGATGCCTCGGTGATGCCCTGCCTGCCGGGCGGCAACACCAACGCGCCGACGATCATGATCGCGGAGCGCGCGGCGGATCTGATCAAGGCGGGTTGAGTTCGAACGACGATCCCGGGTGCGCCCCGCTTGTCCTGGCTACGACAACAGGACTAACCGCGCTCGAGCATCGGCGGCAACGGGCAATGCAGCGCGGCGCAGATGGTGCGCAGCAGTTCGGCCTCGGCCACGCTGACCCGGCCGTCGTGGCTGACTGCAGCGGCCACCGCTTCGACCATCGCCTGCTTGGCCAGCGGGTCGAGCGCATCCAGCGGCTCCCACACCGCATCCAATGCCAGCACGCCGTTCGCAGGCGGCAAATATGGCAAATGATCGCGCGGCAGCACGCGCTGCAGGCCTGCAAGGTAGGCATGCTGCGCCGACGCCCTGTCTTCATGCCCGGCCTGCGCGACCACCGCGAGCAAGGTGGCGAATTCGTTGCGCACGTTGCCCGGCTTGCGGCGACCGAACCGCGCGTAGCGCGAGGGATCCAGCGACTCGCGCACCTGCACGGTGAGCAGTCGGCCCAGACAATATTCGAACAGCGACACCTGGCCGTCGGCATGGATCACCGCATGCACGGTGTCCATGAAGGCATCGAGTTGCGGACGTGGGCGCAGGCGCAACACCGGGAACGCCAGTGCAGCGAGTGGTAGTCGCAACATCGGGTGCAGTTCCGCGGTGAGCTGCTGATGGATGCGCAACGCGTGCCCCGCGACATCCTCGCCCAGGCGCGCAGCGATCTCCACGTGCTGGCGTTCGGCGAGCGCTTCGTCGTCGGTCAGCAGCAAGCCGAGCAGCAACGGCATCACCGCCTCGCGATCCGCGGCGATGTCGCGCAATGCCTCGGGGATCGACGTGACGATGGTGTCCGCCCTGCGATAGTCGTCCGCAGCAGGTGCTGCCACCTGCGCCGCCACCATCGGCGGGGTGACGCTCAGCTCCTGCATGGTGCCGGGCAGTTGCGAGCCACTGCCGCCTGCCAGGCCGAGCGCGACGTCTTCCTGCATGCCGTCCGGCGGCGACGCGATCCACTGCGCTTGCAGGCGTTCCAGCGCTGCATCGCTGAAACCCGGCTCCAGCGCTCGGATGCGCTCCAGCAGCGGCGGATGCGTGGCGAACAGGCCCGAGAAACCGACGCCGTCGCCGAACAGCATGTGGCTGACCTCCTCGGCATCGCTGCGATGACTGAGGCGCGAGCCATCGTGCAGGCCGCCGATCTTCTTCAGCGCGCCGGAGAGGCCCTGCGTCTGCCGGGTGAACTGCACCGCGCTGGCATCGGCCAGCTTCTCGCGCGTGCGGCTCACGCCCGCCTTGATCATCCGCCCGAAGAACAGGCCGATGTAGCCGATGATCATCGCCACCAGCGCCGCGACCAGGATCGCGCCGACGTTCCTGCCGCGTCCGCCGAAGCGGCCGTGCTCCAGGATCTTGCGACCGATCAGGCCGATCATGAGGATGCCGAACAGCACGCCGACCAGGCGGATGTTCAGGCGCATGTCGCCATTGAGGATGTGGCTGAACTCGTGCGCGACCACGCCCTGCAGCTCGTCGCGGTTGAGCCGATCCAGCGCACCGCGGGTCACCGCGACCACCGCATCCGAAGTCGAGTAGCCGGCGGCGAAGGCATTGATGCCGGCCTCGTGTTCCAGCACGTACACCTTCGGTACCGGCACGCCGGAGGCAATCGCGATTTCCTCGACCACGTTGCGCAGGCGGCGCAGGCCTGGCTCGGTGGTGTTCTCCGCAACCAGGGTACCGCCCATCTGCTGCGCCACCGCTTCGCCACCGTCGCCGAGGCTGGCGATGCGGTACATCGAGCCCAGCGCGACCACCGCGACCGAGGCGATGGTCGCGAACAGCACCAGCTTCGGCGATTGCGTGGCGATCCAGACCACGCCATCGACCGCCAGCACGATCGCGATGACCGCCAGCCCCAGCAGGATCACCAACCGCGAGGAATTCCGCCTGGCCGCTGCCTGCTGCTCGAAGAAGTTCATGCATCGGACTCCGCAGTCATGCGATCCGCGAACACGCGGACCCGCTCACGCAACGCAGGTCAGAACTGCACCTTCGGCGCGGCGCGCACCTGCGCCTGCTGGTCCGCGGGAATCTCAAGCAGGGTCGCCGGCGCGAAATTGAACATGCCGGCGAACACGCTGGTCGGGAACACCTCGCGCTTGTTGTTGTAGGCCATCACCGAATCGTTGAACGCCTGCCGCGCGAACGCGACCTTGTTCTCGGTGCTGGTCAGCTCTTCGGTGAGCTGCATCATGGTCTGGTTGGCCTTCAGGTCGGGATAGGCCTCGGCCACCATCATCAGCCGCCCGAGCCCGGCATTGAGCTGCCCCTGGGCAGCCGCCAGCTGCGCCATGGCCTCGGCATCGCCGGGGTTCGCCTTCGCAGCGGCCAATCCCGATTGCGCGGCCGAACGCGCAGCGATCACCGCCTCAAGCGTTTCGCGCTCATGGCTCATGTAGGTCTTGGCGACTTCGACCAGGTTCGGAATCAGATCGAAGCGCCGCTGCAATTGCACGTCGATCTGCGCAAACGCATTCCTGAATGCGTTGCGTGCCCGCACCAAGCCGTTGTAGATGCCCACGCCCCAGAACGCGACGCCCACGAGAATTGCGATGAAAATCAACAAGCCAAGCATCAAAGTTCCCCTTGTTCATGCAATCGTGGAAACAGGCGCTAGAATCGGGCCGTCGTTGCAGCATACGCAGGGGGCATGGCCGATGAAAGAACAGCGCATCCGGCAGGCTTGGCGTCTCGCCCTGGTGACTGCACTACTCCCGTTCGCAGTGGGTACGTCGGCGCAGAGCGCGATGCACTGGAAGGGCTCGGTCAACCGCCCGCAGCAGCCCGCGCCATCGGCGAACGGCTTGCCGGTTCCGCTTTCCATCGATGGCATGCAGGCCGCCGCTGACTTCGATGTTCGCCGTTTCGAAGCGGTCGCCAACCAGCTGGTCGCCAATGGCCGCATTCCTGGCCTGGCGATGGCGATCGTCAAGGACGGCCAGATCCTCAGCGCGCGCGGCTACGGCGTCACCGACGCACGCAATCCGCAGCCGGTCGATGCGCACACGGTGTTCCGCCTTGCGTCGCTGTCGAAGTCGTTCGCCGGCACCGTGACCGGCATGCTGGTCAATGACGGCGTGCTGCGCTGGGACAGCCACCTCACCGACTACGTGCCGGAGTTCCGCCTGTCGTTGCCGAACGCCGCGCAGCAGGTCACCGTCGCCGATGTGCTCAGCCATCGCGTCGGCCTGACCCACAACGCCTTCGACCGCGACCTCGAGGGCAATGCGGACTACCGCACACTCACCATGAAGCTCGCCGATGCGCCGATGAAATGCGCGCCGGGCGAGTGCTATGCCTACCAGAACGTCGCCTTCAGCCTGATCGGCGACGTGGTGTTCGCCACCACCGGCCAGTTCTTCAGCGAGACCGTGGCCCGCCGCATCTTCAAGCCGCTGGGCATGCACGATGCAAGCTACGGCCTGGAAGGCATCGAGGCCAGCGCACGCTGGGCGCGTCCGCATGTGCGCGGCGGTGGCGGCTGGGTGCCGCTGACGCCGAAGCCGACCTACTATCGCGTCGCTCCGGCAGCCGGCGTCAACGCCAGCATCAGCGACATGGCGCAATGGCTGCTCGCGCAGACCGGCCATCGCCCCGACGTGCTGCCCGCACCGCTCCTCGCCACCCTGCATGCGCCGCTGGTGGACACGCCCAGCGAGATCCGCGGTGCCTCCTGGCGGCGAGCGCGCTTGAGCTCGGCCGGCTATGCGCTGGGCTGGCGCGTGTACAACTACTCCGGCAACGATGTGGTCTTCCACGGCGGCGCGGTGCAGGGCTATCGCGGTGCGATGGCGCTGCTGCCCGGCAAGGATCTTGGCGTCGTGCTGCTGTGGAACAGCGAGAGCGCGCTGCCCAGCGGATTGCTGCCGACCATCCTCGACAGCGCGCTCGGCCTGGCCGATGGCCAGTGGCTGGATGGCGAACTCGACGTGGGCGACGACACGCTGTACGCGCTGCCGTCGCAACCCGCGAGGACACCCGCAGGTGCCGACTCTTCGGCGGCGACTGCTTCGCCGTTCTGATCGCGCGATACGCGAGCCATGAGTTCGGTCGCAGCATGAGCTGACACCGCAAGCCGGGGTACCGACACAAAAAAGAAACCCCTCCCGCCTGGGCAACGGGAAGGGTCTTCAGGGTGTTGCAGACGCCAGCCCGGGCATGCCCGGGCCGGTCGCTTGACTTCAGATCACCGGAGCCGGGATCGCCGGGACGACGG
>JAVWUU010000071.1:0-13260 GCA_036666995.1 Thermomonas sp.
CGTTCGCCTGGAAGGCACCAATGTCGATGCCGGCAAGGAACTGCTGAAGAACTCCGGCCTGGCGATCACGTCGGCCGACGACATCAACGACGGCGCGAAGAAAGCCGTCGCCGCCGCGAAGAACACTGCCTGAGCCAACGCCGCCCGACACTGCTTCCTGTAGGAGCGGCTTCAGCCGCGAGCTTTTCCCAACGCAAGAGCTCGCGGCTGTAGCCGCTCCTACAAAACCCAAGGATTCGAAACATGAGCGTCTTGATCAACAAGAACACCAAGGTCATCGTGCAGGGCTTCACCGGCTCGCAGGGCACCTTCCACGCCGAGCAGATGCTCGATTACGGCACCCAGGTCGTCGGCGGCGTGACGCCCGGCAAGGGCGGCACCCAGCACCTCGGCCTGCCGGTGTTCAACACCGTCGCCGAATCGGTCAAGGCGACCGGCGCCGATGCGTCCGTCATCTATGTGCCGCCGCCGTACGCGGCCGACGCGATCCTGGAAGCGGCCGATGCCGGCATCAAGGTCATCGTCTGCATCACCGAAGGCATCCCGGTGCTCGACATGCTGCGCGTCAAGAACACCCTCAAGGGTTATCCGGACGTCGTGCTGGTCGGGCCGAACTGCCCCGGCGTGATCACCCCGGGCGAATGCAAGATCGGCATCATGCCGGGCCACATCCACATGCCGGGCAAGGTCGGCATCGTCTCGCGCAGCGGCACGCTGACCTATGAAGCCGTGAAGCAGACCACCGACGCCGGCCTCGGCCAGTCGACCTGCATCGGCATCGGCGGCGACCCGATCAACGGCACCAATTTCATCGACGCGCTGAAGTTGTTCCAAGCCGACCCGCAGACCCAGGGCATCATCCTGGTCGGCGAGATCGGCGGTTCGGCCGAGGAAGAGGCGGCCGAGTACATCAGCAAGCACGTGACCAAGCCGGTGGTTGGTTTCATCGCCGGTGCGTCGGCGCCGAAGGGCAAGCGCATGGGCCATGCCGGCGCGATCGCGTCGGGCGGCTTCGGTACCGCGGAAGGCAAGTTCGCCGCGCTGGAAGCGGCGGGCGTGACGACGGTGAAGTCGCCGGGCGACCTGGGCGCGGCGATTGCGAAACGCTTGAACGGCTGAATTTGTTCCACTTGTTGTGATCGACAAGCCGCCTCCGGGCGGCTTCGTCGTTTGTAGGTCGTGGCGCGGCGTTGACGCGCTCATCGGCATCGTGCCGGCATGCCGCGCACGACATCTACGCTCACGCCTGAAGCCGCCTCCGCCCGCCAAGGTGGGCTCGTGTACGTGGGCGATGCCGAGCCTGGGCTGAGTCGTCGTGCCACGGCCACCGGTTTTCGCTATCTCGACCCAACCGGAAAACCGGTTCGCGATGCCGGCACGCTCGGTCGCATTCGCGCGCTGGCGATCCCGCCCGCCTACAGCGAAGTGTGGATCTGCAGGATCGCCAATGGCCACCTGCAGGCGACCGGCCGCGATGCGCGCGGGCGCAAGCAGTATCGCTACCACCCGCGCTGGGCCGAGGTGCGCGACCGCGAGAAGTTCGGCCGCATCGAAGCGTTCGGTGCCGCGCTGCCGCGACTGCGCCGGCATCTGCGGCAGGATCTCGCCTTGTCGGGCTTTCCGGAACGCAAGGTCGCGGCCATGGTGGTGGCGGTGATGGCCGACACCCTGGTCCGCATCGGCAACGCGGGCTATGCGCGCGACAACAAGTCGTATGGCCTGACCACGCTGCGCAACCGGCATGTGCAGTTCATGCGTGGCGGCCGCGCCCGCTTCCGTTTCCGCGGGAAGGGCGGCATCGACCACGACGTGGTGCTCGACGATGCCAAGCTGGCTCGCCTGCTGCGCAACTGCCAGCAACTGCCCGGCCAGCACCTGTTCCAGTACAAGGACGACGCAGGACACGTACAGCCCGTGGATTCCGGCACGGTCAACGACTACCTGCGCGCGGCGATGGGCGAGTCGTTTACCGCCAAGGACTTCCGCACCTGGGGCGGCACCCTGGCGGCGATCCGCCTGCTTGCCGAGATGCCCTGGGACGAGGCCGGTGCCAGCCAGCGGGCGATGGCATCGATGCGCAAGGCGGTGGAGACCGACGTAGCTCGACAACTGGGCAATACACCGGCGGTCTGCCGCAAGTCGTACATCGATCCGCGCGTGTACGCGGCATGGGAGAGCGGATGGCTGGCGCGTGCCTCCAATGGTGTGCGTGGCCCGCGGCAGTGGGAGGTGCTGGCGTTGAAGCTGCTGCGCCGACCCGTGACCTGACGCGGGTCTGAAAGGAGAGATGCCCCACCTCGCCAAGCCGCCGACCACGGCTCGGTACGCGTAGCCGTGCGGTTGGACACGCGCGGCGGGTCAGGCGCGCATTCGACGAGTTCTGACTGATCTGCGTTCACCGTATGATCGGTAGAGGCTCGCCGGGGGACACACGCTGGATCACAAGCCGGAAATAGATGGCCTGCGTGCGATCGCCGTGTCGGCAGTGGTCTGTTACCACGCCTTCCCCTCCGCATTGCCTGGCGGATTCGTCGGCGTCGATATCTTCTTCGTCATCTCGGGGTATCTGATCACCACGCTGCTGCTGCGTGAGCATGCCGGGACCGGGCGGATCGATTTCGCCGCGTTTTATGCGCGGCGTGCGAGACGGTTGCTGCCTGCATTGCTGGCGATGCTGGTTGGCACGATGGCGCTGATGGTCGCGTTCATGGGAAGGCACGAGTTGCTGATCGACGATGCGGCGACGTCATCGCTTTGGTCGCTGGCGTTCGCCGTGAACTTGCACTTCCAATCTAGCGTAGGCGGCTATTTCGACGCGGCGGCGCACACGCGTCCACTGCTCCACCTGTGGTCCCTGTCGGTGGAGGAGCAGTTCTACCTGATCTTTCCATGGCTGCTGGCCGTGCTCCTTGCGCGTGGGCCCGCCACCCGCGCCCGCTGGCTTGCGTTGGCGACGCTGGCCTCGTTCCTCCTGTCCGAATACTGGGCGAACGTCGAGCCCGGGGCCGGCTTCTACCAAATGCCCTCGCGGTTCTGGGAGCTGGGTGCCGGCTCGCTCGTGGCGTTTGCGCCCTCGAACGAGTCGAGGCGCGTGCGCGGCCTGCTCGCGGCCGGGCTGTTGCTTTGCCTGCTGTCGTGCCTGCAGGCGCACCGATGGGGTGGATTTCCGGGGAAGGCGGCGTTGCCGGTTATCCTGGGGGCGTCCCTGATGCTGCTCGCCGTCCATCGCGGCGGCGTGACCGGATACGCGGGTTCGATGTTGCGCTCGCGGGGCTTCGTGATGCTCGGGCTGGTGTCGTATCCGTTGTACCTCTGGCATTGGCCGCTGTTGGTCATGGCCAACCAGGCGGGGATGCAACCAGCTGGAACCGGCATACGCCTGGCGACGTGCGCAGTAGCGCTACTTCTGGCCATCGTGAGCTGGCGGTTCATCGAAACGCCGGCACGGCGTTTGCGGATTCATCAGCCATGGCGGTGGCTCGGATCGTGGCTGATCGTGGCGTGTGTCGCAGGCACGCTGCTGATTGGCCTGTCCAAGGTAAAGCGCGTGCCGGCGGATGTGCAGCGGATGTCCGCCGCCGCGCGCGCCGACATGCCCGTGATGAACGAGGCCTGCCGGTTCCCCGACGACAGGGAGGTGCGAGCATTGCTGCCAGCGGCATGCAATTCCCGCCCCTCCCAAACCCCCACGATCGTGCTCTGGGGCGATTCGCATGCGTCGGCGTGGCAGCCGTTCGCCTGGCGCCTGGCGGCGGCGTCCAATGCGTCAGCGATGGCTCTCACGCTCAACTCTTGCCCACCGGGGCCAGTGGTCGCCGCAGCGGGTCGCGGCGCTAATTGCGAACAATTTAATCGGCTTGCAATGCAGTGGCTCGAGCGTCATCCGGTGGATACGTTGGTGGTGGCGCAACGGTGGCCGCGGCCCGCGTCGGAGGCGGTTGCCGTGCCAGCCAGCCTGGCGCTCAGGGTGGACGCGCTGGAGCAAGCGCTTCGGGGGCTTCGCCATGTGCAGCGCATCATAGTCATGGGACCGTTGCCGACAACATCACGTCACGCTCCGGATTGCATCGCGCTCGGATGGGACGTTGCCTGCAGCAGCGAGACAGTGCTGCACCGTGCGCGTGTGGCACCCGTCTGGACGCGACTCGAGGCGATGGCATCGCGCTTTCCCAACGTCGTCCTGGTCGACCCGACGGACTATTTCTGCGATGACGCTCGTTGCCCGCCCGCCTTGCACGGATTTGGCCTCTACCGGGACGACAACCACATCACTGCGTCCGCGTCGCGGGACTTCGCGGACGCCTACCTCGCCGATAGCGCGCGCTACACTCGGCGCCCACGGGCCGGCGCCCGCAATCCGGATTTACCTTGAGCAATCTCAGGATCGCACTGGCGCAGTTCGATTTCCCGGTCGGCGACGTGGCCGGTAACCGCGATCGGATCGCGCGCATGATCACCGAGGCGCGCGACGACCACGGCGCCGACATCGTGCTGTTCCCCGAGCTCGCGCTCAGCGGCTATCCACCGGAAGACCTGCTGTACCGGCCTTCGTTCCTGCGCGATTGCGAAGTCGCCTTGAACGACATCGCGGCCAACGTGCGCGGCATCGTCGCGGTGGTCGGATGGCCGCAGGCGGCGGGCGCAGTGGTCTACAACGCCGCGAGCGTGCTGCGCGATGGCGGCATCGAACAGACGTACCGCAAGCGCGAGTTGCCGAACTACGCGGTGTTCGATGAGCGTCGCTATTTCGATGTCGATCCGGATCGCGACGACTGCGTGTTCGAGGTCAATGGAACGCAAGTGGGATTGGTGATCTGCGAGGACCTGTGGTTCGCCGAGCCGATCGCCTCGACCGTCGCGAAGGGCGCGCAGCTCGTGCTGGTGCCGAATGCGTCGCCATTCGAGCGCGACAAGCACGCCCAGCGAGACGAACTGCTGGCGCAGCGCACCGGCGAGACCGGCGCGGCGATCGCCTACCTCAACGTGGTCGGCGGACAGGATGCGCTGGTGTTCGATGGCGCATCGGTGGTGGCCGATGGCGACGGCAGCGTGCATCCGGCGGCCGCGGCGTTCACCGACCAGTGGCTGGTGGTCGACTTCGATCCGGCATCGCGACGCTTCAGCCCGCTGCAGTGGATGGTGGATGGCGACGAAAGCCGCGATGCGCTGGCATGGCGCGCCGTGGTGCGCGGTACCCGCGACTACTGCCGCAAGAACGGCTTCGAGAAGACCTGGCTGGGCCTGAGCGGCGGCATCGATTCCTCGCTGGTGCTGGCGATCGCGGTCGATGCGTTGGGTGCAGGCAACGTGACTGCGGTGCGGATGCCGTCGCGCTACACCGCGGACATGTCCAACGACCTCGCGCAGGAACAATGCGATGCGATGGGCGTGAAGCTGATCGCGCTGCCGATCGAAAAACCGTTCCAGGGCTACTTGGACACGCTGGCGGAGACCTTCGCCGGCAAGCCGGTCGACACCGCCGAGGAAAACCTGCAGTCGCGCACCCGCGGCGCGCTGCTTATGGCGCTGAGCAACAAGTTCGGCGGCTTGGTGCTGACCACCGGCAACAAGAGCGAGTACGCGGTCGGTTACGCCACGATCTACGGCGACATGTGCGGCGGTTACGCGCCGATCAAGGACCTGTACAAGACCGAAGTGTTCGCGCTGGCGCGCTGGCGCAACACGGTCGGCGACCGCGTCGTCCCGCAGGCCGTCATCGACCGGCCGCCATCCGCGGAGCTGCGCGACAACCAGAAGGACCAGGATTCGCTGCCGCCCTATGACGTGCTGGACGCGATCCTGCTGCGCCACGTCGACCAGGAACAATCGCGCGAGGAGATCGTGGCCGCCGGCTTCGATGCGGCGACCGTCGACAAGGTGCTGAAGCTGGTGCGCATCGGCGAATGGAAGCGCCACCAGGCCGCGCCCGGCCCGAAGGTGAGCCGGCGCGCATTCGGCCGCGAGCGGCGCTATCCGATCACCAACGGCTATCGGGACTGACCGCTGGCTCCGCCGGTAATGCGCCAGCGGAACCAGCGGTGATCATCGTGCGATGCGCGGACGTTTACTGGGCCGACACACGCCGCGGTCGTAGTCGCCGGTGCGGCGGATGATCGCTTCCGGCCTCGGTTCGACCCGCTCACCGACCAGCAGCGAGGCGACCACGCGTTCGATCAGGCCATCCAGCCGCGTGACCACGTAGCAGGGCACGTCGGGTTCGTCGTGCGGCAGGCCGACGCCGCTGTCGTCGGTCAGGAACAGGTAGCGACTCTGGGTCAGCGCGGCCATCGAACGCATCAGGTACTGCGCGTCATCGGCCACGCCACTGGCCGCGACCGGCACGATGTGCACGCCGCGGGTGCGCAGCGACAACGCCTGCTCCCACGCTTCGCCGGCGCGTTCGGCATGCGGCGGCGCGTCGGCCACGTGCAGCATCACCTTGGTCGCATCCTCGCGCCAGTCGAACCCATTCGCCTCGACGAAGGCGCGATCCACCGCCTCCGGATAGTCGCCGCCCCCGTTGGCCTGTTGCGCACCGAGTTGCTGGCGCAGGTCGGCGAGGTCGCTGGTGAACTCGAAACGCCGGGTGTCGTACTCGTCGCCCTCATCGCGATACACGACCAGGCCCACGCGAATGTCGGTGCCCGGACGAATGCGACGCAGCGAGGCAACGATGCTGTCGAGTTCGACCTGCAGGTACGAAAGTTCGTCGGTCATGCTGCCGGTGGTGTCGATCGCCAGCAACAGGTCGAGTGCGGAAGATGCGCGGCCGGCAACAGGCAAGGCGATGGTCACCGTGCGGTCCTTGTCGAGCAGGCCAAGATCGACGGCGCGTTCGGTGGTCTGCGAATGTGCGCTGCGCACGCCGAGCTTCAAGCGAGCCGG
Source organism: Thermomonas sp. (assembly GCA_036666995.1). Taxonomy (GTDB): domain Bacteria; phylum Pseudomonadota; class Gammaproteobacteria; order Xanthomonadales; family Xanthomonadaceae; genus Thermomonas. The sequence continues at coordinate 6,886 of JAVWUU010000071.1, forward strand.
AAGCTGGTCCAGCGACGGGTAGAACACGGCCATGCCATTGGCAGCGGTCTGCAGGTGCAATGTATTGCCACGCCGGTCGACGGTGGAAACATCGGCGAATGCGATGGGCCGCCCATCCTTGCCAAGCACCCGCACCTTCAGCGGTGCGCGCGTGTCCACGAAGGGCAGGTCGGCCTTGCTGCGATCCTGCAGGTAGCGTTCGGCGTAACGCGCGTACTGGCCCGGATTGAGCAGGTCGTCGTAATCGCCTGCGGTCAGCGTGCCGGACTGCGCCTGTTGACGCGGTTCCTCGGGGCGCGGCTTGCCGATGGCGACGCCTTTCGCATCCGCTCGCTTGCGCACGCGTTCGCCGCTCACCATGACGCTGTCGAGCGTCGTGCCTGTCGAGGTCACCGTGCCAGGTGCCATCAGCGCAACGGACGCAGGCGGTGCAGGCGGCGCGGGCGGTGCGGGTGGCGCAGGTAACGCGAGCGGGCCGGCATCACGGGCGCCGTCTGCTGCGGCGACATCGGCATCGGCTTCGGCCTCCGAGATGGCTTCGCGATGGACGGAACAACTTGCGAGCAACAGGCCGGCGATGGCCAGCGAGAGCAGTCGAACGGAGAGGTGCGTGGTCATCGTGATGTCCAGTGTGATGGCGAGGCCGGCGTGCCGGGGCTGCCCAACAGGGAACGCGAGACGACCGCAAACGGGGTTGCATCCGGCGCAAATGAAAAGGCCGGCGTGGATTCCCGAGGAAATCCCACGCCGGCCCTTGTCCGGTGCGCCTGTGCGGCGTGTCGACCGATCAGTTGCCGTTGAGCGGATTCAGGCGGGCGATGATGCCCTTGCCTTTCGGCCAGTTGCCCGCCAGCCACGGATGCTGCGGATCGTTCTGCTGCAGCACGCGCCTGGCGTCGGCGGCGAGCGTCGCATTGCCCATGCGCGTGTACGACTCGGCGAGCAGGGCGACGGCATCGTTCTGGTACGCGGTCTGCGGATAGGTTTCCAGCAGGTGGGTGGCGCGGTCGGCCGCGGACACCCACGCGCCACGCTGCAGGTAATACAGGCCGGTGTTCAATTCGAAGCGGGCGAACTCGTTGCGCAGGAACGTCATGCGCTGGCGGGCGTCGGCGTCGTAACGGCTGTTGGGATAGCGGGTGGCGACGATGTTGAAGTCGTTGTAGGCCTGCTGCGGCGCCTGCAGGTCGCGGGTACTCATGTCGAGCTTGAACGCCTTGGACAGGAACACCGTGTTGCGGCTCATGTTGTTCAGGCCGCGCAGGTAATAGAGATACGCGATGTTCTTGTGGGTCGGATAGGTGCGGATGAAGCGATCGATGGTGGACACCGCCTCGTCGTACTTGCCCGCCTTGTACTCCGCATAGGCCTGTTCCATCAGCGCCTGCTCGGTGTACGGACCGTAGGGATATTGCGCAATCAGCCGCCCGAAGGTCTCGACCGCCATGCTCCAGTTGCCGTTTTCCATCGAGCCGTGGGCCTTGTCGTACAGCTGGCTGACCGGCAGGCCTTCGTTCTTGTCCTTGTCCTTGAACATGCCCGTGAGCCCCGAGCAGCCGGTGGCGGCAAGGACGAGGACGGCGACGAGGGCGGGGCGCAACAGGGTGGAACGGGCGGGCATGGGCATCGAGTCGGCGCCTGGAGGCACGAAGGCCTGGAGAGGGTGGGATAATACCAGCCCGTTTTGAGAGCCGGGACGCCGCCCCTGTGCGGCGCCTGAACCGACCATGCCAGATCCCGCAAGTTCCCCCAGCCTCCTTGAGGCGACCGTTCCCCACAGCGAGGCCGGCCGACGGCTCGACGCCGTGCTGGCCGACCTGTTCCCCGAGTACTCGCGGTCGCGACTTTCGGCCTGGATCAAGTCCGGCGACGTGACCGTGGATGGCGCCTCCCCGCGCGGCCGCGATTCCGTGCGCGGCGGCGAAACCATCGTCCTGTCGGTGGTGCAGGAGACCCAGACCCACGCGGTCGCCGAGGACATCCCGCTCGATATCCTCCACGAGGACGAGCACGTCTTCGTCCTCGATAAGCCAGCCGGGCTGGTGGTCCACCCGGGCGCCGGCAACCCCGATGGCACCCTGGTCAACGCGCTGTTGCATCGCGATCCCACTTTGGAACTGCTGCCGCGTGCCGGCATCGTCCATCGCCTGGACAAGGACACCAGCGGGGTGATGGTGGTTGCGCGCACGCTGCCGGCGCATACCGCCTTGGTCGCGCAGTTGTCGGCGCGCCAGGTGCATCGGCAGTACCTGGCGATCGTGGTCGGTGCGCTGGTGTCCGGGGGTACCGCGAATGCGGCGATCGACCGCCACCCGCGCGACCGCGTGCGCATGGCCGTGCGCGAGGACGGCAAGGATGCGGTGACCCATTACCGCCTGCGCGAGCGCTTCCGCAACCACACCGCGCTGGAATGCCGGCTCGAGACGGGGCGTACCCACCAGATCCGCGTGCACATGGCCCACCTCAAGCACCCGATCGTCGGCGACCCGCTGTACGGCGGCTCCTTCAAGCTGCCCAAGGCCGCATCGGACGACTTCATCGCTGCATTGCGCGGATTCAAGCGCCAGGCCCTGCACGCCGAGGTGCTGGAGTTCGCGCATCCGGTGAGCGGCGAACCGATCCGCTGCAGCGCGCCGGTGCCGCAGGACATGGTGAACCTGATGAAATTGCTGCGCGAGGATGCCGCCATCCACGCCGAGGCGGAGCGCCAGCGCCGATGAGCGCATGGCTCGACGCCGACTGGCCGGCACCGCCGGGCGTTCGTGCGTTGACCACGACCCGCCACGGGCTGGGGATTTCGCAGCCACCGTTCGACCGCTTCAACCTGGGCTCGCGCTGCGGTGATGAGGTCGATGCGGTGGCCGAGAACCGTCGCCAGTTGCACGCCGCACTGCGCCTGCCGTCGCCACCGCGCTGGTTGCGGCAGGTGCATGGCATCGCGGTCGCGCGATTCGAAACTCCTCCCCCTGCGAAGGCAGGGGGAGGCAGGGAGGGGGTGGCTCTCACTTCGGAGAAGAGCACCCCTCCCCCTCAGCCGCTTGAGGCGACTTCGAGCTCCCCTGCCTCCGCAGGGGAGGGGGAAGTGCAAGCCGATGCATCCGTCACCGCGACGCCCGGCACCGTGCTCGCGATCCTCACCGCCGACTGCCTGCCGGTGGTATTTGCCGCCCGCGACGGTTCCGAAATCGCCGCCGCACATGCCGGTTGGCGCGGACTGGCCGACGGCGTGCTGGAAGCAACCGTGGCGGCGATGCGCACGCCGGCAAACGACATCGTCGCCTGGCTCGGCCCGGCAGCCGGCCCAGATGCCTACGAAATCGGCGAGGAGGTCTTCGAGGCCTTCGTGTCTCGTGATGCACACGCATCCACGGCCTTCGCGCCGACCCGGCCCAGTCACTGGAAGGTTGATCTTTACGCGCTGGCGCTGCAGCGCTTGGCCGCGGTCGGCGTGACCGACGTGCACGGCGGCGGCCTCTGCACGATCTCCGATCCGGCACGCTTCTTCTCGCATCGCCGCGACCGCGAGGGCGGCCGCATCGCCACGCTCGCCTGGATCGAGCGATGAGCGGGATCGTCCCGCCCACCCTGTTCCAGCAGGCGCTGGGCGCGGCGTTCTTCAACCTGCCCACCAGCGTGCGCCGGCTGCATGCCGTGCGCGGCACCGCGCGTTACGCCGGCATCGCCAGCATCGAGCGCGGGCGCAATCCGCTGGCACGCCTGTGCGCCAACATTGCAGGTCTGCCCGCCACGATGCGCGAGGTGCCGATCACCGTCGAGTTCGTCGCCGATGCGAAGAGCGAAGCCTGGCATCGCGATTTCGGCGGCACCCGCATGCATTCGCGGCTGGCGTTCCGCGACGGCCTGCTGCGCGAGCGGATCGGGCCGCTGCAGTTCCGGCATGTGCTGCTGGCGAATGCCGGCGCGATCTGGTGGCGGGTCGAAAGCGTGCGCCTGCTCGGCGTGTTGCCGCTGCCCGCGCGCTGGTTCCGCGGCGTGCGCTGCCGCGAACGTGAGCATGAAGACCGTTACGAATTCCTGGTGGAAGCCGCACTCCCGCTGGTCGGCCAGGTGATCCGCTACGAAGGCTGGCTGGAGCCCGTGGGCGATGCCGCAGCCTGACACCGGCGGCGCGGTCATCGTGTTCGATGGCGTCTGCGTGCTGTGCAATGGCTGGGTCGGTTTCCTGCTCCGGCATGACCGGCGTGGCCGTTACCGCTTCGCGGCGATGCAGTCCGATGCCGGCCGCGCGCTGTTGGGTCTGCATGGCCTGGATCCGGATGATCCGGCCTCGTTCCTGCTGATCGAGCACGACGTGGCCGAAGCGCCGCGCGTCTCCACCGATTCCGATGCGATCCGTCGCGTGTTGGTCGGCTTGGGTGGCGGCTGGCAGTTGGCGAACGTGATCGCGCTGGTGCCACGCGGCCTGCGCGATCCGGCGTATCGCTGGCTGGCGCGCAACCGCTATCGCTGGTTCGGAAAGCACGATGCCTGCAGCCTGCCGGCACCGGAGCATCGACAGCGGTTTCTCTGATCGGAGGGTTGCGCTTCAGGGCGCTCCACCTGCGTCGATGCGCGCTTCGTCGAGCAACCAATCCAGCTTGCGTGCCTTCGGCTGCTGTTTCAGTGCGTGCTCGGCGCGCGAGGCGCTGGCGCGATCCGGATAGGCGCGGCTGGCGAGGACGCATTCGGGTGGGTGCGATCGCGTGTACTTCGCACCGCGCCCTGTCGCATGTTCGCGGAAGCGACGCTCGACGTCGGTGGTGATGCCGGCATACACGCTGCCGCCACGACAGCGCAGCAGGTACAGATGCCAGCCGTCGCTCATCGCGGCGTGCGCGCCAGCCGGTCGATCAACGCCGCGCTGCGCAGTGCCTGGCGCGGGATGCTGGCCAGGTCGACGGTCTCGCCTTCTGCATGCGAGCCGGAACCTGCTGCACCCAGGCCAGCGAGGACATCGGCATCCGCGGCGACGAAGCTGGAGTCGGCGGCGCCGCGCTTGGCCGGATCCCATTCGCCCATGACCGACAGGCCGTGGTCGGCATTGACCTCGTTGAGCATGGCGAGCAGTGCGCGGTTGCCCGCGGTCGGGGCCATCGGCGGGTAGGAATCTTCGAATACCAGCGTCGCGCCGGTCTTCGGCAGGTGCTGCGCCACGATCGCCTGCATCCGCGTGCGTGCCCGGGTTTCCTGGTCCGGCGTCAGCGTGCGCAGGTCGCCGCGGGCGACCGCACGCTCGGCGATGATGTTGGTCTTGCCGGAGGCGCTGCCATGCGCGCCGCCCGCATCAATCGATGCAGGCGTGCCGCCGACCATCAGGCCGACATTGAAGGTGACGTTCGGTTCCGGCAGTTCGCGCCGGAAGGCATCGAGGATGCGTACGAGTTCGTAGTTCGCGCCATAGCCGAGCGCTTCTCCGAACACGTTGCCGGAGTGCCCGGTGACGCCGGTCGTGGTCATCTGCCAGTCGGTCACGCCGCGGCGCGCGACGGTGGCGTAATCCTTGCCGCCATCGACGATCAGCCCTTCGTATTCCAGCGCCACATCCGCCCACTTGCCGGCTGCGACCAGGTCGGCGCGTGCGGCTGCCAGCGGCGTGCCGGCGGATTCCTCGTCGCCGGTGAGCACCACCTTGATGTCGGCGCTGCGCAGGGTGCCGGCGGCATGCATGGCACGCAGTGCGGAGACGATGATCACCACGCCGCCCTTGTCGTCGCCGATGCCGGGCCCGGTCGCGCTGTCGCCATTGCGGACGAAACGCTGGAACGGCGAATCGGGTTCGAACACGGTGTCGAGGTGGCCGATCATCAGCACGCGTTTGCCGCGCCCGTTGCCGACATGGGTGGCGACCAGATGACCAGCGCGCCCGGTCGCGCGCATGTCGATCCACTGCACGTCGAAGCCCAGGGGTTCCAGCTCGGCGCGGACCATGTCGCCGACCGCCTCCACGCCGGGCAGGTTGAGCGAGCCCGAATTCTGGTTGACCAGCTTTTCCAGCAAGGCGATCGCATGTGGCTGGTCGGCCTCGATCGAGGCGCGCATGCGTTGCTCGCCGGAAGACGGCGTGGCGGCGACGCAGGGCGCGGTGGACAGGGCGAGCAGCAGGCCACAGGCAAGGGCGCGGGAACGAAGCATCGGGTGGGTTCCGGGAAAGGCAGTCGCGACCATAACCCAGCCCGAATGCCGCGCGCGATTTGACTTGAATCACGACGAGGCAACCGCATCTGGGACACATTGGCCGCGAGCGGCCCCGTCATCCAAGGATTTCCCCATGCGCATGGACAAACTCACCTCGCGCTTCCAGCAGGCCATCGCCGACGCCCAGTCGCTGGCCGTGGGCCGCGATCACACCATCATCGAACCCGCGCACCTGTTGCT
>JAVWUU010000072.1:0-13234 GCA_036666995.1 Thermomonas sp.
GGCGACAAGGTCGAACGCCAGCTCGACCAGGAGATCCGCGGCATCGATGACACCCTGCATCGCGCGCGCGCGGACTTGGCAGCGATCAAGGCGCAGCGGATTGTTGCGGCCCAGCGCGAACGCGAGTCGGTGGCGCGCATCGCCGAACTCACGACGCAGGCCGAACAGGCACTGCGCTCGCGCAAGCGCGTGCAGGCCCATGAAGTCGCGGAACGGATCGTGGCCCTGCAGGCTTCCCGGGATGAGGAACACGCCCAGGCCAACGCCTTGCTGACGCAGGAATCGGCACTGGCGCATGCGATCGAACAAGGCGAGCACCAGTTGCGCCGCCTCAAGCACCAGGCCGACATCCTCCGCGCCAGCGCCAGCCTGCAGCGCGCGCAGGCGAGCGTGGCGCGGCGGCAGGCAACGGACATGCCCCATCCGGAACCCGCGATGGCACCGGCTCGCCGCGCACGCCAGCGCAAGGCTGCGGGCGGGCCGGAATCGCCAGGCGTGCCCGTTTCACCAAGGGACACGCCAGGCAGCGCCGCGGACGAGGTGCTCGAACGCATCGCCAAACGCATGAAACCGAAAGTCCCGCACACTCCGATCCCCAAGCGCTGAACCGGATGCCATGACCGAATTCCTGCAAACCGCGCTGAGCTTCCCAACGCTGCCCTACAGCATCCTGCTGGCGTTCTGCGTCATCTACTGGCTGCTGGCCGCCACCGGCCTGGTCGATATCGATGGACTCGATGGCCTGCTGGGCGGCGATGGTGACAGCAGCCATGGCAGCGACAGCGCGGGCATGCTGGCCCGGCTCGGATTGGGCGGCGTTCCGCTGATGCTGATGCTCGCCATCCTGTCGTTCTTCGGTTGGATGACTTGCTACTTCGTGCAGTTGCTGGTGCTGCAGCACCTGCCGGGGCCGCTGCGCCTGCTCGGCGGCATCGCCACCTTGGTGGGCGCGCTGGTGCCGGGCATCCTCATCACCTCGCTGCTGCTGCGCCCGCTGCGCAAATTGATCGTGAAGCTGAGCCCGCCGGAGCTGCCCAGCGTACTGGGCCGGGTCGGCACCGTGATCTCGCCGGAAGTCGATGCCAGCCAAGGCCGCGCCGAAGTCGCCGATGGCGGCGCCGGGCTGATCCTGCAGGTACGCACGACGCCGCCCGCCACATTCGCCCGCGGCGACCGCGTGGTGGTGCTGGAACACGACGCCACCGCCAATACCTATCTCGTTATTTCCGAATCGCAATTCAACGCGCACTGAGCACCACCAAGCACACCATAGGAGTTCCCAATGTCCATGTCGCTCATCGCCCCGGCTCTTGTAGGGCTCGGCCTTTTCCTGATCGTCGTGTTCGGCCTGATGGGCCTGTTCAAGGCCTTCTACAAGAAGGTCGACCAGGGCACCGCGCTGATCGTCAACGACATGAGTTCGCAGCCGAAGGTGCACTTCACCGGTGCACTGATCGTGCCGGTGCTGTACCGCGCCGAGCTGATGAAGATCAGCCTGATCACCCTGCAGGTGGACCGCCGCGGCAAGGAAGGCCTGATCTGCAAGGACAACATGCGCGCCGACATCACCGTCGCGTTCTACCTGCGCGTCAACGAGACCCAGGCGGACGTGTTGCGCGTGGCCAAGGCGATCGGCGCGGACCGCGCTTCCGACAAGAACGCGGTGGATGAGCTCTTCAACGCCAAGTTCTCCGAGGCGCTGAAGACCGTCGGCAAGAAGTTCGAGTTCACCGACCTGTTCGAGAAGCGCCAGGAATTCCGCGACGAGATCGTCAAGGTCATCGGCAACGACCTCAACGGCTACGTGCTGGAAGACGTCGCCATCGACTACCTCGAGCAGACGCCAAAGAACCTGCTGGACCACAACAACATCCTGGATGCCGAAGGCATCCGCAAGATCACCGAACTGACCGCGCTGCAGAACGTCAAGACCAACGAACTGGAGCAGGACGAGAAGCTGCAGATCACCCAGAAGAACGTCAGCGCGCGTGAAGCGCTGCTCGCGCTCGAGCGTCAGCAGGCCGAAGCGGAAGCCCGCCAGAAGCGCGAGATCGAATCCGTGCAGGCCCGCGAGGAAGCGGAGACTGCGCGCGTGCGCGAGGAGCAGCGGTTGATCTCCGAAAACGCGCGCCTGCAGTCCGACGAGCTGATCAAGATCCGCGAGCAGGAACAGTTGCGCCAGGTCGAAGTGGCCGAGCAGAACCGCCAGCGCGCGGTCACCATCGAGCAGGAGCGCGTGGAGCGCGCCAAGCAGCTGGAGAAGGTCACCACCGACCGCGAGGTCCAGCTGCAGGGCGTCGAGCGCGACAAGGCGGTCGAGAACGGCCGCATGGAAGTGGCGAACATCGTCCGCGAGCGCACCGTCATCGACCAGACCGTCGCCATCGCCCAGGAGAAGATCAAGGAAACCCGCGAGGTCGCCGAGGCCGACCGCGCCAAGCAGGTCACCATCCTGCAGGCGGAAGCCGATGCGCAGGAAGTCCTGGTCAAGGAAGTGAAGGCTGCCGAGGCCGCCGAGACCGCGGCCAAGCACCGTGCGGTCGAGATGACCACGCTGGCCGATGCCGAACTGCTGGCGGCGAACAAGCAGGCCGAGGCGAAGAAGATGCTGGCCGATGGCGTGCGCGCCGAACGTGCCGCGCCGGGCCTGGCCGATGCGCAGGTGCGCGAGGCGAATGCGGCGGCGGTGGAGAAGGTCGGCGTGGCCGAGGCACGGGTGATCGAGGCGAAGGCGCAGGCCAACTACAAGCAGGGCAGCGCGGACGCCAAGGTGCTGGCCGAGCGGCTGGCCGCGGAAGCCGAAGGCAAGGCCCAGATGGGCCGCGCGGAGGCCGAGAACAAGGCGCAGATGGGTCGCGCGCAGGCCGATGCGACGCAGGCGATGGGCGATGCCGAGGCGACGTCCATCGGCAAGCGCATGGCCGCGGAAGCCGAAGGCCTGACCTCGAAGTTCGATGCGATGGACAAGATGAGCATCGAGTCGCGCAGCCACGAAGAATTCCGGATGGCGCTGGAGACCGGCCTGAAGCAGGCGCTGGCCTCGATCGAAGCCGGCCGCGAAGTGTCGAAGGAGAACGCCGAGGTGCTCGGCGAGGCGCTGCGTGGCGCCAACATCGAACTGATCGGTGGCGACGGCGGCGTGTTCGACGCGCTGACCAAGGGCGTGTCGCTGGGCAAGGCCATGGAAGGACTGGCGCAGCACAGCCCGATCCTGCAGCAGTTGCTGTCCAAGGTCGCCGGCGTGGACCTGCGGCCGGCGCTGGTCAACGACGCGGATCGCGCGTGATGCAAGTGCGGGCATGCGTTCGTGCGCCTGCCCGCATTGACGGGCAGGCACGCGACGCAATCGAAAGGATGCACGGATGACGGACAGCAACGACAAGCAGGCGACCGGCGGCGACTCGCTGGTCGACCAGGCGGTCGCGCAGGGTGGCGCGTACGAAGTGCTGCGCCGCCGGCTGGGCGAACAGGGCCAGAAACTGCAGGCGATCGCGCAGGCGATCAATGCGCAGCGCCTGCAGGAATTCGGCGACAGCAAGATGGAGCTGGTCGGCCGCTTGCGCATCCGCAGCGAGCACAACTGCGTAGGCCGCGACATCGTCCAGGTCGGCGACATGCTGCTGTTCGGCTTCAACGTGTTCATGGGCCTGAAGTCGACCACCAGCGTGTCCGACGTATTCGGGCTGTACCGGCTGGTCGAGGTCGGCGACGGCTACGACGTCACCCCGGTCGACCACGCGGGCAGCTTCCTGGGCGATGCCGGCTTCATCCGCGACTTCACCGAGCTGTATGCGTACTACAAGGACGCGCGTCTGCTGCAGCTGATCGTGCGCGACGGCAAGTTGCTGGCCGCGTTCCAGATCGGCCTCAACGCGAACGACGTGCGCGTGTTCCGCTGGTCGCTCGCCAGCAGCGGCGAGATCAACTACATCGACGCGCGCGGCGAACGCGACATCGCGCTGCCGCCGCCGTTCGACTTCGAATGGATCCGCGCCACCAAGTCGCTGGAAGTCAGCGGGCGCTTCCCGCACCTCAACATCCTCGACACCCTGTTCGTCGAGACCACCGGCGGCGACCTCACCCTCAAGATCGAGAACAACACCGAGACCGGCGCCGGCATCTACAGCGAACCGGTCGACGATGAAACGCAGTCGCTCGACGACGCGCAGATCCACTTCGCGAAAGTCGGTGCGCTGATCCTGCTGAAGGTCCTGCCCTACCGCGAGACCACCTGGCGCGGGCTGGTCTACAACACCCTGACCGGCAAGGCCGTGCGCCAGGACGCGATCGTCCAGGCGTGCATCCAGTTGCCGGAAGACCACGGCATCATTTTCCCCGGCGGCTATTACCTGCAGAACGGCGAGCACAAGGCCTTCGATGCTGCAGTACAGGGCATGCAGTACAAGCGGATGATTCGCTCGCCGAACGGCGAGGACGTGCTCTACGTCTTCTACGAGCGCGACTCCGGCCTGTCCGCGCTGCTGGTCTACAACATGATCCAGCGCCGCCTGCAGCCGCCGGTGCTCGCGCATGGCTACGCGCGCCTGCACGACGGCCGGATGGTGCTGTTCCACGCGGAAAGCGACGACCCCACCCGCGTCCATCAGATGCAGGTCTGGCAAACCCCGTTTGCCTCCGACGAGTACGTGGCCGCACGTCCGCCGGGCACCAGCTTCATGGGCCGGATCGGCAACGCCGAACTGGTCCGCGCGGTCTCCAACCTGCTCGACCTCGGCAGAGACATCGAGCGCGACGATGTCTCCGCCGCGCGCTACGAATTGCTGGCGCACAACACCCGCCGCCTCTTCGATATCCACCACTGGATCGACGACGCGCAGTGCGGCGGCCTGTCCACCCTGCTCCACGAGATCGCCGCGACCGGCGAATCCGTGCTCGACGAATTCGGCAAGGTGCAGGATGTGCGCCGCCAGTCGGAAGCGGCGATGACCCGCGCGCGCGCGACGCATCGCGCCCTGCTCGGCCGTCTGCAGCCAGATGGCTGGACCGGCATCCAGACCTTCGTCGATGCGCTGGCGGAGATCACCGCACAGCGCGGCCACCTGCTGACGATCCGCGACTACCGCTACATCGACACCGCCGCGATCGACGCGATGGGCATCGAGTTGCAGCAGGCCAACGAGCGCGTGGGCATGGCCACCGGCGCGTTCCTGGCCGGCGACAAGGCATTGTTGCCGCTGCAGCAGGCCCTGCAGGCGCTGGACGAGCAGGCGCAGAAGGCACAGACCGCGATGCAACTCGGCGAACAGCTTGCCGGCATGCAGGCGATGTCGGCCGATCTCGACCGCTTGTCCGAACTGATGGCGAGCCTGAAGGTCGACGACGCGACCCAGCGCACCCGCGTGGTCGACGCGATCTCCGCGCTGTACGCGAGGTTGAACCAGGCGCGTGCCCGCGCCGAACAGAAACGCAAATCGCTGGCATCGACTGAGGCGGTCGCGCAGTTCGGCGCGCAGTTCAACCTGTTCGGCCAGGCCGTGGCCAGCGCGCTGGACCAGGCCACCACGCCGGAACGCGCCGACGAACAGCTGTCGCGCCTGATGGTGCAGCTGGAAGAACTGGAAGGCCAGTTCGGCGAACACGAACAGTTCCTCGGCGACATCCTCGGCAAGCGCGAGGAATTGCTGGAAGCCTTCGAAACCCACCGCCAGGCGTTGCTCGACGATCGCCAGCGCAAGGCGCAGTCGGTGCTGGATGCGGCCAACCGGATCTTCGACGGACTCGGCCGGCGCACCGAGCGCTTCACCAATCCCGACGAGCTCAACGCCTTCTTCGCCGGCGATGCGCTGGTGATGAAGCTGCGCGAACTGGCCGAGCGCCTGCGCACGCTGAAGGACTCGGTCAAGGCCGACGACATCGAGTCGCGGATCAAGGCCGCGCGCGACCAGGCCGTGCGCGGACTGCGCGATCGCAGCGACCTGTTCGAGGACGGCGGCAACGTCATCAAGCTCGGCCCGCGCCACCGCTTCAGCGTCAACACCCAGCCACTGGACCTGACCCTGCTGCCGCGCGGCGACGACATGGCCGTGCACCTCACCGGCACCGACTACATGGCGCCGCTGCACGACCCGGAACTGGCCGAGCTGCGCGCGTTCTGGCAGGTCACCCTGGAATCGGAATCGCCGGCGCTGTATCGCGGCGAATACCTTGCGGGACAGGTGCTGGATGCCGCGCTGGCCGGTCGCGAAGGCCTCGACATCGAGACACTCGAACGTCTCGTCGGGGATCCCGATGCATTGGACAAGCGCGTGCGCGAATTCGCTTCGGCACGCTATCGCGATGGCTACGAGAAAGGCATCCACGACCACGATGCCGCGCTGATCCTGCGCGCGGTGGTGCCGCTGTACCGGCCGGCCGGTGCCCTGGTGCATGCCGCCGATGCACGCGCGTTGGCAGTCGCGTTCTGGCGACAGGCGCAGGCCACACCGGAAGCCGGCTGGCTGGAGCGCATCCGCAATGCAAAGGCCGTGCGCAGCCAGTTGCACGACACTGGCGCGACCACTGCATTGGCGAGCGAACTCGCCGATGCCATCGCGCAGTTCCGCGTGCAGCAGGCATTGCCTTTGAGCGATGACCTTTCATCCGAAGCCGCTGCATTCCTGATCTCCTCGATCACCGACGTATCGGAGGAACTCCCCTTCACGCGCTACGCGGGTAGCCTGCTGGAGGCCTTGCAAGCACAACTGGTCGCCAGTGGCAGCGAAGCACTGTTCAAGCAGGCGCTGGAACGCCTGCAGGATCGCCCGGGCGCGCAGTGGTCGCTGCTGCTGCAATGGCTGCAGGCACTCGCGGCGCGACCGGAACACGCCGCCCTCGCCGCCTACGCGCACGAAGCCGCGGCACTGCACCTGCATGGCCCGCACCTCCCGCACCGGATCGCCGACGTGCGCCTGATGGCGGACGCCAGCGGCTTGCTGGGGCAACACCCGCGCATCACCGCAGGCAGGCTGCACCTCGCCATCGACGACCTGCAGGCGCGGTTGCGCCAGCATCACGCCTCCTTCCTGCCGGCGTTCCGTCGCTACCAGGAGGTGCGCACCCGCATCGTCCAGCGCGAACGCGACGCGATGCGCCTGTCCGAGTTCAAGGCGCGGCCGCTGACCAGCTTCGTCCGCAACAAGCTGATCAATGATGTCTACCTGCGGGTGATCGGCGACAACCTCGCCAAGCAGATGGGCACGGTCGGCGAGAACAAGCGCAGCGACCTGATGGGCCTGCTGATGCTGATCTCGCCGCCCGGCTACGGCAAGACCACGTTGATGGAATACGTGGCGCACCGGCTGGGACTGGTCTTCATGAAGATCAACGGGCCATCGCTGGGCCACCAGGTGCGTTCGCTGGATCCGGCGCAGGCGCCGGATGCGACATCGCGGCAGGAACTGGAGAAGCTCAACCTCGCGCTGGAGATGGGCAACAACGTGATGCTGTATGTCGACGACATCCAGCACACCCACCCGGAATTCCTGCAGAAGTTCATCTCGCTGTGCGACGGCACCCGCCGCATCGAGGGCGTGTGGCGTGGCCAGACCCGCACCTACGACCTGCGCGGCCGCAAGTTCGCGGTGGTGATGGCGGGCAATCCGTACACCGAGTCCGGCGAGGCCTTCAAGATCCCGGACATGCTGGCCAACCGCGCCGACATCTACAACCTGGGCGACGTGCTCGGCGGCATGGAAGACACCTTCCTGCTCAGCTACATCGAGAACAGCCTGACCTCCAACGCGGTGCTCGCGCCGCTGGCCACCCGCGACCTCGCCGACCTCTACCTGCTGGTCGACAAGGCGCGCGGCCGCGAGGTCTCCACCAACGCGCTCACCCATGCCTACAGCGGCGCCGAGATCAACGAGATCGTCGGCGTGCTGCAGAAACTGCTGCAGGTCCGCGAGGTGGTGTTCAAGGTCAACAAGCAGTACATCGCCAGCGCCGCGCAGGCCGACAAGTACCGGGTGGAACCGCCGTTCAAGCTGCAGGGCAGCTATCGCAACATGAACAAGCTGGCGGAGAAAGTCTCGCCGGTGATGAACGATGCCGAGCTGCGCCAGGTCATCGCCGACCACTACTTGGGCGAATCGCAGTTGCTCACGCAGGGTGCCGAGGAAAACCTGCTCAAGCTGGGCGAATTGCTCGACCGCATGACCCCGGAACAGCAGGCGCGCTGGGCGCAGATCAAGGCCGACTTCCTGCGCAACAAGGCGATGGGCGCGGACGATGCCGACGTGGGTGGCCGCATGGTCGCGCAACTCGCCGACATCGCCGGCGGCCTGCAAGGCCTGCGCGACGAACCCGCACCGGTTGCGCCGCAACCACCGCCTTGGAGCGACTTGCTGGACGCATTGGCGCGCATCGCCACTCCGCCGGCCACCCCGCCCACCGCAACGCCAGCATCCGTGCCGCCTGTTGCCGACTTGTTGCGCAGCGCCAACCAGCCGCTGCTCGACGGCCTGGAGCGCACGCTGGCGCGCCAGGATCACCTGCATTCGGCCCTTCTGGAGTTGGTCGATGCGTTGAGGAAGGGCGGCCTGCCGAACGCCTCGCCACGCGAACCTGCCGAACGGGTGACGCCGCGCATCCGCACTCCGGAGGAGCGCGCGTTCGAGAAGACCATCAGCGCTCTGAAATTCAAGGCTGGTGAGTCCACCGAGAAGACGGATGCGAGCAAGCCACCCGCCGAACCCGGCGGGCAATGAACAGCCGCGCCGTGCCACTGGACGAAGCCGCGTTGGTCGATGCCGCGCGCCGCGCGCAAGCGGCGGCGGCTTCCTTGCAGTCACCGGCGCACGACATCCAGTCGACACTGCGCGACCTGCACACCGCGCTGCTGTCGACCGATGCACGCGCGTTGCGCAAGAGCGTCGGCTTCTTCGGCCGATTGCTGGGCAGCGATATCGACCTGCAGGCGCGCTCCGAGGACTTGCGCGCTCGCCTCGCACTACTGGTGCAGCAGGCGCGGCAACGCGGCGAGGCGCTCGCTCGCCATAACCATGCGCTGGTCGCGCTGCGCGATGAAATGACCGGTATCACCGAAGGGCTCGCGGCATCGATCGCGGGTACGGATCCGGACGAGCCCGCAAATCACGAACGGCTGCGCATGCTCGACGCGGTCCGCAGCGGCTGCGCGCTGACCGCCGCCCAATTGGACCTGCTCGCGCAGAACGGTCACGCGCTGGCAGCGCGCTACCAGCATATGCTGCCCACCGTGGAAGGCCTGCTGGTCCAGCATCGTGCGGCGCTTGCCGGCCAGCAGGATGCCGCCATGCTCCGCGATGCCGCCGCATTGGTGGCATCGGTCGAGGCCGCCATCCCGGCATCCGCAACACCGCCATCCGAAATCCAGTCGCACGTCGTCGCCAAGGAGTCGCCATGACCACGCACAACCCCGAATCCGCATCCCTGCTCCCGGCCGCGCTCAACGAACAGGCGCTGCTCGAACTCGGCCTGACGACCGCCGACATCGACAGCATCCAGGACGCCTCGCGTGCGCTGCAGGACATCACCCCGGGCAACCTGCACGGCTACGGCCGCGAAGCCGCGGGCAAGACCAGCAGCTTCTCCACGCAATTGCTCGACAAGGTGCGCAATGCCGACCTGGACAACTCCGGCGACAAGCTCGGCGAAGTGGTGCGCATCGCCCGCAGCCTGAACCTGGATTCGTTCGGCGAGCGTTCCAAGCTGCCGATCCTCGGCCCGCTGATCGACAAGCTCAAGGCGAGCCGCGACGACCTGATCCAGAAATACAGCTCCACGAATACCCAGATCGACCAGCTGATGCGCGACGTCGGCAAGACCCAGGCCACCCAGCAGCAGCGCGTGCGCGAGTACGACCAGATGCACGGCATCGTCCGCGAGGAACGCCATGAGCTCGGCATCCATGTCGCAGCCGGTCGCGTGCGCATCGCCGAACTGCAGCAGGACCAGGCCGCGCTGGCCGGCATGGAGGATCCGGAAAGCCGCATCCGCCGCGCCGAACTGGACACCGCGCTGCGCCTGCTCGACAAGCGCGTGTCCGACCTGCAGGTGCTGCAGCACGCCGCCGACCAGACCCTGCCGATGATCCGCCTGATCCAGGCCAATGCGATCCAGTTGATCGAGAAGTTCAGCGCGGTGCGCGACATCACCATCCCGATGTGGCGCAACCAGTTCGCGATCCAGTTGTCGCTGGCCGACCAGCGCAACGCCGTCGACCTGGCCAACGCGATCGACGACGCCAGCAACGAACTGATGCGCAAGAACGCCGACCTGGTGCACGCCACGTCGGTGGGCACGGCCAAGGCCAACCAGCGCTCGGTCATCGACATCGAGACCCTGCGCCACGTCCACGACAAGCTGATCCAGACCGTCGAGGAAGTGCGCGAGATCCATCGCGAGGGCATGGCCAAGCGCCAGCAGATCGGCGGCGAACTGGCGCAGATGCGCGACGAGGTGCAGAAGCGCATGGCCCAGGGCGCCTCGGAGGCGCTGCTGCCCGGCTGACAAGGGCGCGGAACCAGTCGGGGCGGTGCGGCCTATAATTGCGCACCCCACGACGCGACATCCCATGCACGAGACCGCCAGCCCCACGCCGCAACGCCTCGCCCTGCCCGCGATCCAGGCCCTGGCCGCCTCGGAAATGGCGGCGATGGACGCGTTGATCCGCCAGCGGTTGGCCTCGGACGTGGTGCTGATTAACCAGGTGGCCGAATACATCATCGGCGCCGGCGGCAAGCGGTTGCGGCCGATGTTGCTGCTGCTCGTCGCGGGTGCGCTCGGGCATCGCAGCACCGCCGCGCACCAGCTGGCGGCGGTGGTCGAATTCATCCACACATCCACCCTGCTGCACGACGACGTGGTCGACGAGTCAGACCTGCGCCGTGGCCGCAAGACCGCCAATGCAGTGTGGGGCAATGCCGCCAGCGTGCTGGTCGGCGACTTCCTGTATTCGCGCAGCTTCCAGCTGATGGTCGAGCTGGAGCGCATGGACGTGCAGCAATTGCTGGCCGACACCACCAACACCATCGCCGAAGGCGAGGTGCTGCAGCTGCTGCACGTGCGCAACCCGGACACCGATGAAGCCGCCTATCTCCGCGTGATCGAGCGCAAGACCGCGGTGCTGTTCGCCGCCGCGACGCGCCTCGGCGCGTTGCTGGCCGGCGCGGACGCGTCAACCTGCGACGCGATGCATCGCTACGGCATGGCCCTGGGTTATGCGTTCCAGATCGCCGACGACGTGCTCGATTACGCCTCCGACGCGACGACGCTGGGCAAGAACCTCGGCGACGACCTCGCCGAGGGCAAGGCGACGCTTCCGCTGATCCACGCCATGCAGCACAGCGACGCGACCACACGTGCGCTGCTGCGTGCAGCGATCGAACAGGGCAACGCGGAAGCGATGCCCGACGTCCTCGCCGCGATCCACGCCTGCGGCAGCCTGGACTACAGCCGCGACTGCGCGCTGCAGTACGCACGCGATGCCGAGGCCGCCCTGTCCAGCCTCGGCGATAACGATTTCGTCGCCGCTTTGCGCGGCCTCGCCAGCTACGCCGTGGGCCGCGACCACTAAGCGCGATCAGTCCTTCGCTTCGAAGCGTTCCTCGAAGAAATCGGCCAGCATCCGGTAGGCGCGCTTCGCCGCACGTTCGTCATAGGCGCAATTGGTCGACGGATCGTTGCCGGCACTCGGCTCGGCGAAGCAATGCACCGCGCCGGCGAAGTCGACGAACTGCCAGTCAGCGCCGGCGGCATCCATCTCCTTCTCGAACGCGAGGATGTCCTCGTCCGACACGGCCTTGTCCGCGGCGCCATTGAGCACCAGCACCGGCGTCTTCACTTCCGCGGCGGTCGCCGATTTCGCGCCGGGCGCCAAGCCGCCATGCAGGCTGACCACGCCGGCGAGCTCGCTGCCCTCGCGCGCCAGCTCCAGTACCGCCGAACCGCCGAAACAGAACCCGAGCGCACCGATCCGGTCCGCATCCAGCGGGGCTTTCGATGCCTGCGCCTTCAGTGCTGCCACCGCCCCGTCCATGCGCGCACGCAGGACCGTGCGGTCATCGCCACGCAGGCCGCTCGCGAATGCGCCCGCCTGCTTCGCGTTCTTCGGCCGCTTGCCCTTGCCGTACACGTCCGCGACGAGCACTACATAGTCGTCGCCGGCAACCGCCTTGGCGCGCTCGATCGAATCCTTGGTCGCGCCCATCCAATTGGGCACCATCACCAGGCCGGGGCGCTTGTCGCTGCCGGCATTGTCGTAGACGAGATAGCCGCTGAAGCGATCCTTGCCCACCTTCCATTCCACCGGTTTCGCCACCATGGCAGCGAACGCGGGGGCCGTGGCAAGCAGCAATCCGAGGGCAAGCAACACTCTGTTGAAAGGCTGGCGGCGCATGTTGGGATCTCCGGGGGAAGAGCGCCTACGCTACCTCGGGAACATGCGAATGGCGTGAACTTTCGACGCCCATCGCCGAATTCCGGGATCCCGTCACCTTCAGGCGATGCCCATCCCCGTGATGCCGCTGATCATGTCGGGATCGAAGCCCGCCAGCTCGGCGAAATGCCGGCCACGCGCCACGTAGTCCCTGTACATGCCGAAGCTCGGCGCACCGGGCGAGAGCAACACGACGCCGCCGTCCGGCAAGGCCGAGCGTGCCTGCGCCATCGCATCGGCAAGGCCATTGGCCGACGACAGCGCGAAGCCGCCCGTTTCAGCGACAGGCGCGAGCAAGGCGCGAATACGCGGCCCGTTCTGCCCGAGGGTGACGATCGCGCGTGGCGCCTGCGAGCACATCGCCTTGGCAAACTCGTCCCATGGCAGGCCGCGATCATGTCCGCCCACCAGCAACGCGACCGGACGATTCGCGTACAGCGCCAACGCAGCCAGCGTGGCCATCGGCGTGGTGCTGATCGAATCGTTGACGTAGAGGATGCCGTCGCGCGTGCCGATGGGTTGCAGGCGATTGGGCAACGGCTGGAACGTGGCAGCGTGCGGCGCCAGTGCGGCCGCATCCAGCCCGAACGCGTCCAGCGCGGTGAGCACGGCGCACAGGTTGCTGCGGTTGTGCCAACCCGGCAGCGGCAGCGACGCGGTGTCCATCACGAATTCGGCGCCGCGATACAGCGCGTCCTCGCGCAAATGCCAGCCGCGTGCATCGCCATACCAATGGATCTCCGAATCCGGCAACGACAACGCCGCGAGGCGCGGATCCGCAGCGTTCAACACTGCGATACGCGGCTTCGCCTCGGTCAC